>CALDNT010000152.1 GCA_937915145.1 uncultured Reyranella sp.
CGTTCTCGATGTCGATCTGGGTCCGCGGGTCGACCTGGGCGTCGACCCAGTTGCCACCCCTGGGCGCGGTCTGCTGCTTGAACACCGACACCCGCACGCCATCGGCGCGCAGTTCGCGGTCGAGGATGGTGACCTGGACCTTCATGCGCTCGTTGGGTGTTTCGGCCGGGGTGTACCAGTCGGTGATGATGACGCCGCCGAACGGATCGGCCGAGACCAGCGGGATGAAGTTGATGGTGTCGAGCGAAGCCCGCCAAAGATAGGCGTTCACGGCCACGCCGGTACCGCTGTCGTCCTTTTTCTCGGCTTTCGATCCGAACAAGCCGCCCGGCCCGAACAGGGTGCCGCTCTCCTGGGTGCCCGACGCCAGGCCCTGGTTCAGATCGCGCTTGGAGCGGTCGCCGGTGTTGCCCGTGCGTACTTCGTTGACGTTGTTGCCGCCGCAGGCGGCAAGCCCGAGCGCCATGGCGCCGGCCAGGATGGCTGGAAGCCGGAGAGAGGTCAAAAAGCCCGACATGGTTGTGCCCTTGTCCAATTTGGCCTCGATAATACACGAGATGTCGCCAGCGTGCGGCAAGAAACGCGCCCTAATTCGGCCGATAAAACGACGCCGAGACCATAAACACCAGCCCCGCGGACTTCAAGCAGTGGAGGTGCGCCGCTGCCGACTAGTCTTCTAGGAAAACCTACCCGGCAGGAGTTGATTTTGTGAAGGAACTGCCGGGCGATTCCAGACAGTGACTAGATACGGTAGCCGGACCGGCGCCCGGCCCGAGGCAAGGCTCAAATTGTGACAAAGACGCCACAGGTCGGAGGAAGAATCAGGCAGCATCACGTCGAATTCTTGACCCTTCATTTGACCCTGTGTTCTATTCTCCAAGCCGCATTGGCCGGACGTGAGCAGCTGCGTTTTGGGCTTCCTCATTCCGCCGGTCGGACAGGCCTTTTGGTACGTACCAGTCTCTGATTAATGAGAGAGGGAGAAAGATGAAGAAGCTTCTATTGGGATCGACCGCTTTGGTCGTTGGTGGGCTGATGGCCGCTCCGGCCATGGCCGCTGATCCGATCAAGGTCGGCGTCGGTGGTTACTACACCTTCTACGCTGTCGCTGGTGGTATCAGCTCGTCCTATGCGACGAACGGTAGCTCCACGGAGTACAAGGGAATGTTCTTCCTGCAGGAAGGTGAAATTCACTTCAATGGCCAGACCAAGCTGGATAACGGCACTTCGGTCGGCGTCAACGTCGAACTCGAAGCCTGGAACCCGGACGGCGGCACCAGCATCGACGAAGCCTATCTGTTCGCCTTCGGCGACTGGGGCCGCGTTGAGTTGGGCTCGCGCGACGCTGCATCGTATCGTATGTATTACGGCGCACCGTCGGCGTTGATCGGCTTCGGCGCCATCCAGCACAACCATATCGTCGCGAACCAGCTGGCTAGCTCGAGCAACAAGGCGATGTTCCACAGCACCACGGCCACCAACACGGCCGCGTGGCAGGACGTACAGCGCATCAACTACTTCACGCCACGCTTCCAGGGCCTGCAGATCGGTCTCGGTTACGCTCCGAAGATTAAGACTCCGCAGGGCGGCGGCATTCTCGGCACCACCGGTCTGGCCAGCGGCCCGCCGGCGGCTGGAACGGGCTTTGGCGCCTGCGGCTTCGCCAATGCGTCGAACATCAGCTATTGCGCGACCAACGACTACGCTTGGCAGAACGGCATCGATATCGGCGCCAACTACCTGAACAAGTTCGGCGATGTCACGGTCGCGGCCTACGGCTCGTTCGCCTATGCCACGTTCAACCCGGGCCTCCGGCCCCTGGCGAGCGCGGCGAACCAGATCACCGGTTCGAACCTCGGCAACTGGGCCATGTGGACCGCCGGTCTGCAGTTTGGCTACAAGGGCATCACGGTCGGCGGCTCGGTCGGCTACGACAACCAGGGCATGGGCTCGAACTACTACACCAACGTGGACAATGCGACCCGCTTCGCTACGGCGGGTATCATGTACGCGACTGGCCCGTGGCAGGTCTCGTTCATGTGGATGGGTTCGACCAACTCCAACGGTAACGGCTCGAATACCGTGGCGTCGATCGCGACCGGCACCAATGCTGCAACGTTCAACGGTTCCGGCGGCGCGGCCGGCACCTTCACCGGCACCCCCGGTGTCAACAGCACGGTGTTCAGCGGCCCCTTCGCCTTGGCGTTCGGTGCTGAAACTGCCCAGAAGTTCGAAGTTGGCGCCAACTACGCGCTTGGACCGGGCATCAAGATCACCGGTGGTGGCTTTATCAACCAGCAGGGCGGTCCCTCGAATGCCGTCACGGGCAATACCTGGGCACTGCTCCTCGGTATGGACGTGCGCTTCTAGATCCAGCTTAAGCTGAAAAACTGGAAAGAGCGGGCGAAAGCCCGCTCTTTATCTTTTGTCCAATCAACCTAAGCCCGCCGCTGCCCCACGATGTTGACGAACAGGGTCGGCAGATACGTCCGTGATACCGCCAGCCGTTCGGGTGCCTGGCGGGCCAGTACGGCGCGATTGTCTTCGTGGTCGAGCACGAGCTGGAATAGCCCCTGCTCAACCGCTCCCGCCCGCGGATCGAGTTCCGGCTGCCCGTCTCGCACGACCCGGTAGGCGACATCGAGCCCGACGTCGCCGCCACTGTAGAACGACGATACGATCTCCAGTCGGGCGAACATCAGCATCAGACCGCGCACTGAGAAGCGCCAGTAATCGTCGGGCGCGGCGTGGAACGCCTGCGACCACGGCGTGGCGACGTAGGCAAGCCCGCCGGGCCGCAGGACGCGCTCGATATTGGCGGCTGCCCGCGCGGGTTGGCGGGTGTGCTCGAGCACATGACAGCAGACCACCAGGTCGAATGGATCATCGCCAAGCAGGGTCTTGAGCGTTCGTGGCGTGCTGCAGATGTCGC
Source organism: uncultured Reyranella sp. (assembly GCA_937915145.1). GTDB lineage: Bacteria > Pseudomonadota > Alphaproteobacteria > Reyranellales > Reyranellaceae > Reyranella. Next base: position 2,933 of record CALDNT010000152.1, read on the forward strand.
CTACGACGTCGACATTTGCACCCTCGAGCAGGTCGAAACCGACGAACCGGGCGCGCTTGCCGAAGCGCTTGGCGATCAGAGCGCGCCAGTTGAGTTCGTTGCGGTCGGAGAGCTGGGCACGCGACCCGACTTGCAGCACCCGCGGCGCGCGGCGCCCGACCCCTGCGGCGAGCCGGTCGAGCAACAACTCGACCTCGCGGCCGACACTGCTGCCGACGACACGCAACTCCGCCCGTGACTCCGACGAAGCGCCATCGGAGGTCATCGCGCCACTCTCATTCGCGCACCACGACAATATGCATCCGGCGTGGGCCATGCGCCCCAAGTTCCATGGCCTGCTCGATATCGCCGGTGCGCGACGGTCCGGTGATGGTGTTGACGGTGCGCGGCATGCGGTCCTTGCCATAGCGCTGGCGCAGCAGGCCCCACACGTCTTCGTAGCCGCCGACGATGTCGCGCTCGCGCAGCACCACGATATGGGTGTCGGGCAGCAGGTTCAGCGTCACGGGATGTTCCGGTCCCGACGCCATCACCAGCGTTCCGGTCTCGGCGATGGCGGCAAAGGCGCCGGTGATCGACACAAGATCGCTCGCCTCGCCGCGACCCCGGCGGACCGACAGCATCTTCTGGCCACCCCAATCATAGTCCGCAAGCTGCGGCGAGGGCGCCATTGCCACTTCTGCCGGCAGATTGTTGCGGACCAGGAAAGACGCGACCTCGGAGGCCACATCGGTCGCCGCCACGCGCGCCACGGTGGCATTGTTGGTTTCGGCCCAGTGGCAGAACAGGGCCACTTTTTCGGGCGGCGCGAGCTCGGTCCGGGAAATTACCGGCCCACGCGGGGGCAGGGCCAATCGGTCCTCGACCGCCTGCCGCGCGGGGCCGGAAATCGCACCGCGCCGCAGCGAGCGGCGAATGCCGTCGAGGATCTGCGCCCTGGCGTTGGCCGGTGCGTCGCTCATGGTCGCCTCCTGGACCATTGGGCGTGAAAGGTGCCGCCGGCCGGCGGGGCCGGGAAGTCGCGGAAGCGCGTCCAGCCCGATGCCAGCGGCAGGCCGCGGTAGCGGCCCTCGGCGCGGCCGAACAGGGCCAGCATACGGTTGGCGAGCCCGGCCAACCGGCGATAGAGCCGGGGGCGGCGGGCGACGAAGCTCCACAATGCCAGGCCCTGCCGGACTGCGGTCGGCGTGAGGTGCCGTTCGAACTCGCGCTCGCGCCAATGGCGCATCAGCTTGGGCAGCGGGATTCGCACCGGGCAGACGCTTTCGCAACGGCCGCAGAAGGTCGATGCGTTGGGCAGATTGCCGGCATCCTCGACGCCGATCAGTTGCGGCGTCAGCACGGCGCCGAGCGGTCCAGGATAGACCCAGCCATAGGCATGTCCGCCGATTGCGCCGTAGACCGGGCAATGGTTCATGCAGGCGCCGCAGCGAATGCAGCGCAGGATCTCCTGCATCTCGGTGCCCAGCACGCCGGACCGGCCGTTGTCGAGAAGGACGACGTGATAGTGCTCGGGCCCGTCGAGGTCGCCCGGCCGCTTCGGTCCGGTGTTGAGCGTGGTGTAGGCCGAAGATTCCTGGCCAGTGGCTGACCGCGCCAGCACGCGCAACAGGACGGCGGCGTCCTCCAGCGTCGGGATCACCTTCTCGATGCTGGCCAGCACGATGTGCATCCTGGGCAGCGTGTTGGAGAGGTCGGCATTGCCTTCGTTCGTCACCAGCATCGACGAGCCTGTCTCGGCCACCAGAAAGTTGGCACCGGTCAGGCCAACGTCGGCGTCGACGAACTTCTGGCGCAGCACATAGCGGGCTTCGGCGACGAGATCGTTGCGCTCGGTCAGCCGCTTGGTGAAGCCGAGCTTGCGGTGGTGTTCCAGGAAGGTATCGGCGACCTGGTCCTTGGTGAGATGAACGGCCGGCGCGATGATGTGGCTGGGCGGTTCGCGGCGGAGCTGGATGATGTATTCGCCGAGGTCGGTCTCGATCGGCTCGATGCCGATTTCCTCGAGATGCTCGTTGAGCGCGATTTCCTCGGCCACCATCGATTTCGACTTGGCGACGGTCCTGGCGCCGGCACCGCGGCAGAGCTCGCCGATGATGCGCCGCGCGTCGGCGGCGGTCGGCGCCCAGTGGACGTGGCCGCCCAGCGCCAGAACCTTGCGCTCGAACTCCTCGAGATAGAAATCGAGATTGGCCAGCGTGTGGTTCTTGATGTCGCGCGCGCGGTCGCGCAGGGCCTCGAATTCGGGCAGACGCTCGGCAGCCTGGCGGCGGCGCTCCGAGAAGCCGACCTTCAGCTTGGCCAGCGAATCCTGCAGGTTGGGGTCGGCCAAGGCGGTGCCGACATTCTGCCTGAAGTGGTGAGCGGTCGATTCCATCAACCCGGCTCCCCGCGCCCCGGCTCGCCGATTGCCGGCAGGTCACCCATTCCGGCCAACACTTCGGCCACGTGGCGCACATGTATCGGGCTGCCCTCGCGCTGCAACTTGCCGGCCATGTTCATCAGACAACCGAGATCGCCTGCCACCAGCGTGTCGGCGCCGGACGCGGCGATATCGGCCGATTTTTCGCCAACCATGGCATTGGATATTTCAGGATATTTCACGCAGAAAGTACCGCCGAAGCCGCAGCACACCTCGGGCGATTTCATCTCGCGAAGGGCCAGGCCGTCGACCGACTGGAGCAACCGGCGGGGCTGGTCCTTGACACCGAGTTCGCGCAGGCCCGAGCATGAGTCGTGATAGGTGACGGCGCCGTCATAGCGGGCCTCGACGGTTTCGATGCCCATCACATCCACCAGGAACGCCATCAGCTCGTAGCTGCGGCCGGCGAGATCCTTGGCCCGGGCCTGCATGGCTGGATCGTCGTCGAACAGGCCGGGGTAGTGATGGCTCAGCATCCCGCCGCAGGAACCCGACGGTGCCACGACGGCATCGTAGCCGTCGAAGGCCGCGATGACCTGGGCGGCGATCGCCCGCGTCGTGGCGCGATCGCCGGTATTGTAGGCGGGCTGACCGCAACATACCTGCAGGGGCGGCACATCGACCGTGCAGCCCGCCCTTTCAAGCAGCTTGACCGCGGCGAATCCGACCGAGGGCCGGAACAGATCGACGAGGCAGGTGACGAAAAGCGCAATGCGGCGCGGGCGGGCACTAGGGCGGGGCAGGGACTGGGACACGGTCGCCAAGATGGCAGCCGCGAAAATCGCGTGCAACGACCCCTTGTTTAGAATAATTCTAAGATTATATAGATTCGATCCGGAGATTCGCAAATTCGTGCCCGCGGACCAGGCCAATCAACCCAGCCACGATCGGAGAGCAACATGGATGGAAACAGCAACGCAGACGCCGGCAAGTGCCCGGTGATGCATGGGGCTCGCGCCAACGCGGGCAGATCGAATCGTGACTGGTGGCCGAACCAGTTGAACCTCAGGGTCCTGCACCAGAACTCTCCGCCATCTGATCCCATGGGCAAGAACTTCAACTACGCCAAGGAGTTCAAGAAGCTCAACCTCAAGGCCCTGAGGAAGGACCTTTATGCGTTGATGACCGACTCGCAGGAGTGGTGGCCGGCCGACTATGGCCATTACGGGCCGCTGTTCATCCGGATGGCGTGGCACAGCGCGGGCACCTACCGCATCGGCGACGGCCGCGGCGGGGCGGGATCGGGCACGCAACGTTTCGCGCCGCTCAACAGCTGGCCGGACAACGCGAACCTGGACAAGGCGCGCCGGCTGCTGTGGCCGATCAAGCGGAAGTACGGAAACAAGATCTCCTGGGCCGACCTGATGATCTTCGCGGGCAACTGCGCCCTGGAGTCGATGGGGTTCAAGACCTTCGGCTTCGGGGGCGGGCGCGTGGACGTCTGGGAACCCGAAGAGGACATCTACTGGGGCAACGAGGCCACCTGGCTTGGCGACAAACGCTACTCGGGCGACCGGGAACTCGAGAACCCGCTCGCGGCCGTGCAGATGGGTCTGATCTACGTCAATCCGGAAGGCCCCAACGGCCAGCCAGATCCGCTCGCCGCGGCCAAGGACATTCGAGAGACCTTCGCACGCATGGCCATGAACGACGAGGAAACCGTCGCGTTGATCGCCGGCGGTCACACCTTCGGCAAAACCCACGGTGCTGGCGATGCCGCACTGGTGGGCGCAGAGCCCGAAGCCGCTGGCATCGAGGAACAGGGCCTGGGCTGGAAGAGCACATATGGCACGGGCAAGGGTGGCGACGCGATCACCAGCGGCCTCGAAGTCATCTGGACCACGACGCCAACCAAGTGGAGCAACAACTTCTTCTGGAACCTGTTCGGCTACGAATGGGAGCTGACCAAGAGCCCGGCCGGTGCCCATCAGTGGAAGCTGAAGCATGACGCGGGCGCCGGTACCGTGCCGGATGCTCACGATCCGTCGAAGCGCCACGCGCCCTCCATGCTCACCACCGACCTCGCCTTGCGGGTCGATCCTGCCTACGAAAAGATTTCACGGCGCTTCCACGAGAACCCGGATCAGTTCGCCGATGCGTTCGCCCGCGCGTGGTACAAGCTGACCCACCGCGACATGGGCCCCTGCTCGCGCTATCTCGGCCGCGAGGTCCCGGCGGAAGAACTTCTGTGGCAGGATCCGGTTCCGGCGGTCAGTCACGACCTGATCGACGCGCAGGATGTCCGCACCCTCAAGGCCAGGATCCTCGAATCGGGACTGTCGGTCTTCGCACTGGTCTCGACCGCGTGGGCATCGGCGGCAACCTTCCGCGGCTCCGACAAGCGCGGCGGAGCGAACGGGGCCCGCATCCGCCTTGCGCCGCAGAAGGATTGGAAAGTCAACCAGCCCGCCGAACTGGCGACCGTGCTCGAAACCTTCGAAGGCATCCGCAAGGAATTCAATGCCGCGCAGACCGGAGGCAAGCTGGTCTCGCTCGCCGACCTGATCGTCCTCGGCGGTTGCGCGGCCATCGAGCAGGCGGCGAAGAACGCCGGGCACGACGTGGCGGTTCCCTTCACGCCGGGCCGTACGGACGCGTCGCAGGAGCAAACCGACGTCGAGGCCTTCGCGCCGCTCGAACCGACGGCGGACGGGTTCCGCAACTACCTCGAGGCCGCGCACAATGTTTCGCCCGAGGAGATGCTGGTGGACCGGGCGCAGCTTCTGACATTGACCGCGCCTGAAATGACGGTTCTCGTCGGCGGCATGCGCGTGCTGAATGCGAACGTCGGCCAGTCGCCGCACGGCGTTTTCACGAAACGCCCCGGGATGCTCACCAACGACTTCTTCACCAACTTGCTCGACATGGGCACGGAGTGGAAGGCGGCCACGGAAGCCGAAGGCGTGTTCGCAGGACATGATCGCGCGACGGGCGAACAGAAGTGGACCGGCACCCGTGTCGACCTCGTCTTCGGCTCGAACTCCCAGCTTCGGGCCCTTGCGGAGGTCTATGCCTGCGACAATGCGCAAAAGAAGTTCGTGAGCGACTTTGTCGCCGCTTGGACCAAGGTGATGAACCTCGATCGCTTCGACCTTGCCTGATCTATTGGCGTCGTCAGTTCTTGTTGGGGATCAGCACGATCGCCTTGCCGTCGCTATTCATTCGGCCGGCCCAGTCGGCAGCGATGGTTCCGCTGCCGAAGAACACGTCGCCGCGCGCGGGACCTACAATCGCCGCGCCGGCGTCCTGTGCGATCATCAGCCGGCGATAGGGCTCGGTGGCGCCGGGTTTGCGCGTCACCGGCCGCATGGTTTCGATCCAGATCGGCGTGCCGAATGGCGTAATGCTTGTGTCGACCGCCATGCTGCGCTGGGCAGTGAGCGGAACGCCTTCGGCGCCGGCGGCCGGCTGGCTCTTGGTATCCTTGAAGAAGATGTAGCGCTCGTTCTTGCGCATGACATCGCGCGCCTGCTGCGGATTGCGCTTCAGCCAGTCCCGGATAGCCGGCCAGTTGGCATCCTCGAGCTTCAGTGTGCCCCTTTCGACCAGCACCTTGCCGATCGCGGTGTAGGGCCGGTTGTTGGAACCATCGAAGCCGAGCGTGAGCGTGCCGCCTTCGGCAAGCTGGACACGGCCGCTGCCCTGGACCTGGACCTCGAACAGCCCGACCGGATCCTGAACCCAGACGACCTCGAGCCCTTTGCCCTTGAGCACGCCCTGCTCGATTTCCGCCCGCGAATAGTACGGCTTATCTGAAAGATCAGGTGGCCGTCGATAGACCGGCACCGTGAAGAGGCGGGAGGGCGCGCGGCTGCCGCGCAGTTCGGGCTCGAAGTAGCCCGTGAACTTGCCGGGCGCCTTGACCACCAGCGGCCGGAAGTTCTCCTCGAAGAACAGCCGGGCTGTCCGGTTGTCTCCCGGCTTTACCGCTGCGGCGGCATTGCAGACGCGCTTCCATTCGGCAGCGGAAATCGTCTTCTCGCCGCCATCCGTCGCGATGCTGGTGTCCCGCCCGGTCGTCAGCTTGGGGCACGAGCGCCGGAAGGCGGCCAGGGCCTCGGCCTGCCTGTCGCTGGCCCAGCCGGCGATCTCGTTGAACGAAGTCGGCGCCATTGCCACCTGCTTTTCAGGCACAATCGTCTCGCCGCCGGTGCATCCTGACAGAAGGCCGGCGGCGGCAAGCAAAGCCACCCCACCGGACAAGACGGTCCAGCGCATGTTCGGAACGCCCTCCTCAGCCTTCGCTTTCAGTCTTGGTCAGCAGCCAGTTGGGATCGCTCGACTGGGTGTCGCGGCTGAACGTCCATAGATCGATGACCTTCTGCACCTCATTGGGATTGCCGTCGGCGATCTGGCCGTCGGCATCGCGCAGGACGTTGATCTGCTCGCTGACGAAGCGCACGGTGACAGCGGCGCGCGCGCCTTGCAGTTCGGCGCCGGCGATGTCGGAGGCCTCGAAGCCGATCAATGTGGTTTCCGCCTTCTCGTTGCGCTCGGCGCGGCCGCGGATGGCCGCCTCGAAGCTTGTGAATGTCGGACCGTCGAGCAGCGTCCGCAAGGACCCGACATCGCCCTTGGCGAATGCCTCGACGATGGTCGTGAAGGCGGCGCGTGCACCGGTGCAGAACGACATGGGATCGAACGTGGGATCGGTGGCACGAATGGCGGCCACGCCGGCGGTTGCGGTCGGCATGACGGTGGCGCGAATGCCGCCCGGCCCGGTCGTCGCGGAGGAGGGCCGCGCAGCGGGAGGCGGCAGGGCAACGACATTGTCGGGATGCGCCGATGCTCCGGCCGGCGCATCGCCATTGCGCGGTGCAGCCGGCGGCGGTGTGAACGGATCGCGCGCCGGCGGACGCTCGTTGCCCGTGCGCTTGCCGAGAACCGAACGCAGCCGCAGAATCAGGAAAACTGCGACCAGTCCGATGAGAATAATATCGTAGTTGTTACCCACGTTGGCGCTCCGCCAATTCGTCTCCAACTCGCTTCAAATTACATAGGCCCCGAATGCGGAAAGGGCAAGGCAACCGGCCCGGGTCGGACTTCAGGCCGCCAGGACCACAATATCGACCAAATCGGTGACACCGCCGACGCGCCGCCCGATTCGCCGCTCGCGGACCACAGGGGGGACGTAACCCTGCCGTTCGGCCAGGCTGTAGGTTCCGCTGTCGGTGACGGCGCGGGACTTTTCATCCTTGTTGTGCTTCTCGAGTTTGGCCGCGAAATTGACCGCGTCTCCGATTACCGTGAATTCCAGCCGTTCGCCGTCGCCCACTGCGCCGAAGATGACGCGCCCCGACGACACGGCGAGGCCGATCGCAAGCGGCGGCAGGCCGGCGGCCTGGCGCTCGGCGATCCAGAGGTCGGCTGCCGCAATCACAGCGTCGGCGGCACGCAAGGCATCGGCGGCGGCGGTCGGCGACGGCGCCACTGCGCCGAACGACGCCAGGATGCCGTCGCCCAGGAACTTGTCGATGCTGCCGCCATTGCCAGTAATCAGTGGGCACACCCGGCCCTGGTAGTCTTGAAGCATCTTCATCACCTCGCCCGGCGCGAGCTCGGTCGACAGCCGGGTGAAGCCGCGCAGATCGACGGTCAGGATGGCGACATCGCGCAGTTCGCCTTCGCCAGCCTTGATCGAAATCGCCGCACCCCGGATGCGTGCGGCGACGCCGGGGTCGAAGAAGCGCGACAAATCGCGCGCCGCCGCTCCTTCGGTGACCGACCGCACCAGCAGACGGCGCGCCCGTGCGATGGCGAGCGCCAGCACCGCCGTCGCCAGCAGGATGGCGATGATCTTGTCGATTTCGGCACCCACGAGCAGGGCATTCGAGGTCATGTAGTCGACGAAATTGTGCGTCCGGTCGGGCGGCCCGCCTCGTCCCGAAGCGACATAGTAGGTGAGATAGGCCCAGCCTGCCGCGGCCATGACGCCGGTGAAGACCACGAATCGTACCTCGAAGCGCAAGGCACGCAGGGCGATGAACAGGAATACGTAGAACAGCGTCGGAACCTTCAAATAGAAGGCCGCCGGCTGGGCGTACTTGAGGTGAAAGCTCCAGATCAGTGCCATCAGGAGCACGATGTCGGCGATCACCGATAGATAGAGCATCCACGGCTTGAGCAGGCGCATATGGGCCAATATCAGGCGTGCCACGCAGATCGCGCCATAGATCAGCAGGACTTCGCTTTCGAAAGAGAAGTCGGCCTGGACCTCGCCTTCGGCCATGGCGGAGAACTCGAACACGCCGCCGATCAGGATGACGATGCCAAATTGTATCCAGCCGATCAGGATCTCGCTGCGTTCCTGCTGAAGCCGGATGGCATCGCGCACGCGATCCGGCAGGACAGCCGGACCGCCGCCGTCGAACAGCCAGTTCCACACCCGGGTGAGCATCAACGCTTCTCCAGCCACAGGCTCGTGGCCATCGCTCCGGCGGGTTGCGGCAGCTGCGCCATGATCGACGCAGCAAGTCGGTCGCCCAGCCGCCGTTGCGCCCAGACGCTGGAAAACAACGGCACATAGGCGCCGGTCGCCAGCAATGGCAGGACGCCCTGCTGTTCGTTGTAGTTACGCCAGCCCCACACCGACGGATAGTCGAAGGGCAGGAAAATGTCGTGGATGTGAACCAAAGTGCCTGCGGGCAACGCCGGCAACACCCGATTGAACAGGATATCGACGTCGCTGCCGGGCATCAGGATGTGGCTCGAGTCGATGAACAGCACATCGCCGGCCCGCAGTCCGTCGAACAGATCGGTCGGGGCGGTCTGCAGGGTCGAGGGCACGACCCGCACGCCGGCCAGGCCGGCGACATCGGCGCGCGGCACCGGGTCGATGGCGACGATCTCGCCGATGCCACACTGGGCCCGGGCAAGGATGCGGGTCGAGTGCCCGGACCCGACCTCGACGATGCGTTGCGGCTTGCGTTCGCGGACCAGGGTGTAGGCGATGGCGGCGTCGAGCGAGGGAAACCAGGATTGCGCGAGCAGGCCCTTCAGCCCCTCGATGCCGCCAGCGTGGGCGTCGACGGTGTCGAGCATCGTGGCAAATGTCGCCGCGTGGCTTTCGAACAGGCGCTCAATCGCCGGATAGGGCGGCTGGGCACCCGGCGGCGGCAGCGACGGCGCATAGCGATGGGGAATGAACCAGCCGCGCGGCGCCAGGCCGAGCACGGTCGGCAGTCCCAGCGCCAGTCGTCGCCAGCGGCCGCGCAGGCTGAGCGGGGCGGTCATGGGGCGAGAGTCAGGCCTTCATGGGCGACAAGCGCGCGCGGCAGTCCATGTGACGCGTTGCCCGGGCGCAATGCCGCCGCGTCGCGCGCGACGCCGTCCATGAAGGCGTCGTCATGGCTGGGGTCGTGATGGAAGATGACAAGCGTGCCGACGCCGGCAGTGTCGGCAATCCGTGCGCCCTCCTGCCAGGTCGAGTGACCCCAGCCGCGATACCGCGGGTATTCGGCATCGGTGTAACTGCAGTCGTAGATCATCACGTCGGCGTCACGGCAAAGATCGACGATGATCTCGTCGCGTTTGCCCTCGCGGTGCTCGGTATCGGTGATGTAGCAGATCGACTTGCCGCCATGCTCGATGCGATAGCCGGTGGCGCCATTGGGATGGTTGAGCGGCGCCGTGCGCATGCTGACCGTGCCGCTGGTCAGCGTCTGTCCGCTCTTAAACTCTTTGAATTCCACCGCCGCCTGGAAAATCTCGAGTGACACCGGATAGAGTGGCGCCTGCATAAGATGGCCGACCACCTTCTTCAGCGTGTAAGGCGCCTCAAGGTGCCCCGCCCACATGCGTACCGAATTGCGACGCTCGAACAGCGGCTCGAAAAAAGTGAGACCCGAGATGTGATCGAGGTGGGTATGGGTGAAGTAGATGTCGATATCGAGAGGCGCGTGGCGTCCAAGTTCGAGCCCGAGGGTGCGAATGCCGGTGCCGGCATCGAATATCAGCCGCCGTCCGCCGGCCGTGACCTCCAGGCAGGAAGTGTTACCGCCATAGCGCATGTACTCGGCGCCGGCGCAGGAAATTGAGCCGCGCACGCCCCAGAACCGGACTTTCAGACCGTCGGCCAAAGATTTCGTTCCCTCATTGCGCCAGATATTGCGCCTCGGGACGCAGAGTCCACGGGCAGATGCCTCGCGTCAACCGAAGCCGGCGCCCCGGACGGCCAGCTCCCCAGCCATGCCGCTTCACGCATTGTTGCACGCCGCGGTCAAATCGCCGGTCCGACCGCGTTGCCTGCCGGCCCGATCGAGGTAATACTTGCGTCATGGATATCGATAACCAGCCCTCTCGTCCGATGATTGCCGAGCCGCCGACGCGTACGGCGAAGTTCGCCATAGGCCAAGTGGTGAAGCATCGCATTCATCCATTCCGGGGTGTGATTTTCGATGTCGATCCGGAGTTCGCCAACACCGAGGAGTGGTTGACCGCTATTCCGGCCGAGGTTCGCCCGCGCCGCGACCAACCCTTCTATCATCTGCTGGCTGAAAACGCCCAGACGACCTACGTCGCCTACGTCTCGGAGCAGAACCTGCTACCTGACAATACCGGCAAGCCGGTGTCACATCCGCAGGTGCCGCATTTCTTCAAGGAATTGAAACGCGGCCTCTACGTCTCGCGCGACCGCGCCCTGCATTGATCATGCCGAAGCCGGCGATCGTGCTGGCTTTGTCGTTGATCGCGGCGGCGACAGTATCGTCATCGGCCATGGTCTCGGCGGTGGCGGCACAAGAGCATCCCGTCGGCAACACCCGGATCGTGCCGCCACAGGCGCCGGCGCTGATCGAGATGCTGAAGGCCGGCGGCTACGTCATCTTTTTTCGCCACGGCACCACGCCCGACTATGCCGAGCCGTCGGTCACGGACTTTGCCGACTGCGACCGGCAGCGTAACCTCAATCCTCTGGGCCGCGCCCAGGCGCAATCGATCGGCGAGGCGTTCCGCGAATTGGGCTTGAAGGTCGACGAGGTCGCGGCCAGCCCCTATTGCCGATGCATGGACACCGCGCGTATTGCGTTCGGCCGGGTCGAGCCGGCGCGCGACGTCGGTGACGGCGGCGACCGGGCGATCATGCGGACGCGCTTCTCCACGGCACCCAAGCCGGGTTTCAACAACGTCATCGTGGGGCACGGCTCGGCGGGTGGCTTGATCGGCGACGAGTTTCTGCGCGAGGCCGAGGCTGTCGTCCTCAAGCCTCTGGGCGATGGAAAATTCGAACCGATCGCCCGCGTGCGCACCGAGGGCTGGACCCAGATGCTACCCCGCAACCGGCTGCCGCCCCCCAACGCACCGCGCGCTGCTCAGTGAATGTCCTCGGAGGCCGCGAAGGCCTTGCGCAGGACTTCGATGCTGAAGCTCTTCTTCTTCGCGGCATCGAGGATCACCTTCTCCTTGCGCGCCAGCAGCTTGATCGCCGCCGGAAGCTTGGCCGCCAGATCGCGGGGAATGACCACGGCGCCGTGCCGGTCGGCATGGAGCAGATCGCCAGGAACCACGGTCATGCCGAAGATATCGACCGGCATGCCCCAGCCCTCGACATGCACGAACGCGTGACTGGGACCAACCTTGCCGGCAAGGATCGGGAAACCCCTGGCCAGCACACCGAGATCGCGGACCGAGCCGTTGG
>CALDNT010000153.1 GCA_937915145.1 uncultured Reyranella sp.
GTCCCCGATCCCCATCCCAACGCCAAGGCGGCGGCGGCCTTCGCCGGCGGCATGGTTCCCGAAATCACCCCCCTGCTGGACGAGCTCTGCCGCCAGCGGAACCGCGGGTGCTGAAGACCGATGCTCCAGTTTCTCAAGAACAGCCTGCTGATTTGCTTCTCCGTCGTGCTCAGCGCCGCCTTCGCCGAGGCGATGGTCCGCTACCTCGACGGCTACGACATGTTCGCCATGCCCCTCAGTGTGCCGTCCGGCTCGGAAACCGTCAGCGCGCCGGCGCTTGACCAAATTCCCCGCGCCGCCGGCGTCGAGCGGGACTGGTTCTTCGCCGAACCGCCGGCGATGCCGAACCGGAAATCCGTGCCGGACGACTGGATGCGCCGCTATCGCGCGATCGAGAACGATGCCGCGGCCAGCATGGATTACCGGCCATCGGACCTGTTCAAGGTGTGGAACTCGGCCAGCATCGGAGACCCCTGCCAGCATCGCCGCCTGCGCCACGCCTCCGGCCGCGTGCTGGTCTACGATCCGCCCGACAGCGGCAATGCGCCGCCCTACCGCTTCCTGCCCGACGTCACGATCCCCAGCGGACTGGTGACCAACCAGATCGGCTGGCGCGGCGCGCCGATCGAGAACCCGCGCGGCGACAAGACGATACGCATTGTGTTCGTCGGCTCCTCGACGACCGTCGATTCGCACCACCTGCCGTTTTCGTGGCCGGAACTCGCCGGCCACTGGCTGAACCTGTGGGCCAGGGAAAAGAAGCTCGGGGTGCGCTTCGAGGTCCTGAATGCCGCCCGCGAAAGCATCACCTCGACCGACATCGCCGCCATCGTGCGCACCGAAGTCCTGCCGCTGCGGCCCGACCTGGTCGTCTACTACGAGGGCGGCAACCAGTTCCGGCCGTCGTCGATCGTAGCCGACGTGCCCAAGGGATCCGCCGTCCGCCCGCAGCCGGCCAAGGCCGCGCCGGCGTGGCTGCGGCTCGGCGCGCGATACTCCGCGGTGATCGCCCGCGTCCAGGCAGCACTTGGGGCCGCCACCTCCGAGCACGACGGCCATGAATGGCCGAAGCCCGACTACCGGGTGGTGTGGCCGGAAGGGCTCGACGAAGCCGACCCCGACCTCGCCTATCCGCGCCTGCCGGTCAGCCTCAACACCATCCAGCGCGACCTCGACCGGATCCGCGGCGACCTTGCCGAAGTCGGCAGCGACTTCGCCATGGGTTCGTTCATGTGGATGGTGAAGGACGGCCTCGTGCTCGACCCGATCCGCCACAGGTACATCCTGGAACAGCTCAACATCGGCAACTACCCGTTCCACTACCGCGACCTCGAGCGGCTGGCGAAGTTCCAGAACCGGCTGTTCGCCAAGTACGCAGCGACCCACGGCATCGCCTTCGTCGACATCGCCGGTGTCTCGCCGTTCGACCCCAACCTGTTCACCGACGCCGTCCACACCAACTATGCCGGCACGCGGCTGCGCGCCTGGGTGGCCTTCAACCTGCTCCTGCCCACAGTGGAGAAGCATCTGGCCGACGGATCGTGGCCCCGGCCTTGGCCGGCCGGTGCGCCCACTGCCCTGCCGACCTTCACGCCGCGGGAAATCGCCGTCTCCTGCAAGTGACGGCCTCCTGCAAATGACGACCGGGCGGCATCACTTGCCGGCCACGATCCACGCCTTGATCCGCTCGACCGTTGCGGCCTCGATGCCGTTGTAGCCGTGATGGGCGCGGGCCTGGCAATCGTCGCCGACCGAGGTGCCGCCATCCATCTCGATCGTCGCGGTGCCATAGCTCGAACCCGACGCCGCGCTGGCCGACGGCGGGGTCACGCGGCAGGCGTCGCGGCGGTGATAGACGACGAGGTGGCGGCTGGTGAGCTTGCGCGGATCGAAGCCGGCGATGCCGTTCATCGACGAGGTATGGACGAAGCCCGCCACCTGGCCGTCGAGCGGCACGGCCAGCTTCATCGTGGCCTCGGTGCTGCGGCTGGTGCCGATCACGTAGATCGAGATTCCGCGGTAGCGGCGTTGGAGATCTTTTGCGATCGCCAGGATGCGGGCCGGCGTTGAGGTGGCGTCGGTCGATGCAGCGACGAAGCCGCCGCCAGCAAACAGCGCGCGCGAGCGGATCAGGAAGTTGCCGCCGAAGGCGAAGGTGAGCTTGCCGTCCATCATGCGGGGGTTCATCACCCCGGTGCCGCCCGGCATCAGGATGACCGCATGGCTCGGCGGGCCGCCGTTGTCGGCGGTCGTCAGTATATAGGGAACGGTCTCGCCGTCCGCGGTCACCGCCGTGGTCGCCAGTTCGTCGCGCGCCAGGGCAGGTCGCGCGAGACAGGACAGTATCAACAGCAGGCCGAGGATCGACTTTTTCATGCCGCCAGAATCAGCCAGCCGGAACCAGCCGGCAAGAGGCTAGCGCATGTGCTCCCACAGATCGCGCTCTTCCTCGAGGCGGTTGTGTTCCAGGCCCTTGAAATCGCCGCGCGATACCACCCCGACGACCCGGCCTTTCTTGACCAGCGGCAGATGGCGAAAGCCGCCGTCCCACATCAGGCGCAGCGCATCGACGGCGGTCTGGTCGGGCGACATCGCGGCGGGGTCGGCGGTCATGACCTCGCCCAGAGTCGTCGTTGCGGCGTCGCGGCCAGCCGCTACGACCCGGCACACCGCGTCGCGCCCGGTGAAGATACCGGCGAGTTGCCCGTTGGCGTCAGCCACCACGACCGAGCCGACCCGGCCGTCGCGCATCGCCTCACAAGCTTCCTTGACGCTGGCCGTCCGCGGCAGCGTCACGGGCCTCTGGTCGAACACGATGTCCTGGAGCTGTCTCATGGTGACCTCCGCGGCTGTCATTCCGCCGTCACAAACTACGCGCCGTGCCGCGGCAGCCGGTTGATCGAGGTCAAGCACCGGATGCCGGATCTGGCCGATTGACTCCTATCCTCTTTTCCTATATACTGCCGCCACGAATGACTGCGCTTTGATTTTCCCACCAGACTCCCGTGCGCGGAGTCTGTCGGCGACTCCGGCGGCAACGCCGATTGGGCCGGCTTTTCCGTTCGATGTCAGGAGGTTGGCGATCGTTTCGTGACTCCGGCGGCGAGGCCATTAGGAGTCCGCGGCAGCGGGTCTCAGATCACCAGCTAATCCTGGGGATCGGCGACTTCCGCTTGGGTGTCCAGCCGCGGGCCTCCATGCACTGGCCCAACAG
Organism: uncultured Reyranella sp.; assembly: GCA_937915145.1. Lineage (GTDB taxonomy): Bacteria > Pseudomonadota > Alphaproteobacteria > Reyranellales > Reyranellaceae > Reyranella. Next base: position 3,215 of record CALDNT010000153.1, read on the forward strand.
GCGGTCGTAGTTGTTGGTGTAGCCTTGGTTGGCCATGGTCTTGTAGAGGTCCTCCTGGCCGAAGCGCTGACGCTCGCCCTCGAAGGTGGCGCGGCGCTGATCCTCGATGTTGCGCTCTTTCTGCGCCACGTCGCGCACCTGCGCACGGCAGGCCCGTTCGTCGTTGGCGTACTGCGCCGCCTGCGCGTCGTCCTTGGGATAGCCCTTGGTCTCGCAGCCGCCGAGCAGCAGCGCTGCCGCGACCAGAATGATGATCGTCTTCATCGCGCCCCCACCAGGACCGCTTCCATCGCCTTCAGTGCCTCGGCAGCCCTGGCGATATCCGGGCCGCCGCCCTGTGCCATGTCGGGCCGGCCACCGCCGCCCTTGCCGCCGAGCACGGAGACCCCGGCCTTCACGACATCACGTGCGTCGAAGCCCTTGCTCACGACGCTGGAGCTGAACGAGGCGACATTGGCCGCCTTGCCGTCGGCCACGCCGACCAGCATCACCGCGTCCGGGCCGTGCTTCTTCATCAGCTCGTCGGCCATGCCCTTGAGATCCTTGGCCGGCACGCCGTTCAGCACGCGGCCGACCAGCTTCATGCCGTCGATCTCGCGCACTTCGTCGGCCGCCGACGCGCCGCCGCCCGATGCCGCACCCGCCAGTGCCAGCGCCTTCCTGGCCTCCGAGAGCTCGCGCTCGATGCGGCGCTGGCCGTCGACCAGTGTCGCGAGGCGCGCCGGCAGCTGCTCGGGCGGCACCTTCAGCGCCGCCGCCGCCTCGGCCAGCAGGTCGGCCTGATGGCGGACGTAGGCCTCGGCAGCATGGCCGGCCAGCGCCTCGATCCGGCGCACCCCCGAAGAAACCGCCCCCTCGCTCACAATCTTGAACAGGCCGATGTCGCCGGTGCGCCGGGCATGTGTGCCGCCGCACAGTTCGACCGAATACTTCTCGCCGTCCTCGTCGGCCCCCATCGAAAGTACGCGCACCTCCTCGCCGTACTTCTCGCCGAACAGCGCCATGGCGCCGGCGGCGATCGCCTCGTCGGGTGTCATCAGATGGGTATCGACCGCCGAATTGTGCCGGATGCGATCATTGACCTCGTCCTCGATGAGACGCAGCTCCTCGTGCGAGATCGCCTTGGTATGGCTGAGGTCGAAGCGCAGATGGTTGGGGGCGACGTGCGAGCCCTTCTGCGTCACGTGCTTGCCGAGATGGCGGCGCAACGCCTCGTGCAGCAGATGGGTCGCCGAATGATGGGCACGCAGCTGGGCGCGGCGCACCGGGTCGATGGTCATGACGACGTCGTCGCCGATCCTGAGCGTGCCTTTCTCGACCTTCGCCTGATGGATGTGCAGGGCGCCCAGCATCTTGTGGGTGTCGGTGATGACCGCCTCGCCGGAGGGGCCTGCGAAGCGGCCGGTATCGCCCAGCTGGCCACCCGACTCGCCATAGAACGGCGTCTGGTTAGTGACGATCCAGCCGTTCTGGCCGGCGTCGAGCTGCCGCGCTTCCTTGCCGTCGACCACGATCGCCTGCACGAGCCCCTCGGCGCGCTCGGCGTCGTAGCCCAGGAACTCGGTGACACCGGCCTTCTGGCGGACGTCGAACCAGATCGCCTCGGAGGCGGCGTCGCCCGAGCCCGCCCAGGCGGCACGCGCCTTGGCGCGCTGCTCGTCCATCGACTTGTCAAAGCCTTCGGTGTCGACCTTGATGTCGCGCGCCCGCAGCACGTCTTGCGTCAGGTCGAGCGGAAAGCCGAAGGTGTCGTAGAGCTTGAAGGCGACGTCGCCCCTCAGCGTCCCGCCGGCGGCGAGGCCGCGGGTCTCGTCGTCGAGCAGCTTCAGGCCGGTGCCGAGCGTGCGCTTGAAGCGCGTCTCCTCGAGCTTCAGCGTCTCGGCGATCAGCGGCTGGGCGCGCACCAGTTCGGGGAAGGCATCGCCCATTTCGTGCACCAGGGTCGGCACCAGCCGGTAGACCATCGGCTCCTGGGCTCCGAGGATATGGGCGTGGCGCATGGCGCGGCGCATGATACGCCGCAGCACGTAGCCGCGACCCTCGTTGGAGGGCAGCACGCCGTCGGCGATCAGGAACGAGGTCGCGCGCAGATGGTCGGCGATGACCTTGTGCGAGGCGGCCTGCTTGCCGTCGGGATCGACGCCGGTCTCGTGCGCCACCGCCTCGATGAGGGCGCGGAACAGGTCGATGTCGTAGTTGTTGTGCTTGCCCTGCAGCACCGCGGCAAGGCGCTCGAGGCCCATGCCGGTGTCGATCGACGGCTTGGGCAGCGGCTTGCGCTCGTCCTTCGTCACCTGGTCGAACTGCATGAAGACCAGGTTCCAGATTTCAATGAAACGGTCGCCGTCCTGGGTTGCGCTGCCCGGCGGGCCGCCGGGAATCCCCTCGCCGTGGTCATAGAAGATCTCGGTGCAGGGGCCGCACGGGCCGGTCTCGCCCATCGCCCAGAAATTGTCCGAGGTCGCGATGCGGATGATGCGGTCGTCGGGAAGGCCCGCGATCTTCTTCCAGAACCCCGCCGCCTGGTCGTCGGTGTGGTAGACGGTGACCAGCAGCCGATCCCTGGCGAGGCCGAAATCGCGGGTCAGCAGGTTCCAGGCGAGCTCGATCGCCTGCTCCTTGAAATAGTCGCCGAACGAGAAGTTGCCCAGCATCTCGAAGAAGGTGTGGTGGCGGGCGGTGTAGCCGACATTTTCGAGGTCGTTGTGCTTGCCGCCGGCGCGCACGCATTTCTGCGACGTCGCGGCCCGCGAATAGGGCCGTGTTTCCAGCCCGGTAAAGACGTTCTTGAACTGCACCATGCCGGCGTTGGTGAACATCAGGGTCGGGTCGTTGCGCGGCACCAACGGGCTCGACTCGACGGTCGCATGGCCGTTCTTGGCGAAGTATTCTAGGAAGGTGCGGCGGATGTCGCTGACGCTTTGCATCCGGGCCTTGTAGCGTGCACGCAGCGGCCAAGTCCAGAACCGGGGAACCGCCGAGAAATGGCCGAAACCGCCCATTCCACCGCAACTCTGCGCCTCACCGTGGGCGATCTCAGGATCGTCCATCCGATCACCGTGCCGGCGAGCGCCGTTCCCGCAGCCGATGTCCTGCCAGCCCTGCAGGGTCTGGTGAACACCGTGGTCGCCGCCGCCGAAGCCGGCCTCATGAAGAGCGGAGGGGTAATTTCGTGCCGCAAGGGTTGCGGCGCCTGCTGCCGCCAGCTCGTGCCGGTGTCGCGCACCGAAGGCGAGCGCCTGGTGGCGCTGGTCGCAGCAATGGCACCGGAACGGCGCGAGCGGCTGCACGCCCGCTTTGCCGCGGCAGCGGCGGCGATCGAGGGCGCCGGTCTGGCGAGGCGTGGCGACAGAACCGACCGCGACCTCTCCGTCGCCTACTTCGCGCTGGGCATCGCCTGTCCGTTTCTCGAGGACGAGAGCTGCTCGATCCACCCCGACCGGCCGCTGGTCTGCCGTGAGTATCTCGTGACCTCGCCGGCCGAACTCTGCGCCGGCCCGACCCAGGAAGGCGTGACACCGGTCGCGGTGCCCAAGGTCTCGCTGGCGGCGCGCGGCCTGCAGGAGGAGAACGAGGACTGGTTCGCACTGGCACTGCTGATGAAATGGGCCAGGACCCGCCCGTCCGGCGGCAAGCGCCGGACGGGCCCTGAATGGGTGCAGCGGTTCCTGAAAGGACTCGCTCGCAAATAAGGGGCCGCAAATAAAATGGGCGGTGCTGCGCGTGGGGGAACAGCACCGCCCGGGGACCGGAGACAGGGGATCCGGCCGCTAAGACTCTTGAATTTTCAGTGAAGCCCGCGAAGGCCCCCGTGAAGTCGACGACTATTCGTCGTCGTCTTCCTTTTCGTCCTTGCCGCCGTCCATCAGGACGTTGGCCAGAATGCCGGCGTTGGCGCGGACCTTCTGCTCGATGGAGGCCGCCACTTCGGGATGATCGCGCAGGTATTGCTTGGCATTCTCGCGGCCCTGGCCGATGCGCTGGCCGTCATAGGAATACCACGAGCCCGACTTCTCGACGATGCCGGCCTTGTCGCCAAGATCGATCAGCTCGCCGACCTTGGAAATGCCTTCGCCATACAGGATGTCGAATTCGACGACCTTGAACGGCGGCGCCACCTTGTTCTTCACCACCTTGACGCGGGTCTGGTTGCCGACGACCTCGTCCTTGTCCTTGAGCGCACCGATGCGGCGGATGTCGAGGCGCACCGAGGCATAGAACTTGAGCGCGTTGCCGCCGGTCGTGGTCTCGGGGCTGCCGAACATGACGCCGATCTTCATGCGGATCTGGTTGATGAAGATGACCAGCGTGTTCGACTTGGAGATCGAGCCGGTGAGCTTGCGCAGCGCCTGGCTCATCAGCCGGGCGTGCAGGCCGGGCAGCGAATCGCCCATCTCGCCCTCGAGTTCGGCGCGCGGCACCAGCGCCGCCACCGAGTCGATGACCAGCACGTCGATGGCACCGGACCGCACCAACGTGTCGGCGATTTCGAGCGCCTGCTCGCCGGCGTCGGGCTGGGAGATCAGCAGGTTGCCGATGTCGACGCCCAGCTTCTTGGCATAACCGGGATCGAGTGCATGCTCGGCATCGATGAAGGCACAGGAGCCGCCCTTCTTCTGGGCTTCGGCCAGGACGTGCAGGGCGAGCGTGGTCTTGCCCGAGCTTTCTGGGCCGTAGATCTCGACGATGCGCCCCTTGGGCAGGCCACCGATGCCGAGCGCGATATCGAGGCCGAGCGAACCGGTTGAGATCGATTCGATCTCGACGGCCTCGCGCTGGCCGAGCTTCATGATCGAGCCCTTGCCGAAGGCACGCTCGATCTGGGCGAGCGCGGCATCCAGCGCCTTGTTCTTGTTATCCATGCCTTCTTTTTCGACCACTTTCAGAACTGCCGACATTGGCTGTCTCCTCGTATCCCACGCCCCTGTCAGGAGCGGCAATGCGGATAAGTCCGCAGCGGGTAGAGCGCCAATGTACCTATTTTGTTCCAGTCGGCAAGAGAGGAATTAACCCCCTGATTTAATTTATCTTATTGACACAAGTTCTAGCAATGTTCTCGTCCTTCTGCCCCGACCTATTGCCTAGCCATGTGCGGCCAAGATCTTGCCGCCGTGCTCGACGGCGCGGGCATCGATTAGCACAAAGGCGATCACGCACGGCGCCTGCGACCGGTTGATCCAGTCGTGGATCGTGCCGCGCTGGACCAGCACGTCGCCCGCCTGCAACGTGACGACCGTCCCGTCCATCTCCATGTCGATCTCGCCGGACAGCACCACGGCATAGTCGATCGAGTTCGTGCGGTGATTGCGCGGCGCAACACCGGGCGCGTATTCGATGATCCGGAAAACCGTGCCGCCATCGCGCGTCGTGCCGGTGATTTCCCTGGCACCATCGACGAGACCAGTATCCGCCAGCCCAGAATTGTCGACCGGGAACCCCGCCGTCGACCAGATATTCGTGATGGTCGCTCCCGGCCGAAACGAGACGACGTCGCGCGAAACCTCGTCGACCGCGACGACGACCCTGCCGCCACCATCGTGAGCCGTGACCACCCGCCGAATCTTCATCGCGACCTCCGCTGATCTGTCGTTGCCGGTTCAGTCCTTGGGCGGCACGAACATGTATCCGACGCCGCGCACGGTGCGGATCGCCTCGGCGAGGGTGGCGACGACGGTGGCAAGGGCCAGGATGGAACCGATGATCTGGAACATGACTATCCCCGGTGTCTCGAAGCGGCCGGAGCGGATTTGCCCTCGCCGGTGAGCGCTGTGTACCGGTCGCCCGTATCATCGAAGTATTGCCGTGCCGTGAAATTGTTTCGTCTGTATCGCGTCGCCTACTTCGGGCCGAGCAGCCCCGCCGCCGTGAGCGCCGCGATACCGGCTGCGTCGTAGCCCAATGCCGTCAGCACCTCGCCGTTGTGCTGGCCGATCTCCGGCGGATCGCTGAGCAGCGGCGGCCGCCAGCCGAACATCTGGAACGGCAGCAACGGCAGGCGGGTTTTTACGCCGCCCGGCAGGGTCGTCGGCGCCAATGAGCCATTGGCCAGCAGATGCGGATTGTCGAACAGGTCCTGGGGGCGCGCCACCGGCGCGAAGGAGATGTCGGCCTCCAGGCACATCCGTTCGAGATCGTCCTTGGTGTAACCCTTGAAGACCGATGCCACCTTGGGCACCAGCCACGGCCTGGCCTCGATGCGCAGATTGTTGGTGGCGAGCCTGGCATCGGCCGCGAGTTCCGGCTGCTTGAAGAACTCGCAGAAGCGCTTCCACTGGCCGTCGCTGGTGATGCCGACGAAGACCTGCAGATCGTCCGAGGTGTTGAAAATCTCGTAGACCGCCCACGAACTCACGCGTTCGGGCATCGGCGGTGGCGCAGCACCATTGATCGCCGTGATGGCAAGGTGCTGGCCCATCAGGAACACCACCGATTCGAACAGCGCGCTCTCGACCAGGCCGCCCTTTCCCGTCGTGTCGCGCTGCTTCAGCGCCAGCACCGTGCCGAAGGCACCGAACATGCCGCCCACGATGTCGACGACCGACGTGCCGGCGCGCAGCGGCCGGCCTGACGGGCCGGTCATGTAGGCAAGGCCGCCCATCATCTGCACGACCTCGTCGAGGGCCGGGCGCTTCTCGTACGGGCCAGGCAGAAAGCCCTTCAGCGCACAATAGACGAGGCGCGGATTGATCTTCTCGAGATCCTTCGGGCCCAGGCCGCGCTTGGCCATCGAGCCCGGCGCGAAATTCTCGATCAGCACGTCGGCCGACTGCAGTAGCTTGACCAGCGCCGCCCGGCCCTCGGGTGCATCGGCGTCGAGCGCCAGGCTCTTCTTGTTGCGATTGAAATAGCCGAAGAAACCGGCACCGAAGCCGCGCAGCTTGCGCGTGCGGTCACCGTCGACCGGCTCGACCTTGATCACTTCGGCGCCGAGGTCGGCCAGGATCATGCCGCAGGACGGTCCGAGGATGGTGTGCGTGAGTTCGACGACGCGGACGCCTTTGAGAGGCGGCTCTATTGCAGCCAAGTATCGATATCCTTGGTGAGCGGCAGGCCGGCCGCCTCACCCAGCAGGTGGTGTCCCAGGCCGGCGCCGACCAGGAACGCCTCCTGCCGCGGCAGGTTGTTGACCTTCAGCATGGTACGGATGGCGGGCCCGTCATGGCCCCAGCCGATCGCCTCGACCTTGCCGTCGAAGGCGCGATTGAGCAGTGCCAGGAACCCGGCGCGCTCCGCCTCGTTCAGGCCCGGCACGGCATCGATGTCGCCCAGGATGAACAGCCGGCCGCGAAACCTCGCGACCAGGTCGGCAATGCTGTTGCGCGGCTCGATGATGATTTCGCCATTCGGTCCGCGGCGCACCCGGGCCGCCAACGACAGCGGCAGGATGGCGCTGCCGAGATGGGCGCCCGAATCCATCAACGCCGAGGTCAGTTCCCTGTAGGTTATGCCCAGCCGCTCGGCGCGCTTCAGGCGCATCCGGGCAACCTCGGGCTTGGGCGCCTTCCAGGCCTCGGCCGAGGCCCGCCGCCACACCCAGGCGCCCCAGGACATGTCGAAAACCGGGCCGTTGTTGTGCCCGATGCCTGGCCTGCGCAACAGGGCCTCGACATTGGCATGCCGGCCCCCTAGACGGTCGAAACGATCACCCATTGCGTTATTGTACCGCAAAAGGGATGCCAAAATCGAGGAGCGGCGCGTGGACGATTTTCAGGTCGATGTTCTGGTGGTGGGTGCGGGCAATGCCGCAGCCTGTGCGGCGCTCGCGGCCCGCGACAAGGGCGCGTCGGTCGCCATGCTGGAGGCCGCCCCGGAGGCCGAGCGCGGCGGCAACAGTACCTACACCGCCGGCGCCATGCGCGTGGTCTTCAATACCGTCGACGATCTGGTTCAGCTTTATGACCTCACGCCGGACGAGCAGCGCGACGTCGATTTCGGCAGCTATTCCGCCGACCAGTTCCTCGACGACATGGGCCGCGTCACCAACTACCGCTGCGACCCCGACCTCACCGACATCCTGATCGGCCGCAGCTTCGAGACATTGAAGTGGATGCGCTCCAAGGGCGTGCGCTTCCAGCCGAGCTACGGACGACAGGCCTTCAAGGTCAACGGCAAGTACAAGTTCTGGGGCGGCCTGGCGGTCGAGGCCTGGGGCGGCGGCCCGGGCCTGGTCGATCTCGAGCACAAGGCAGCGCTGAAGGCCGGCATCCCGATCCACTACGAGACGCCCGCGGTATCCCTGATCGAGGAAGACGGCGTGGTGCGCGGCGTCATCGCCAGGCACAAGGGCCGCAAGGTGCGAATCGGCGCCAAGGCCGTGGTCCTGGCCTGCGGCGGCTTCGAGAGCAATGCCGAGATGCGCACACGCTATCTCGGCCCGACCTGGGATCTCGCCAAGGTGCGCGGCACGCGATTCAATACCGGCGCGGGCATCAACATGGCACTGGCGATCGGCGCCAAGCCGCACGGCAACTGGTCGGGCGGCCATGCGGTGGGCTGGGACATGAATGCGCCGGAGTTCGGTGACCTTGATGTCGGCGACAATTTCCAGAAGCACTCCTACCCGCTCGGCATCATGGTGAACGCCAACGGCGTGCGCTTCGTCGACGAGGGTGCCGACTTTCGCAACTACACCTATGCCAAATACGGCGCCGTGATCCTGTCGCAGCCGCAGCAGTTCGCCTGGCAGATCTTCGACTCCAAGGTGCTCGACAAGCTGCGTGACGAATATCGCATCAAGCGCATGACCAAGGTGCGTGGCGACACCATCGAGGAGCTGGCCGGCAAGCTCGAAGGCGTCGATCCGCAGTCCTTCCTGAAGACCATCAAGGAATGGAACGCCGCGGTGATGACCGAGGTGCCGTTCAATCCGGCGGTCAAGGACGGTCGCGGCACGCGTGGCCTCGCGGTGCCGAAGAGCAACTGGGCCAACACGATCGATACCGGGCCGTTCGAAGCCTACGCCGTGACCTGCGGCCTCACCTTCACCTTCGGTGGGCTCAAGATTACCAACGATGGCGAGGTCGAAAGCACCGACGGCAGCACCATTCCCGGCCTTTACGCCGCCGGCGAGCTGGTCGGCGGGCTGTTCTATCACAACTATCCCGGCGGCACGGGGCTGGTGTCGGGCGCGGTGCTCGGTAAGCTGGCGGGCGACAGCGCAGGCCGCTACGTTTCCGGCAAGAATTAGCTTCAAGAGGAAAACATGAACGCCCTCACCCGCCGCCACGCCCTCGCGCTTGGCTCAGGCGCCCTCCTGCTGCCGTCATCGCTGCGCGCGCAGGCCGCCTGGCCGACGCAGCCGATCACTTTCGTCGTCGGCTATGCAGCGGGCGGCGGCGCCGACATCGTGGCGCGCGAACTCGCAATGCTCGAGACTCCGCTGCTTGGCCAACAGATCATCGTCGACAACAAGGGCGGGGCCGCCGGCGCGATCGGTGCGCGCTTCGTGTCCAACGCCAAGCCGGACGGCTACACGATCTTCTACGCCGTCGGCACCAACGTCGTGACCAACCCGCACGTCCTCAAGACGTCGATCGACACGCTCACCGGCCTCGTGCCGATCATCCAGACCACCGACTACCAGTACGTGCTGGCCGTGAACCCCGCCGTGCCGGCCAGCAACGTCAAGGAACTGATCGCGCTAGCCAAGAAGGAACCGGGCAAGCTCACTTATTCGTCGTCCGGCGTTGGCGGCAACAACCACCTCGCCGGCGCGCTGTTCGCCGATGCGGCCGGGATCGACATCACACATGTTCCCTACAAGGGGACCGGGCCGGCGCTGCTGGACGTCATCAGCGGCGTCATCACCATGAATTTCAGTTCGTTGCCGCCGGCGGTCAGCCAGATCAAGGCCGGCAAGCTGCGGGCGCTGGCGGTAACCGGCGACAAGCGCGTGAGTTCCCTGCCCGAGGTGCCGACGCTGAAGGAGCAAGGGATCGACGTCGCCGTGACCGGCTGGCACGGGCTGTTTGCCCCGCCCAAGACGCCCGACGCCATCCTCGACCGGCTGCACAAGGAGACAGCGGCGGCGATGAAGGACCCGAAGTTCACCGGCGCGCTGGCCAAGGACGGCCTCGAACTGCCGCCCAGCCGCAGCCGCGCCGAGTTCACCAAGTATGTGCACGACGAGCACGCCTTCTGGGGCAAGAAGCTGAAGACGCTCAATATCAAGGCCGAGTAATCGGGGAACGGGGCCTTCGTCGCATGATGGCCACCTTGTCACGGCTTCGGAAGCAGCTTTACGAACTCTACCATGGCGGCAGCCCGACGGCGGCGCGCTTCGGCTACAGCTACATCGTCGCCGATCTGGCGATCATCGCGTTCTTCATTGCCGCGCCACTGTTCAGCGAGCGGCCGTGGTTTCTTGCCGTCGATTACTTCATCGCCGCGGTCCTGGCCGTCGACCTGGTGGCGCGGGCACTGGCCGCCCGGAAACTCGGTGCTTTCGCCCGCAACCCGTTCACCTGGATCGATTTCTTCGTCCTGCTCACCCTGCTGCTGCCGCAGTATCTTTTCAATCTGGCATTCCTGAGGGTGCTGCGCCTGTGGACGCTGGCCAACTCCGACATCTTCTGGCGCACCTTCCGGACCGGTCAGCACGACGACACCTACGCCCAGGACATCGCCCGGGCAGCCATGACCCTGGTGACCTTCGTCTTCGTCATGACCGGGTTCGTCTACGCCGGTTTCCTCGGCCATCCTGGGCTGGGCAGCTACATCGACGCGCTGTACTTCACCGTGAGCACGCTGACCACGACCGGCTACGGCGATGTGCTGCTGCCCGGTGCCTGGGGCAAGGTATTGTCGATCGTCACGATGCTGGCGGGCGTCACGCTGTTTTTTCGCCTCGGCCAGGCCCTGCTCAAGCCCCGCAAGGTACGCTTCCCCTGCCCGACCTGCGGCCTGATACGCCACGATCCCGATGCGGTGCACTGCAAGGCCTGTGGCACGCTGTTGTGCATTCCCAACGACGCGGAGTGACGGACGCCCGGTCGGCTACGCCTTGCGGGGCGGTACCATGCAGAAGCCCTGCGCCTCGACGCCGAGCGTGGGATTGAGCTTGGAGCGGAAGTTCTCGAACGCAATCGCCGCGGTCAGCTCGACGATCTGCGCCTCCGTGAAATGCTTCTTCACCTCGGCAAACAAGGCGTCATCGACCTGTCGATCAGTGTAGGTGATGCGCTCGGCATATTCGAGCGCTACCCGTTCGGCCGCGCTGAACAGCTTGCTGTCCCGCCAGTTCAGCACTTCCGCGACCTTTTCCAGCCCGCCGTCGCTTTCCGTCACACGGACGGAATTGATGTCTATTCAAAAGGGGCAGCCGTTGATCGACGCCACCCGGAGGTAGATCAGCGGCGGCAGGTCCTTGGGCAGTTGCCCCGACTGCTCGATCGATTGGCCGAGCAGGCCGGCGGCACGCAGGATCGGCGGACAATGCGCCATTACCTTCGCGGGATTGAGCACACTACCGAACATCTCGCGTTGCCTGTCGAAGATGGCCTTCAGCGTTGGATCGCCACCATCCTCCTCGATTTCGCTGACACGGGGCATCGTTCACCTCTTGATCGTCCGGCACCGCTCAACGATAGCGCCTTCATACAGAGCGGCGCGATGGACCATTTCTCATGCCAGCCCGAGCATCTCTAAAACCCCAGCGCCTTGGCTTGTACCACTCCCTCGACCGCGCCGATCTTGCTCATCAAGGCCGGCGAGATCGGCTGGTCGACCTGCACCAGCGCAATCGCCGAACCGCCGGGCTTGTCGCGGCCGAGATGGAAGGTCGCGATGTTGACCTTGTTCTCGCCCAGGATGGTGCCCAGCCGGCCGATGAAGCCCGGCTTGTCGTCGTTGGTGATGTAGAGCATGTGCGGGGCGAACGCGGCGTCGATCTCGATGCCCTTGATCTCGACGATGCGCGGATGCTTGCCGCCAAACAGGGTGCCGGTCACCGAGCGGGTGTACTTCTCCGTCGTCACCGACAGCCGGATCATCGAGTTGTAGTCGCTGGCACGCTCGTGCGTGACTTCAGCCACCTCGATGCCGCGCTCGCGGGCAATGACCGGTGCGTTGACCATGTTCACTGAATCGAGCTGTGGCCTCAGCACGCCCATCAGCGCCACCTGCGTCAGCGGCTTGATGTTGAGTGCCGCCACGTCACCCTCGTATTCGATCGACACTGCCTTGATGTCGGTGTCGGTGAGCTGGCCGGCGAACGAGCCGAGCTTCTGGGCGAGGTCGAGGTAGGGTGCCAGCCGTGGCGCATCCTCGGCCGAGACGTTGGGCATGTTGAGCGAGTTCGTCACCGCGCCGGTCAGCAGATAATCGGCCATCTGCTCGGCCACCTGCAGCGCCACATTCTCCTGCGCCTCCAGCGTCGAGGCGCCAAGATGCGGCGTGCAGACGAGATTGGGCGCGCCGAACAGCACGCTTTCCTTGGCCGGTTCGACGGTGAAGACATCGAACCCGGCACCCGCGATGTGACCGGAGACCAATAGGTCGCGCACGGCGAGCTCGTCGACCAGACCGCCGCGCGCGCAATTAATGATGCGCACGCCTTTCTTGGACTTCATCAGGTTGGCCCGGCTCAAGATGTTCTTGGTCTGCTCGGTGAGCGGCGTATGGACGGTGATGAAATCGGCTCGCGCCAGGACCTGGTCGAGTGAGGCTTTCTCGACACCGAGTTCGGTCGCCCGTTGGTCGGACAGGAACGGATCATAGGCCAGCACGCGCATCTTGAGACCGAGTGCCCGCTCGGCCACGATCGAGCCGATGTTGCCACAACCGATCAGGCCCAGCGTCTTGAAGCTGAGCTCGACTCCCATGAAGCGGTTCTTCTCCCACTTGCCGGCCTGGGTGCTGGTGTTGGCGTCCGGCACCTGGCGGGCGACCGCGAACATCAGCGCGACGGCGTGCTCGGCAGTGGTTATGGCGTTGCCGAACGGCGTGTTCATGACGACGACGCCGTGGGCAGTCGCCGACTTGATATCGACATTGTCGACGCCGATGCCGGCGCGGCCCACGACCTTGAGCTTCTTGGCCTCGGCCAGAACCTCAGCCGTCACCTTGGTGGCGGAGCGGATCGCAAGCCCTTCATAGTTGCCGATGACGGCGCGCAATTCGGCAGGCTTGAGGCCCGGCTTGAAATCGACATCGCAGCCGCGCTCCGAGAAAATCTCGACGGCACGCGGGCTGAGTTCGTCGGAAATCAGTACCTTAGGCTTTGCCATATTCCCTCTCGATCTCCGCATAGGCCCAGTCAAGCCAAGGCAGCAGCGCTTCCAGGTCACTCTTCTCAACGGTGGCGCCACACCAGATGCGCAGACCGGGCGGCGCGTCGCGGTATGAGCCGATGTCGTAGCCGGCCTTCTCCGCCTCCAGGAGTTCCGCCATCTTCTTGGCAGCGGCAGCCTGCTTGTCGGCCGGCAATGCGGTGAACCACGGGGCGGTGATGTTGAGGCACACCGAGGTGTTGGAGCGGATTGTCTTGTCGGCCGCCAGGAACGCCACCCACTTGCGGGCGTCCACGAACTTCTCGAGCACGGCCAGGCTGGCTTCAGAACGGGCTATCAGGCCCTTCAGTCCGCCGGCGCCCTCGCCCCAGCGCAGGCCGTCGATCGCATCCTCGACGCAGAGCATCGACGGCGTATTGATCGTGTCGCCCTTGAAGATCGCTTCGGAGAACTTGCC
>CALDNT010000154.1 GCA_937915145.1 uncultured Reyranella sp.
TACCCGAACAAGCCGGTGAAGATCGTCGTGCCGTTCGGGCCGGGCGGCCCGGCCGACGTCTATGCCCGCGTCATCGGGCATGAACTGTCGGAAGTCCTGAAGCAGCAATTCGTCATCGAAAACAAGCCGGGCGGAGGCGCGGTGATCGGCGCCGACATCGTCGCGAAAGCGGCTCCCGACGGCTACACGCTGCTGATGATGTCGAATACCCACACGACCAACGAGACGCTGCTGACGAAAAAGCCCTACGCGCTGATGCGCGACCTCACGGCCGTTGCGCCAGTCAATTCGTCGGATCTGGTGATGGTCGTGAATCCCAAAGTGCCGGCCAAGACCCTCGAGGAGTTCATTGCGCTTGCCAAGGCCGAGCCCGGCAAACTGACCTATGCCTCCTCCGGACCGGGAACGCCCTACCACATGGCCGGCGAGCTCTTCAAAGCCATGAGCGGCACCGACATCCTTCATATTCCCCACAAGGGCAGCGGCGACGCGCGCGCCAGCGTGATCGGCGGCCACGTCTCGATGATGGTCGACGCGGTGTCGGCGATGAAGGGCCACATCGATGCCGGCCAGGTGCGGGCGCTGGCGACCACCGGCCTCAAGCGCTCGGCGGTGCTGCCCGATGTGCCGACGGCGAACGAGGCGGGCGTGCCCGGCTACGAGGCCACGATCTGGCTCGGGATCATGGCACCGGCCGGAACGCCGCCCGAGATCGTGGCAAAGCTCAACGCCGAAATCGCCGGGATCATCGCCCGGCCGGCGATCCGCGAGGCCTGGGCCAAGCAGGGCGCCGTGCCGATGACCATGAGCCCGGCTGCATTCACCACGTATCTCAAGGGCGACATCGACAAGTGGGCGAAGATAATCGAGAAGTCCGGCGCCAAGGTCCAGTGAAGCAATGAAGCAGCTCAGGATCCTGAGCGGTGGCGCCGCCCAGGGGTTGGTGGAAAAGCTGCGGCCGGCCTTCGAGGCCCAAACCGGTTGTGTCATCGAGGGCACCTTCGGCGCCGTCGGCGCGATGCGCGCCCGCCTTCTGGCCGGTGAACCGGCCGACCTGGTGATCCTGACCCGCACCCTGATCGACGGACTGGAAAAGGGGGGCCATGTCACGGCGGACACGGCCGCCGACCTCGGCACGGTCGAGACCGCCATCGCGGTCCGCCACGGCGCGGCAATGCCTCCGGTCGGGGACGCCAGCGTACTGCGCGCCGCATTGCTCAAAGCCGATGAAATCCATTTCCCCGATCCCGAACAGGCGACCGCCGGCATCCATTTCGCCGGAGTGCTGCGCGATTTCGGCATCCATGATGAGGTTTCTCCTCGCCTGAAGACAGCGCCGAACGGCGCCACGGCCATGCGCGAACTGGCCGCCTCCAAAAGCCGCAATCCGATCGGCTGCACCCAGGCGACCGAGATTCTCTCGACGCCGGGCATCGTGCTGGTGGCGCCGCTACCGCCCGGCTGTGCCCTAGCGACGGTCTATACCGCTGCGACGGTCGCCAAGGCGCGGGCCTCCGCTGAAGCGGCGCACTTGATCGCCATGCTGACGGACGCCGCCGGCCGCGAGGAAGGCCGCCGGCTGGGATTCACCAAGAGCTGAGACCAGATGCGCTAGGTGTTGCCCACCGCGAGAAACGAGAAGCCGGAATCGATCGGCTTGCCGTTCACGCCTCAGGTCAAGACCTCCGTCATATTCATCGCCATGATGTTGAGGCTTACGGTAACGCCGCCGGCACCGAAAGGCGTTGCCTGGACACCCGGCGACGCGCTGAAGGGCGATCGGAGGAACCGGCGGAAGAGGAATGCCGGGATTGGATCAAAAATCCGCTGCGATCTCCCCCCTTTTGTCCCGGCGTGCTAGGTCTGCACCATGTCGAAAGCCAAGGCCCCTGCGAAAGCTGCAACGACCGCGCCCGGCGTCAACAAGCCGATCCGTCACCTCTATCTGATCGACGGCTCGGGCTACATCTTCCGCGCCTATCATGCGCTGCCGCCGATGAACCGGCCCGATGGCACGCCGATCAACGCCGTGTTCGGCTTCTCCAAGATGCTGGGGCAACTGCTCGACGACCCCGAAGTCGACCATGTCGCCGTGATCCTCGATGCCGGCCGCAACACCTTTCGCAACGAGATCTATCCCAAGTATAAGGCGCACCGGCCGGAACCACCGGAAGACCTGATCCCGCAGTTCCCGCTGATCCGCGAGGCCGCGACGGCCTTCGGCATGCCCAGCATCGAGCTGGCTGGCTATGAGGCCGACGACCTGATCGCGACCTACGCTCGCCTCGCGCTCGAGGCTGGCGCCACCTGCACCATCGTGTCGTCCGACAAGGACCTGATGCAGCTGGTGCGGCCGGGCGTCGACATGCTGGACCCGATGAAACTGCGCAAGGTCGGACCGGCCGAAGTGATGGAGAAGTTCGGCGTGACGCCGGACAAGGTGGTCGACGTCCAGGCACTGGCCGGCGATTCGACCGACAACGTGCCAGGCGTACCGGGCATCGGCGTGAAGACCGCCGCTTTGCTCATCAACGAGTACGGCGATCTCGAAACGCTTCTGAAGCGGGCCGGCGAGATCAAGCAACCGAAGCGGCGTGAAGCACTGATGGAGAACGCCGAACTGGCGCGCATCTCGAAGCAGCTGGTGCAGCTTCGCGACGATGTGCCGCCGCCGGCCGATCCGGATTCCTTCGACAAGCATCCGCCCGATCCCAACGTGCTTCTGCCGTGGCTGGAGCAGCAGGGCTTCAAGAGCCTGCTTGGGCGCTACAAGGGAGAATTGGGTGACGCGACCAACCCGGTGGCACCGCCAGCGGCACCCGCCCCGGCAACGAGGGCAGAGCCCACGGAGTCCAGGCCGGCCCGGGTGGCGCACGCC
>CALDNT010000155.1 GCA_937915145.1 uncultured Reyranella sp.
GTCGTGCCGTTCCAGGTGAACACGACGTCGTGCTTCCAGTCGACCTGCGCAAGATCGGCGATCTGCCCGTAGGGCGCCTTCAGGACGCGCGCATCCTTGAGCTTTAGCTGCTTGGCCACGTCGGTAACCCAGCCTTCGCCGAAGCTTTCCCAGGTCAGCATATCGACGGGACGCGCGCCGAGCAGCGACCACAGTGCCATCTCGACGGCACCGGTATCCGAGGCCGGCACGATGCCAATGCGGTAATCGGCGGGAATGCCGAGCAACGCCCGCGTACGGTCGACCGCCTCGACGATCTTCTTCTTGCCGAGCTTTGAACGATGGGAGCGGCCGGTAGCCGCATCTTTGAGGGCTTGTGGCGTCCACCCGGGACGCTTGGCGCAAGGTCCGGACGAAAAATCAGGACACGTCGGACGCAGATTCGGTTTCGACATTTACCTCTCCCTTACAGAAGAGCTGCACTCCGGTGGGGGAGCGTGGCCCGGGCGGGGAGATATAGCGAACGCCTGCGGGAGTCAATGATGAGTGGTGCCCTACGCTCCGCTCCGGTCGGCCGCCTGCAGACGGAATCTATCCGCTAACTCAGCGGCTCCTCAGCCTCGCTGAAGGCGACGAAAGCTTCAACGTTAGCGCGCAGTACCTCGCGGAAATCGGGCTTTGCGATAGCGCAGGCGATACCCTTGCTCTCGTTGGCGACAACGACCGCGTCGGCGTCGCTTGGTGGCACCTTCTCCAGGATCCGGCGCGTGAAGGCGAGAAACTCGGCAGGTGCCTCGATGGCGCGTTCGAGCACCTTCTCGGAGTCGCTACGCCACGCCATGCATAGCTGGGCAGGGCTATCAAGCTCGCCCAGCAGGACTCCCAATGCGACGCCTGTTGCCAATTTGGTGGGCGGCCAGCCGGAGCCAACCATACCTCTGATGCACGACCAATACTGAACTTCGTCGATCTCATCGTCGGTGAGCTGGCGGGTCATAGGCCTCCCCACGCCTGCGCCAAAGCGCAAACAGGCAGGCTTTCACGTATCGCGGTCACGACCTACTCCACTGTCCCGGGCATGATGTAAGGTAACGAAGGCACCCTACTTCGACTGGCCGACATTGCATTGACATCTGAGGGCAGTGCATTGACCTTTCCCGTCAGTGGACAACCGTGGGGAGAATGCCCGCGATGAACAAAGTCCTGAAGATTCATGCCCGGCCCGCTGCCAAGATCGTCGCCGACCTGAGCCGTCGCCGGATACCGGCAGATGGTCTCCTGAAGGAGGCAGGTCTCCGGCGCGCCGACCTGCAGGATCTCGATTCGCGGATTCCCTACGCCGCGGTCGTCGCCCTGATGGAGCGCGCCGCTGCTCTGCTCGGTGAGCCAGATTTCGGCCTTCGGCTTGGCGCTTCCCAGGACATCAGCGATAGCGGACTGATTGGCTTCGTGATGCTCAACTCGGCCAGGCTTGTCGACGCGGTGAGTAACCTTCATAGATACTTCCTGGTCGTTGGGGACGGCGAAGAGTTCGACGTGGTGCAAGGCGGCCCCCACGTGAGCCTGCGATTCCGCGAGAGCGATCCGGCCCTGCGGGGGCTACGCCAGAATTCGGAATACATTGCCGCCATTGTCGTGCGCGCCTGCCGGGACATGACTCGCAAGCGAGTCTCGCCGGTCCGCGTGGAATTCATGCATTCCCGTCCAAACGTCAATGTCGACTATGAGGCCATTTTGGGCTGCCCGGTCCGCTTCAGGGCGGACTGGGATGCCGTCGTATTTGCAAGCGAGACGATGCAGCTGCCGGTCATTGGGGCGAACCACAAACTGCTGCAGGTTCTGGAGATGTCCTGCCAGAAGATCCTCGGGCCGACGCCCAAGAAGCAGGACGTCGTCCACGCTGTTCGTGCACTGATCGTCGAAGGACTCACTCGCGGCGGCGTGCAGATCGGTGCCGTTGCTTCAAAGCTCGGCATGAGCAGCAAGACGCTGGAGCGTCGCCTGAGAACACGCAACGAAAGCTTCAGCGCGTTGATCGACGCCATCCGGCAGGATCTGGCGAAGCAATATCTGAGTGAAACCGACTTCCGACTAGAGCAGATCGCCTATCTGACGGGCTACTCCGAGCCCGCTGCCCTAGTTCGTGCATTCAAGCGTTGGACCGGCAGGACACCGATGCAGTTTCGAGGCAACAAGCGTAAAGAGAGCGCACGGAATAGTGCTGCGAGACCAACGAAGAGATAGAGACCGTACTACCTGCAGCAGCCGAGAGGGCGACGCCCAAGGCAAGAACGATTGTCGTCGGCCGGAAAAACATGTGAAAAAGACCCATGACAGGACAGGGCAAGCCTGCCCGCAACTGGGCCCGGTCGATCGTTGCTGCGATCGCCATTCTCGTCGCATCAGCGATTATTGCGGAGATCACCGCCCGAACGTTCTTTGGGCTCGAGACCCTGCAGTATCGCCGCCCCTACCAGCCGATTTTCATCTCGGGCGACTACCATTACCTGATGCCGAACGACGAACTGCCATTCGTCCCCGGAGGTCCGGTCGCACTCGGCTATCACGAGGGACCATTCGGCCTGTACTACGATGCGGCCACGCCACCTCCCCATTCCTCGACAACGCTGACCGACTTCCTCTTCACCCACCGGCACGCCCGCTACAACGCAGCCGAAGTCGACCGCATCACTTGTAGCGAGCCGGACGCTACATTGATCTACGTTCTGGGAGGCTCGGTCGCACAGGGGTTCTCGGCCGAAGAGCCTGCCGATACGTGGCATGCCCGGCTCGAGGTCCTGCTGCGCGACCGGACGAAACGCCAGGACGTCTATGTCTTCAATGCCGCGATGGGCGGCTTCGTCTCCATCCAGGAGAAGCTCGCCTATCACCTCGCGG
>CALDNT010000156.1 GCA_937915145.1 uncultured Reyranella sp.
CCCGTTCACCAGGCGGAGCTGCCCGTCGACGACGACCGACTCTCCCGCCCCAAGCCCTTTGCCGATCACCGACTGGCCGTCCTGCACGCGCTTGACCACGACCTGCCGCAGACTGGCGATGCCATCCTTGACGACGAACACGAAGGCACCCTGGGGGCCGAGCTGGACGGCCGCCGACGGCACTGAAATCGCCTCCGGCTCGATTCCGAGGACGACCTCGACCTTGACGAATTGGCCTGGCCACAGAAGCTCGTTGGCGTTGCCGATGCGAGCCTTGGCGGTCACGGTTCCGGTGTTGGGGTCAACCGTATTCTCGATAAAGGCCATCGTGCCGGACTGCTTGCGGGTTTCGTCGATGATCGCATTGACCGTCACCGGACCTTTGGCCATGGCGGCGCGAAGCTCGGGCAGGATGATCTGCGGAATCGCGAAGGTGACGTAGATCGGATCGATCTGGTTGATGGTCGCCAGCGTGCTCGCGGCCGAATTGTCTCCGACCCGCACGACGGCGCCGGCCTTGCTCGAGATCGAGCCGATGCGGCCCGATACCGGTGCATGCAGCATGGTGTGGGTGAGCGATGCCTGAACATTGGCCTTCGCGGCTTCATCCGCCTCGAGCTGGGCCTCGGCCGCCTTCACGGCCGTTTGCGCGGTATCGCGCTGAACCACCGTACCGGCATTTTTTCCCAGAAGTTCTTCGTAACGCTGATGATCGCGTCGCGCCTGGGAAAGTTGCGCCTGATCCTTGCGGATCTGGGCTTCGATCTGGCCGAGTTGGGCCTTGAGCGAACGGGCATCGAGTTCGAACAGCAGGTCGCCTTCCTTGACCAGCGCTCCTTCCTCGACGTTGACCTTCATGATCTGGCTGTCGATGCGCGGCTTGATCTGGATGGAGGCGATCGCCTGCACCGTACCGACGGCATCGACAACGATCGGCATCGGCGTCTGGGCGATCTTGGCCACCACGACCGGCACCGGACCGCCGGGATTGGCGCGGCCACGCCGGCCCTGCGGTTGCGCCATGGCCGCGGGGCTGCCCTGGCCTTGGGCCGCGGCATTCGCCGATCCGCCAAGCCCCAGACGCTGCGCCGCTTCGTCGCGATAAACGTAGGCAGTCCCGCCGACTACGACCGCGACCGTAGCCATGACCGCCAGACGGACCATCCGCATATTCGAAGTCTCCAATCCCCAGTCCCCGTGCAATTATACGCTGTGCGACTGATGCCGGACAGTCTGAAGCGTAGCCAGATCGAGGAATTCGGACGCAAAAAACCCGCCACAATGGGCGGGTTTTCGTCTTGTTGCCGGCGGAAGGCTCCGATCAGCGGCTGTAATACTCGACGACCAGCGACGGTTCCATCTGGACCGGGTAGGGCACGTCGGCAAGCTTCGGCCCGCGCACGTAGGTGCCTTTCATGTCCTTGTGATCGACGGAAACGTATTCAGGCACGTCGCGCTCGGCGGTCTGCGTGGCCTCGATGACCCGCTCCATTTCCTTGGCCTTGGCCGTCAGTTCGATGACGTCGTTGTCCTTCACGAGGTACGACGCAATGTTCACCCGGCGGCCATTCACTTTGACGTGACCATGGCTCACGAGCTGGCGCGAGGCGAATACGGTGATGGCGAATTTCATACGGTAGATCACCGCGTCCAGCCGGCGCTCGAGCAGCTCGACCAGGTTCTCGCCGGTGTCGCCCTTGCGGCGCACGGCCTCAATGTAATAGCGGCGGAGCTGACGCTCGCCGACCGAGCCGTAGTAGCCCTTGAGGCGCTGCTTGGCCATCAACTGCAGGCGATAGTCGGTCGGCTTGGTGCGACCCTGGCCATGCTGGCCGGGACCGTATTCGCGCTTGTTGATCGGGCTCTTGGGACGGCCCCACAGGTTGACCCTGAGACGGCGGTCGATCTTGTACTTCGAATTCGCGCGCTTGCTCACGCAGCACTCCATCGGTTTTGCGCCCCGGATTCATCTGGGGTCGCTGTTGTCCGGATAGGCCTTGGTCCGATACGAGGATCGGGGCGGGACGAGGGCCTGAAACGGCCCACGGCCACGTTCTCCGGAGAAGGGCGGAACATACTTTCGAACGCCGCTTAGTCAAGTAGGCGTTCCGCCATAAAAATCAATGACTTAGATCTCAACCAGCACGACTTCATGGGTGATTTCGGCCGACTTTCGGACCATGGCGGTGGCCGAACAGTACTTCTCGTCCGACAGGCCGACGGCGCGTTCGATCAGTGCCCTGTTCAGTTTGCGGCCGCGGACGGTGTAGACCAGCTTCACCGAGGTGAAGACCTTGGGATGATCGTCGGCCCGTTCGGCCTCCAGCGAGACCTCGACGCCTTCGATATCCTGGCGCTGCTTCTTCAGCATCGAGACCACGTCGATCGCCGTGCAGCCGCCCATCCCCATCAGCACCACCTCCATCGGCCGCGAGGCCAGATTGCGGCCGCCGACCTCGGTCGAGCCATCCATGGTGAGGGTATGGCCACTGCCGCCTTCGGCAACGAACAGGGCACCGTCAACCCACGATATCTTGGCGATGGTCGACATGTTCACTCTTCCCCGCTGTGCTGGCTCTTGGCCAGATACTTGATGACGCCGTGAAGGGTTCGCACTTCCTGCTCGGTCATCGCCGCGCGCTGAAACAGCGCGCGCAGATTGTGCACCATGGCCGGACGCATTGCCTTGTTGCGCAGGAAGCCCGACTCGTCCAGCGCACGCTCCAGATTGACGAACAGATTGGCCAGCTCGTCCTTGGTCGCCGGCCGCGTGGCGTGCGCCGACATCTGTTCGGCCGGCCCCGTCTCGATGGCGGTGGCCCATTCATAGGCCACCAACAGGACAGCCTGGGCAATGTTGAGGGAGGAGAACTGCGGATTGACCGGGATCGAAAGCGCAGTGTCGGCATGCACCATATCGTCGTTGGTGAGACCGGCGCGCTCGGGCCCGAACAGGATACCGACCCGGTCGCCCTGCTCGACCCAGCCGTGCATTTCGGACGCTGCATGCCGAGGCGTCACGATGCGCTGGACCAGTTCGCGGTTGCGCGCAGTGGTCGCCACCACACGCTCGAGATCGGCCACGGCCTCGGCTACCGAGCCGAAAACCACGGCCTTCTCCAGCACGATGTCGGCGCCCGACGCCGCGCGCTCGGCCTTGGGATTGGGCCAGCCGTCACGCGGCTCGACCAGGCGCAGGGTCGACAGGCCACAGTTCAGCATCGCCCGCGCGGCCATACCGATATTCTCGCCGAGTTGCGGGCGCACGAGGATGATTGCGGGGGTCGCGGCGGCGATCACGCGGCCTTTGGAAGGTCGTCCCATGCCGCCCTATATCGCGCCTAGCGCACCATGATAAGGGGCGGCCGGCGCATGAAGAACAGAAACGGGATGAGGGCCAGGGAGCAGTACATCATGACCCGGAAGTCGTTGAGATAG
>CALDNT010000157.1 GCA_937915145.1 uncultured Reyranella sp.
CGTCGAGGCTTTCGCGCTGGCCATCTGCGCCGCCGAAGGTCCGCCGGCCTTTCCCGGGATTTCCGGCCACGAGCCCGATCTCGCGCTCGCCCGCCGCAATGCCACCCGGGTCGGCGCGGCGATGGCCGAGCTACGCACGCTGGTACCGGAGGCCGGCGCCTATGTCTCGGAGTCCAACTACTTCGAGGAAAACTGGCAGCGGGCCTTCTGGGGCGCCAACTACGCGCGGCTGCGCGCGGTGAAAGACAAGTACGATCCGGAGGGGCTCTTTTTCGTGCACCACGGCGTTGGCAGCGAGGACTGGAGCCCCGATGGCTTCACGCGGCCTGCCTGAAGGTGCGCGTGACGGTCCGCGCCGGGTCCTTGCCGGCTCTGGCCGTCGGTCTATAAACTGGTCCCCAGGGCGGCCCTCAAGGAGGATTTCATGACCACGGACATCGTCATCGCGAGCGCGGCGCGCACGCCCATCGGCTCGTTCAATGGCGCCTTTGGAGCCGTCCCGGCCCACGATCTTGGCAAGGCCGCGATCAAGGGTGCGCTGGAACGCGCCCAGGTCAAACCCGAGGAAGTCGACGAAGTCATCATGGGCCAGATCCTGACCGGCGGTCAGGGCCAGAACCCGGCCCGTCAGGCCGCCGTCAATTCCGGCATCCCGGTCGAGAAGACCGCGCTTGGTATCAACCAGCTTTGCGGTTCCGGCCTGCGTGCGGTGGCCTTCGGCTGGCAGGCGATCCGCAACGGCGACGCCAGCATCATGGTGGTCGGCGGCCAGGAGAGCATGAGCCAGGCGCCGCACGTCGCCCATATGCGCGACGGCACCAAGATGGGCGACCTCAAGATGGTCGACTCGATGATCAAGGACGGCCTGTGGGACGCTTTCAACGGTTACCACATGGGCAACACCGCCGAGAACGTGGCACAGAAATACCAGATCACCCGCCTCGAGCAGGACGCCTTCGCGGCCTCGTCGCAGAACAAGGCCGAGGCAGCGCAGAAGTCGGGCCGCTTCAAGGATGAGATCGTTCCGGTCACGATCAAGACCCGCAAGGGCGACGTCGTGGTCGATACCGACGAGTTCCCGCGCCACGGCACAACGGCAGAGGCGCTGGCCAAACTGCGGCCGGCCTTCACCAAGGACGGCGGCTCTGTCACCGCCGGCAACGCTTCGGGCATCAACGACGGCGCCGCCGCCCTTGTGCTGATGAGCGCCGATGAGGCCAAGAAGCGTGGCGTCAAGCCGCTCGCCAGGATCGTGTCGTGGGCGACCACGGGTGTCGATCCCAAGGTCATGGGCATCGGCCCGGTCACCGCCTCGCAGGCCGCGCTGAAGAAGGCCGGCTGGACGGTCAAGGATCTCGATCTCGTCGAGGCCAACGAGGCCTTCGCCGCCCAGGCGCTGGCCGTCGGCAAAGAGCTCGGCCTCGATCCGACCAAGCTCAACGTCAACGGCGGCGCGATTGCCTTGGGCCATCCGATCGGCGCCTCGGGCGCGCGCGTGCTGACGACGCTGCTCTTCGAAATGCAGAAGCGCGACGCCAAGAAGGGCCTCGCCACGCTCTGCATCGGCGGCGGCATGGGCATCGCCATGTGCGTCCAGCGCGACTAGCAGACGTTCTTGTCGGGGCGCCAACGTCGGACGGTCGGTCCGGCGTCGCTTGCCTGAATTCTTGTCACCTGGAGTTTCCGATGATCCGCATCCTCGCCGGCCTGCTCGCACTGCTCCTGCTGCCGCTGGCGGCTTCGGCCCAAATGCTGACCAAGGCGGATGCCGAGAAGATGGTGCTCGGCCTCTACGTCATTGATGTCGCCATCGACGTCTGCGACCTCGACCTGACGAAGGAGCAGGAAAAGCGGCTCGAGTACTGGATTGGGTGGGCGGAAAAGCAACTCGACATCGCCGACCGCAAGCTCAACAAGACCTACGACACGCTGGAAGAGGAAGCTCAGAAGGACAAGAAAGCCTTCTGCACCAAGATGACCCCGATCGCCAACGAGGCGCTGCGCGAATTGCCGGCGGCACCGTAAGGAGGAGCGGAATTCTCTTCCCCACGGTGCCGTTGGTCATGGTGGGCACCGGTGGTTTGACCGGCTGGCGGAATCTCAGGCGTCGGCAAGTTCCAGGGGCAGGTCGGTGCCGAACGGGCCGTGCATGAAATGGAGAAAGCGGGACCTCAGGGAGCCACCCGCCACGCGATCGAGTTCGCTGTCGGAGAGTTCCTGGCCAACAGCGGCCGAGGCTTTCTTCACATGCGCCTTCGCGTGCTCTGCGGTGAAGATGTAGCCCTTGCTCGCCGCGAAGTCGGCCACGCCGGCTGCTGCAAGCCTCTGCCGGGACCCCGGGGCCACGTTGTGTTCATCCGGGAGCGCCGCAACTTCGCGCAACTCGGCGCAACATATAATGACCTTCCCACGGACATCGGGTAAGCACGGCATGAGATCGGTCTTCGTGGCGTAAGCGACGAGGAATTTTCCAGCGCTTTATCAAATGCCCTATATTTCACCTCGAAGAGTGAAGGGGCGGCCAACAGGGCGGCCAACAATGGACGAAAAGGGGAACACCCCGCCGGTGCAGCAGAGCTCGCTGTTCCGGGGGGCAGCGCTCGAGCGGTTGAACTCGCCCGAGCAGCTCGATCAGCGCATCCGTCTGATTCCGCCAGCGATGCGATTGATGGCTATCGCTGCCGGAGTAATCATCGTCGCTGGTCTCGTCTGGGCCGTATTCGGATCGATTCCGACTCGGGCGAGCGGCCGCGGCGTTCTGCTGTTCGACGGCAAGGGATCGTTCGCGGTCGAGCCGGTGGCCTCGGGCCCGATAACCGAGCTGCTGATCAAGCGGGGTGACCATGTCCGGGCGGGCACCGTCATCGCTCGGATCAAACAGGCATCCTTGAGTGCCCAGTTCG
Source organism: uncultured Reyranella sp. (assembly GCA_937915145.1). Lineage (GTDB taxonomy): Bacteria > Pseudomonadota > Alphaproteobacteria > Reyranellales > Reyranellaceae > Reyranella. The sequence continues at coordinate 2,904 of CALDNT010000157.1, forward strand.
ATGGTGCCACGGCGCGCCTGGCGGCGATGGAGGAGGATCTCGCTCGCCTGAAGGCCGCCGATTCAGCCATCATTGCCAAGAGCGAAGACACCGCCCGTCGCCAGCAGGAAGCGATCGACCAACAGATTTCAGCCTCCAAGACCCGCGTCGAGCGGCTCTCCAAACTGCTGGATGGCTACGAACAGCTGAAGAAGCAGGGCATGATTTCCGCGGTCAATCTCGTGAACATGCAACAGGAGTACGACCAGACGATTCTCACGATCGCCAACGCCAATGCCAGGAAGATCGAGGTCGAATCGACATTGGACCAGAAGCGCGAGCAGATGGACGAGCGCGAGCGTCAGGCGCGGGTCGCAATCGACGTGGTAAAGGCCAATGTCGACCGCCTGAAAACCGAACTGGCGATTGGCTCCAGCGTTGAAGCGCCGATCGACGGAGTGATCGATGAAGTTCGGGTCGGCATGGGCGATGTCGTCTCGCCGGGTACGGTCATCGCCACCATCGGCGAAGTGTCGGCGGCCCCGCATTTCGAGGTCGTGGCCCTGTTCAGTGGCGACATGGGCAAACGCGTGGCCGCGGGGATGGACGTTCATGTCCATCCGGTGACGGTCAGGAAAGAAGAACACGGCGCCATGCGTGGCCGCATCCAGGAAGTCACGGAGCGCAGCGTTTCCGTACCCGAGGTCAATGCCATCCTGCGCAATCCCAGCCTGACCAAGACCCTGATGGGCGAGGCCGCGCCGGTGCTTGCCCGGATCACCCTGGTCGAGACCAAGGAGACAGCGAGCGGCTTTGCCTGGTGGATCGGCCAGGGTCCGCCCTACAAGGTGACGCGCGGCACCCTCATCGACGTGGAGGTCATTGTATCGCGGCGGCCGCCGGTTGCGCTTGTCGTTCCGGCCTTGCGCAGGCTGCTCGGCGTTGAAGGATGAATGCCGCTGGGAGGCTGAAGCCTGGACGCCGGGTTCGCACGCCCACTCTCCTTCAAATGGAAGTGGCCGAGTGCGGTGCTGCCGCGCTGGGCATCGTGCTGTCCTATTTCGGCCGGCGCGTCCCCCTCGAGGAGCTGCGTATTGCCTGCGGCATATCCCGCGATGGCAGCAAAGCGGGCAATATCCTGCGCGCCGCCCGGAGCTACGGTCTGGAGGCCAAGGGTTTTCGCCGCGAGGTCGACGAAGCCCTGACCGGCCCGTTTCCGGTGATCGTGTTCTGGAACTTCAACCACTTCCTGGTCGTCGAAGGCGTTTCGCGCAACAAGGTGTATCTCAACGATCCGGCGCTGGGTCCTCGCAGCGTTTCGCGCCGGGAGTTTGGCGAGAGCTTCACCGGCGTCGTCCTCGAACTTCGCCCTGGCGAAGGCTTTTCTCCCGGCGGACCATCGTCACGGTTGCTGTCGCGGTTGGGACGCCGGCTTCGGGGATTTGAACCTGCCGTTGCCTTCGTGGCCTGGATCGGACTGATGCTGGTGATTCCGGGCTTGATCGTTCCCGGCATGACCCGGATATTCGTCGACGACATCCTGGTCAAACAGTTCGAGGGCTGGCTCGGGCCCTTGCTGATCGGGCTGGGAGTGACATTCGTCCTCAATGTCCTGCTGTCGTCGATCCAGCAGCTTGCGCTGCTGCGCATCGAACTGCGGCTCGCGCTCGAGCAGTCGGCGCTTTTTGTGTGGCACGTCCTGCGGCTGCCGATCGAGTTCTTCGGTCAGCGCTTTACCGGCGATCTGGTGAACCGGGTCGAAGCCAACGACCGGGTGGCGACGTTGCTAGCAAGCGACTTCGGCAATGCCTCGGCGAACTGTCTGACCGCGGCATTCCTCGGCATCGTCATGGTGTTCTACGATGTCACTCTGGCATCGATCGCATTCGGCGGCGCCGCTGTCAGCATCCTGGCTCTGCGCCTCGTCAACCGCCCCCTGAAGGACGTGGCACTGCGCCTGCAAACCGAGCAAGGCAAACTATTCTCCACGTCGGTGGTCGGGCTTCAATCCATCGAGACGCTCAAGGCAACCGGAACTGAAGGCGACTTCTTCTCGACGTGGGCGGGCTACCACGCACGCGCCATCAATTCCGAGCAGAAACTGACGATCTACCAGCAGGTGATCAATCTCGTTCCTCCGATCGTATCCAGCCTGACCGCAACGGCAATCCTGGGAGTGGGCGCCCTGTTCGTGATCGATGGGACATTGACCGTCGGCACACTCGTTGCGTTTCAGGCGTTGCTGGTGAACTTCTCAGGGCCGGTCCAGCAGATGGTCGGCGTGGCCAGCAAGGTCCAGCAGGCGTCGGCGGATCTGGCGCGGCTCGACGACGTGCTGCACTACCGTCGCGACTGGCGCTTTCCGGATGCCATGCCGCCGCCGCTCGAGGCGCGTGCCGCCGGACATCTTTCGATGCAGGACATCAGCTTCGGCTACAGTCCGCTGGATTCGCCGTTGATCGAGAATTTTTCACTCGATGTTGCGCCCGGCCGATGGGTGGCTCTGGTCGGCGACTCGGGCAGCGGCAAGTCCACGCTGGGTCGGCTTATCACCGGCTTGTACGAACCGCGTGCCGGCCAGGTTCGTATCGACGGGCATACGCTGGCACAATGGGGGCGCGAGAACCTGTCGCACCTCGTGGCTTCGGTCGATCAGGACATCTGCCTGTTCCAGGGAACGGTGCGCGACAACATCACCATGTGGGATACCACCGTCCCGCAGGCGCGGCTGGTCGCGGCGATCGACGACGCGGGGCTCACCGAGATCGTGCAGAGCATGCCGCGCAATGTCGACGCCTCGATCGAGGAGGGCGGCCGCAACCTCAATGGCGGCCAGCGCCAGCGCATCGAGATCGCGCGCGCGCTGGTGCAGGAGGCGGCCGTGCTTGTGCTTGACGAGGCGACCAGCGCGCTCGACGCGATCAGCGAGAGCGAAATCCTGCAAGCCGTGCGCCGCCGTGGCATGACGTGCATCCTCGTCGCGCACCGGCTCAGCACGATCCGCGATTGCGACGAGATCATCGTGCTCGAACACGGCAAGGTGGTCGAACGTGGCACGCATGCCTCCCTGCTGGCGGCGGCGGGCGCCTATGCAAAACTCATTAGCGCTGAAGCGCCAGCATGACGGAGACAAATGCCCCGAACGGCTGGAGCGGGTCGATAGATCTCGCGAGCCTGACGTCGCCCGGCCGTCTGTTGCGCCCGGCCCGGCTCTACGCTGTCGTGTTCGACGACGAGGGGACGGCCGGCCAACGCCAATTCCTGGTGGATCTCCCGGAAGGCGCCGCCGTCTTTGCTCTGACCGCGCCCCGGGTCGCGTTCCTTTTGGCGGACCGGATGTCTTCGGCCGACCGGCCGGCACTTGCCGGCGAACCGCTCGACGCGGCCGCCATCGACGCCTGGTACGCGGCGTTCCTGTCCTGCCCCGGCTTGCCGCACGGCGATGGCGAGGCGATACCGCTCGACCGGGGTGATCGTCGTGTGTTGGCGGCGGGCACGGTCCTGACCGCCCGCAAGATCGTATGGCTGCAAGCGGCGACGCCTATCCTCCGCTATCCCGCTGTTGCAGGCGTCGATGCGTCGCCGCCAATGCCGCTGCTGGTCATTGCCAACCAGATCGGCGCTGAAGTTGTAAGTGACGGCGAGATCCAGGCGGTCGAAACGGCATCACTGCTTGCGCATCATACGCCCGATGCCCTGGGCCAGTGGTCGGTCGACCTCGCTGCCCGGGTGGCCGCGACGCTGGTCGAGGGCGAAGCCGCCGAACGCCGCCGCCGGCAGAGCGCGCTGGGCCTCGACGAAGCTCAGGCATCCTTCGCCTTGCAACGCCTGCGCGACATCGCCGCCTTTCACTCCTCGAAGGTCGAGGCGCCGGTTTTCGCCGGGCGCGATGCGCTGGCCGCGGCGCTATCGGTCATCGCAACAGCCGAGGGTTTCGACCTTCAGTTGCCGCACAACGACGATCCCAAGGCGGCCCTGCCCGAGCGTCTCGGCCACTTTGCCAATGCCACCGGATTCCGGTTTCGGGAGATCGCCCTGGGCGGCGACTGGTGGAAGGAGGAAGGTCCGGCTTTTCTGGCCGTCGAGGCCGCTACGGCAAAACCGGTTGCCGTGCAGTGGCGTCACGGGTGCTGGCGCGCCGCGGATCCGGACAAAGCCCGCGAGACAACGATCGACAAGGCCGTCGCGGCGTCCCTGATGTCGCGCGGATACATGATCTATCCCGCGCTGCCCGAGCGCGTGCCGACGCGGGAGCTCTTGCGGTTTGCAGCTTTTGGCGTACGCGGCGACATGGCACGGCTCCTGGCGGCGGCGGCGGCGGCAACACTTGCCAGTCTCGTACTTCCGGTTGCGACGGGAGCGATACTCGGCACCGCGGTGCCCGAAGGCCGGCTGGTACTTCTTTCCGACATGCTGTTGCTTCTGGCTGCGGCGGCGCTCGGTGGTGCCGGTTTCCACATCGTGCGGGCACTCGCTCTGATCCGGCTCGGCACGCATGTCGACCGACGTCTTCAGCCGGCGGTGTGGGACCGCGTGATACGCCTGCGCGCCGCGTTCTTTCGCGACTACTCGGTTGGCGATCTGGCTCTGCGCATCCTGGGTATCGACTCCATTCGCCGCATCCTGTCGGGTGTTGCGGTGAGCGGTGCCATCAGCGGCGTGTTCTCGGTCGCCAGCCTTGTTCTCATGCTGATCTACGACGCCCAGCTTGCGGCCTTCGCGGCCGGCTATGCGGTCGTCGCGAGCGGCCTGATCTTCGCGCTCGGGCGTCAGCAGATGCGGCTCGAGCGGGTCGTCTACCAGCGCAAGGGCATCGTGTCGGGTCTGTTGATTGAAATTCTAGGCGGTATTGCCAAACTCCGCATTGCCGCGGCCGAACTACGTGCCTTTTCGCGCTGGTCCGAAGCGTTTGGCGATCAACGCATCAACAATGCGCGTTCCGGCCGGCTGGCCGGGTTCCAGACGGTCCTGGCCACGAGCCTTCCCATGCTCGGCGCCCTCGGCATCTTCGGAATCGCGGCCGGCGGCGCCCATCCTGTCGACGTTGGCACGTTCGCGGCTTTCAACAGTGCCTTTGGCCAGTTTACGGCCGCGTTGCTGGCCCTGTCGGGAGCCCTCAACACCGGGATCGAGGCGGTGCCGCTCTTCGCGCGGGTTCGGCCGGTATTCGAGGCGCCGCTCGAAGTCGAGGATAGCCGAATCGATCCGGGGCCGCTTGGCGGCCGTCTCGCCGTTCGCAATCTGTCGTTCCGCTATTCCGCGGACGGTCCCTGGATTCTCGACAATGTCGCGTTCGAGGCCAGCCCGGGGGAGTGTGTAGCCATCGTCGGTGCCTCGGGTTCGGGCAAGTCGACGATCCTGCGCCTGCTACTCGGCTTCGAGACGCCGTCGCGCGGCGGCGTCTACTACGACAGCAGGGACGTGGAGAAACTCGACCTGCGCCTGGTGCGCCGCCAGATCGGCACGGTCCTGGAAACCTCCGGGCTCGTGCCCGGCAGTCTTTACGAGAACATCGCCGGCACTTCACCGCTGTCGCGGCAACAGGTTGACGAGGCGGTGCGTATGGCCGGCCTTGAGGCCGATGTAGCCGCCATGCCGATGGGTCTCGAAACCTTCGTCATGGAGGGCGGCGGTCAGGTCTCGGGAGGGCAGCGCCAGCGCGTGATGATTGCCCGGGCGCTGGTGCGCAAGCCGCGGCTGATCTTCTTCGACGAGGCGACGAGCGCGCTCGACAACCGCACCCAGGCCATCGTGGGGGCGAGCATGGCGGCGATGAACGCCACCAGGATCGTCATTGCCCATCGCCTCAGTACGGTTCGCGATGCCGACCGTATCTTGGTGATTGAGCGCGGCCGTATTGTCGAAAGCGGGACCTATGACGAACTGATGGCGGGCAAGGGCGCGTTCTACCGATTGGCGCAGCGCCAGTTGCTGTAGCAACGCCCTCACGCGACCGGATCAGGAGATCGCCGCATTGCGAGCGCTGCCGGGTCTACTGATACGTTCCGACCGCCTGGCCCTTGCGCACCAAGGCGCGTCCGGGGACCTGGGAAATCTCCACCAGCCGGGCGTTACCCGGGGGCTTGGGCTCCGCCAGCAGGAAGCGGCTCTCGCCGGCATTGACCGTGACGATCAGTTCGGTGCTGCCCTGGGCTCCGAAAGCCCTGAGGTCGTAGAGCGACGGCGGCAGGTCGAGGCGCATCCAGGACAGGCCGACAAGGCTGCCGACGGGCGACTGGCTGTTGGAGATATGGATCGGCGTCGTGTCCTGGTCGGGATCGTCGCGAATAATGTAGAGCGCGGCCATGCCTTCTTTCGGCTCATAAAAGGTCTTGCCGTAGGATTTTTGCCACTCCGACTCCGGCCCCGAGGTACAGGCGGTGGCCGACAGGGCCAAGGCAAGGGCAA
>CALDNT010000158.1 GCA_937915145.1 uncultured Reyranella sp.
GCCGGCTGCCGGAAGCCATCGAGATCGTCGAACTCGATGGCGAGGCAACCGCGCTGCTCGCCTGTATCGACGGGGCCGCCGAAGCTTTTTTGGTCGACGCCTGCAGCTCCGGGGCGCCGGCGGGCACGGTGCAGCGCTTCGACGTGGCGGGGACCCCGCTATCGCGCGGCACGTTCGGCCTGTCGACGCATGGCTTCGGCCTCGTCGAAGCGGTGGAGCTCGCACGCGTACTGGGCCAGCTCCCGGCACGCTGCGTCGTCTATGCAATCGAGGGCGCCGCTTTCGAGTCGGGGGCAGGACTGTCGTCGGCCGTCGCGGCGTCGGTGGCCGAGGTCGCGGACCGGCTGGTGGCCGAGTTCGGCAGCCAACGGAACACGAGGGAGAGGCAGGATGCATGAAGCTTCGCTGATGACCGGCCTGATGCGGCGCATCGACGAGATCGCGAAGGCCGAGCGGGCCCAGCGCATCACAAGCGTGTCGGTCTGGCTCGGTTCGCTGAGCCACATGTCCGGCAAGCACTTCGAGGAGCATTTCGAGAGGGCGGCGGCCGGCACCCTCGCCGAGGGCGCGCGCCTGGAGGTCACGATTTCGGACGACATGCACGACGTTCGCGCGCAGGAGATACTCCTCACCAGCGTCGAAGTGGAAAACTGAGCCACCATGGTCGCGCTGGCACCCGGGACTGGAACGCCCGCGATCGGCCGGTTACGCCTGCGCATCCTCGTCCGCGGCCTGGTACAGGGCGTCGGCTTCCGGCCGTTCGTTCACCGACAGGCGACGGCGCTCGGTCTTTCGGGCTGGGTGGCGAATTCGCCCGAAGGTGTCGCAGTCGAGGCGCAGGGCAATCCCGATGCCGTCGCGGCGCTGATCCGCGGGATTCGCCGGTCGCCACCGCCCAACGCCGTGGTGGATTCTGTCGAAACCCGCGCGATTGACCCTGGCGGGGACACAGCCTTCGTGATCAAGGCGAGCGAGGCTGCGGGCGGGCGCGCCGCCCAAGTGCTGCCCGACCTGGCGACTTGCCCGGACTGCCTGGCCGAGTTGTCGGATCCCTCGGACCGTCGCCATCGCTATCCGTTCATCAACTGCACCCGGTGCGGGCCGCGCTACAGCATCATCGAGGGCACCCCGTATGACCGCGCGCGCACATCCATGCGGCATTTTCCGATGTGTGCGGCCTGCCGGGCGGAATACGAGAACCCGGGCGATCGCCGCTTCCACGCCGAACCGAATGCCTGCTCCGCCTGCGGACCACGTCTCGCACTGTGGGATGCGGCAGGAGCGGTCCTCGCGCGCGAACACGACGCGCTGCTCGCGGCTGCAACGTCGGTGCGCAACGGCCGGATCGTCGCGGTCAAGGGAATCGGCGGATTCCACCTGGTGGCTGATGCGGGAAATCAGAGGGCATTGCAGCAGCTTCGCGCCCGCAAGCAGCGCATCGAAAAGCCCTTCGCGGTGATGTTCCCCGCGCTCGCCGATGTGAAGGAATGCTGCCATGTCTCGCCCATCGAGGCGGCACTGTTGAGCGGTCCGGCGCGGCCGATCGTGCTGCTGCGGCCGATGAAGGAATCGCTCGCGCCGGCGGTGGCGCCGGGCAACCCATGGCTTGGGGCGCTGCTGCCCTATGCGCCGCTGCATCATCTCCTGATGCAGGTGCTCGGCTTTCCCATCGTCGTAACCAGCGGCAATGTCGCTGACGAGCCCATCGTCATCGACGAGATCGAGGCCGTGGACCGGCTCGCCGGAATCGCCGATCTGTTCCTGGTTCACGACCGGCCGATCGTGCGACCGTTGGATGATTCCGTGGCGCGCGAAGTTTGCGGACGCGAGCAGATCCTGCGCCGTGCTCGCGGCTATGCCCCGACTTTGGTCACGGTGGACGGTGTCGCGCCGGGGATCCTGGCCTTTGGCGGCCATCTCAAGGCCGCGATCGCCCTGTCCACGCCGGGCGGCGTCATCGTGAGCCAGCATCTTGGCGACCTCGACACCGAAGCCGCACGTACAGCCCATGCTGCCGCCATTGACGATGCCACCCGGCTGCACGCGGTGTGTCCGCGTCTTGCCGTGCACGACCTCCACCCCGACTACGCGTCGAGCCGATGCGCAGAACTTTCCGGGCTTCCGACCGTCGCTGTGCAACATCACCTGGCTCACGTGGCGGCCTGCCTGGCCGAACATCGTACGGCGCCGCCGGCACTCGGCGTTGCCTGGGATGGAACCGGCTATGGGCCCGACGGCACGGTCTGGGGTGGTGAATTCCTGCTGGTGACCAAGGAGGGCTGGCGCAGGGTCGCGCACCTCCGCCAGTTCCGCCTGCCCGGCGGCGAGGCCGCGGCGCGCGAGCCCCGTCGGGCGGCGCTTGGCCTCCTCTTCGCGGCGTTCGGCGAGGCCGCGCTCGCCATGACCGATCTCCCGCCGGTCGCGACCTTTACCCCCGCCGAGCGGGCGGTGCTCGGCACCATGCTGTCGCGTGGGATCAACGCGCCGCTCACGTCGAGTGCCGGACGGTTGTTCGACGCCTTTGCGGCGCTCGCCGGCCTGCGCCAGCGCGCGAACTACGAGGGTCAGGCGGCGATCGAACTCGAAGGAGCAGCCGATGGACGGGCACGCGGACGGTGCTACCCATTCACCATATCGGAGGCGGCGGACGAGGAAGGCGCCATGATCGTCGATTGGCAGCCTGCCTTGGAGCAGGCCTTGGCCGATGTACGGGCCGGCGAAGGCGTCGGAGCAGTGTCGGACGCGCTGCACAATGGCCTCGCGACCGCGATCGCCGCACTTGCGCGCCGCATCGGCGTGCACCGCGTCGCGCTCACCGGTGGCTGCTTCCAGAATGCCCGGCTGACCGCGGCGACCGTTGCCGCGCTGCGCGCCGCGGGATGCGAGCCCCTCTGGCACCGGCGCATTCCACCCAACGACGGCGGCATCGCCCTGGGCCAGGCCGTCTGGGCGGGCTGGACGGAGCACCGGGGGAAATTGCCATGTGCCTAGCGGTTCCTGGACGTATCCTGAGTGTTTCAGGGGACGATCCGATCACCCGAGTCGGACGGGTCGATTTCGGCGGTATCGTCAAGGAGATCAACCTCGCCTTCGTGCCCGACGCGCGGGTGGACGACCACGTGCTGGTCCATGTCGGGTTCGCCATCGCCGTCATCAACAGGATCGAGGCGGCGCGCGTATTCGCGCATCTGCGCGAGATCGACGAACTCACTCACTCGCCCCCGGAGGACTAGTGCAGTTCCGCGACGAATACCGGGACGGCCCCCAGGCCCGACGCTTTGCCGATGCCATCGCGCGCATCACCACACGGCCATGGACCTTGATGGAGGTCTGCGGCGGCCAGACCCATGCCATCGTCCGCTTCGGCATCGACGCGTTGCTGCCGCCCCAGATCGATCTCGTGCATGGACCAGGCTGCCCGGTATGCGTCACCCCGGTCGAGTATATCGACAAGGCGATCGAGATTGCCGAGCGGCCGGAGGTGATCCTGTGCTCGTTCGGCGACATGCTGCGCGTGCCCGGAACAAGGGGCGACCTGCTCGCCGCCAAGTCACGGGGCGCCGACGTTCGAATCGTCTATTCGCCCCTCGATGCGATCCAGCTGGCACGCGTCGAACCCGCTCGGCAGATCGTGTTTTTCGCCGTCGGTTTCGAGACGACGGCGCCGGCCAATGCCATGGCCGCCTATCAAGCAAGACGTGAAGGCATCGGAAATTTTTCCGTGCTCGTCTCTCACGTGCTGGTGCCGCCAGCCATGCGCTCGCTCCTTGATGAGCCGACGAACCGCATCCAGGGATTTCTCGCCGCCGGCCACGTCTGCACGATCATGGGCTACGAGGAATACGAACCGATCGCACTGCTGCACCGTGTGCCGATCGTCGTCACCGGTTTCGAGCCGCTCGATATTCTAGAAGGCATCTATCTTTGCATAAGGCAACTCGAGGAAGGCCGCGCCGTCGTTGAGAACCAGTACAGCCGATCGGTTCGTCGCGAAGGCAACCGCGCGGCCCAGGCAATGATGCAAGAGGTGTTCCGGGTCATACCACGGCGCTGGCGCGGCATCGGAGACATTGCCGACAGCGGTCTTGCCCTCGCCGCAGCCTATGCCGGCCAGGACGCGGAGTGCCGCTTCGGGTCCGTTCATACCGGGGATGACCGCAGGAGCGCCTGCATCAGCGGCCTCGTGCTGCGCGGAGAATGCAAGCCGCCCGATTGCCCCGCCTTTGGCATTCGGTGCACGCCGGAGCGGCCGTTGGGCGTCACCATGGTTTCATCTGAAGGTGCCTGCGCCGCGTACTATCGGTATCGCCGCCTGCGTGGCACTGCCGCTGGAGGGGCGGTATGAGCGACGACGAGAGCCTTCCGACCTCCAGCGCCCGATCACCC
>CALDNT010000159.1 GCA_937915145.1 uncultured Reyranella sp.
CATGCCTACTACAACGCCTTCGTAAAACGGCAGAACAAGCTCGCCGACTACGTGACCAACCCCAACATCGCGCTGGTCAGCTTCTTCATGTGCGCCAAGACCGACGAGGAGGCGCGCGCGCGCGCCGATGGCGACACCTTCTTCCAGTTTGCGCTGCGCTTCTACGGCCAGTCGGCCGACCGGCGCCGGCCGGCCGCCGGCACGGTCAACATGTGGGAAGAATACGAGAAGTGGAAGAAGGCCAACCCCGATGCGCACGCAGCCTCCCTGCGCGGCGGCCTGATCGGCTCGCCCGAAACCATCCGGCGCAAGCTCAAGAAGTTCCAGGACTCGAACATCGACCAGGTGGTGCTCTTGAACCAGGCCGGCAAAAACACCCACGAGCACATCTGCGAATCGCTCGAACTGTTCGCCAAGGAAGTGATGCCCGAGTTCCAGGCGGCGCATCCGCAGCTGCTGCAGTGGAAGGAGAAGGTGCTGAACCGCGAGATCACGCTCGACGAGATCGACACCACCGCCTTCACCGACCGCTACGGCGGGACCATGAAGGCGATCGCGCCAGCAGCGCAGGCGGTGCGCGCGGCGGAGTGATCGGTTACGGGATAACTGTCATCCTGAGCGAAGCGAAGGATCTCTCATCGCCGGGAGCGTGCAGTTCCAGTAACGCGTACGCTCGCAAAGGCGTCAGCATAGAATTCGCCCACGCGAGGGCGTGAGCACTCACGCCCGCGGCGCGGTCATCTTCGCGATCAACGCCCCGGCGCCGCCGCCGATCAGCAGGCCAGCCGCCATGATCAGGTAGCGGTCGATTATGCTGCCGTGGAACGCGTATTCGAAGACGGCGACGGCGGCGATGGCCATACCCAGGAACGCCCCGATGATTGCGCCGCGATGAGTTCGCGGCCGTTCGCTCCACTTCACCCTTGCCATGGAAGCTGCTCCCCGGTTGATCCGGCCATGATCGCCCCATCTCCTCCAGACACGCAAGCGCCAGGCTATCGCCCTCAGCCTTTGATGAACGCAAGCAGGTCGGCGTTGATGGTCTCGGCCTCAGTCGAGGGCATGCCGTGGGGAAAGCCCTTGTAGGTCTTCAGGATGCCGTTCTTCAGCAGCTTGGCCGACAGCGGCGCCGAGTCGGCATAGGGCACGATCTGGTCGTCGTCGCCATGCATCACCAGCACCGGCACCGTGATCTTCTTCAGGTCCTCGGTGAAGTCGGTCTGGGAGAAGGCGACGATGCCGTCGTAATGCGCCTTGGCGCCGCCCATCATGCCCTGCCGCCACCAGTTCCAGATCAGGCCCTGGGAAGGCTTCGCACCGGGCCGGTTGAAACCATAGAACGGGCCGGCCGGCACATCGTAATAGAACTGCGCGCGGTTGGCGGCGAGTTGCGCCTGCAAGCCGTCGAACACCTCCTTGGGCAGGCCGCCGGGATTGCTCGCCGTCTTCACCATGAGTGGCGGCACGGCGCTGATGATCGCGGCCTTCGCCACCCGGCTTTCGCCGTGACGCGCCAGGTAATGCACCACTTCGCCGCCGCCGGTCGAATGGCCGACGTGGACTGCCTGCTTGAGGTCGAGATGCGCCGTGAGCGCCGCCAGGTCGTCGGCGTAATGGTCCATGTCATGGCCGGAACCGGTCTGGGTGGAGCGGCCGTGGCCGCGCCGGTCGTGGGCGATCACGCGGAAGTCCTTGCCGAGAAAGTACAGCATCTGCGTATCCCAATCGTCGGCCGAAAGCGGCCAGCCGTGGCTGAAGACGATCGGCTGCCCCGTGCCCCAGTCCTTGTAGAAGATCTCCGTGCCGTCCCGGGTGGTGATCGTGGACATTTCTGATCCTTCTTCGCTGTGAGGACTCCGACGCATCCGACCTAGCAAATATCGGCCCATCGGCACGCGATGCGGGTGGTCGGACGAGCGAGCGGCGGGTCCAGGCGCCCGACCGTCCGGCCCCGGTCCGATTGAGGCAAATCGGCGGCGCAGTCGTCTCTTGACGCGCGCCGTCCCTACCATAATACCATCCCCCGCTGTCCCTGCGGCAGGTGCAGAAATGCGTAGCTGAGTCGCTGCGCACGCCGCCGGTGCCGCTGTTAGACTGGCGGCGGAGTATCTCGGTAAATCGAGAGAGCCTGTTTGCGATGCTTACCGAGTGCTTGCGATGAAGTTCGTGCTGAAGAATGTCCTGCTGGTCCTGGCTGTCGTCGTCTTCTGTCTCGCCGCCTTCGAGGGCCTGACCCGCCTGTTTCTCGACGACGGCATGCTCTACGAGCTCGAAATGTGGAAGTACGCGAGCAACGTCAAGGAACGCGACTATCGTCCCGACATCGGCCACCGCCATCGCGCCAATGCCGCGGCCCATCTGATGGGCGTTCCGGTCCGGACCAATGCCCAGGGGTTTCGCTCGGACGCCATCGGCAAGCAGGCGGCCCCCGGGGTGGCGCGCATCGCCTTCGTCGGCGATTCGATCACCATGGGCTGGGGCGTCGCCGAACAGGACACCTTCGCCAGCCGGGTGATCGCGGCCCTGACCGCGGCCGGGCGCAAGGTCGACGGCTTCAACCTCGGCGTCGGCAACTACAACACCGCCCAGGAACTGGCGCTGTTCAGGGATGCCGCAGCCCACCTGAAGCCCGACATCATCGTGCTGAGCTACTTCATCAACGACGCCGAACCGATGCCGCACTATGCGGTCAACGGCTGGCTCGACCGCCATTCGGCGGCCTGGGTGGTGCTCAGCTACCGGCTCGATTCGCTGGCCCGCCAGTTCGGCCAGTCGCCGGACTGGAAGCACTACTACCGCAAGCTCTACGATCCCGATCACGACGGCTGGGTGAAGACGCAGAAGGCGCTCGACGGCTTTGCCGCCACGGCGCAGGAACTCGGCGCCCGGCTGATCGTCTTCAACATTCCCGAACTGCGCGAGTTCAAGCCCTATCCGTTCGACGACATCACGGCCACGGTGCGCAAGACGGTCGAAGGCCAGGGCGTGCCCTTCGTCGATCTCCTGCCCACGGTCGAGGACATGGAGCCGTCGAGCCTGTGGGTCACCGTCCCCGATCCCCATCCCAACGCCAGGGCGGCAGCGGCCTTCGCCGGCGGCATGGTTCCCGAAATCACCTCCCTGCTGGACGGGCTCTGCCGCCAGCGGAACCGCGGGTGCTGAAGACCGATGCTCCAGTTT
>CALDNT010000160.1 GCA_937915145.1 uncultured Reyranella sp.
CTGGTGAACGGGGCCGCCGTCGCGGTGCGTCAGCCGACACCCGAGCCGGTGAAACCGCCAACCGCGCCACGCGGCTAGCCGCCAGGAGGCCGACGTGATCTCAGCCATCTGCATACGCCGTCCGGTCATGATCATCCTGGTCATGGCCTCCTTCATCATCGCCGGGCTCTTTGCCTACAAGCAGCTTCCCGTCGCTGCCATCCCCCGGGTCGACTTTCCGACGATCCAGGTCACAGCGCAGCTCCCCGGCGCCAGCCCCGAGACAATGGCCGCGTCGGTGGCGTCGATCCTCGAGCGCCAGTTCTCGACCATCGCCGGAGTGACGGCGATGACGTCGACGTCGTCGCTCGGCAACACCGCGATCGTTCTGCAGTTCGATCTCAACCGTAACATCGACGGCGCCGCGCTCGACGTGCAGTCGGCGATCTCCTCGGCGATGCGACGATTGCCGCCGGAAATGACGACGCCGCCCAGCTTCCGCAAGATCAATCCCGCGGACTGGGCGGTGATGTTCCTGGCACTCAGGTCCTCGCAGGTTCGCTTGTCCGATGTCGATGCCTTCGCCAACCGCGCGATCATGCCGCGTGTGTCGACGCTGCCGGGCGTCGCCCAGGTCATCATCTTCGGCTCTCAGAAGTTCGCCGTGCGCGTGCGCGCCGATCTCGACCAGCTCGCCGTCCGCGGCCTCACGCTCCAGGAACTGCAGGGCGCCGTCGTCAACGCCAATTCCAGCAAGCCGGTCGGTTCGATCGCCGACCAGCGGCAGAACTCGATCCTCGAGGCGACCGGGCCGATCAACAAGGCCGCCGACTACATGCCGGTGATCGTCTCCTGGCAGAACGGGGCGCCGGTGCGCATCTCCGACGTCGCCACGGCGGTCGATAGCGTCGAGAACGACAAGGTGGCGAGCTGGCTGGACGGCACGCGCGCCATCGTCATGGGTGTCTACCGCCAGCCCGACGCCAACACCGTCGAGGTCGTCGACCTAGTCAAATCGATCATTCCCCAGATACAGGCGGAGCTGCCGCCCGGCGTCGAGATCCACCTGCTGGCCGACCGGTCGAAGCCGATTCGCGAGGCCATCGCCGATGTCGAGTTCACGCTGGCGCTCGCGGCAATCCTCGTCATCATCGCCATCTATTTCTTTCTGCGCACCTTCCGCGCGACCTTGATTCCCGCCATCGCCCTGCCGATCTCGATCATCGGCACGTTCGCCGGCATGTATGCGTTCGGCCATTCGATCGACAACATATCGCTGCTGGCGCTGACGCTGGCGGTGGGCTTCGTCGTCGACGATGCCATCGTCATGCTCGAAAACATCGTCCGGCATATCGAAGCCGGCGAGAAGCCGATGGAAGCCGCCCTGAAGGGCTCAAAGGAAGTGGGCTTCACCATCATCTCGATGACCCTTTCGCTGGTCGCCGTGTTCATTCCCGTGCTGTTCATGGGCGGCGTCGTCGGGCGCATGTTCAACGAGTTCGGCCTGGTCATCAGCATGGCCATTCTGATCTCGGGCCTCGTCTCGCTTACCCTGACGCCGATGTTGTGCTCGCGCCTGCTGAAGCCGATCGATCATCACGAGAAGCACAACGCGCTGGTGAGATCGTTCGAGTGGAGCTTCGCGAAGGTCACCGCCGGCTACGCTTGGGCGCTTCGACGTACAGTGCGGATGCCGCGTCTCGTGCTTGGCATCACCGCCGGCACTTTTGTTTTGACCGTCTTCCTGTTCCAGATTGTCCCCAAAGGGTTCTTCCCGATCGAGGACATCGGACAGATCCAGGGCTCCACGGTGGGGCCGGACGACGCCTCCTTCGACGCCATGGTCGCGCGCCAGTCGGCACTCGCCGAGGTCATTCGGCGCGACCCGGATGTCACGGCGGTCGTCTCGACCGTCGGCGGCGGTAATGCCGCGGCGACCGTGAACTCCGGCCGCGTCTTCGTCATGCTGCGCGACAAGCCCGAGCGCAAGGACAGTGCGACGGCGGTGATCGCCCGCCTGCGGCGCGCCACGGCGTCGGTGCCGGGCATCAACATCTACTTCCAGCCCGCCAAATCGATCAACATCGGCACGACGCAGACCCGGGCCCAGTATCAGTTCGGCATGCGCTCGAGCGACCTCGCCAACCTGCGCGAGTATGCGCCGGAGATGGAGGCGAGAATGCGCCGCATCCCGTCGATCCTCGACGTGAACTCCGATCTGCAGGTGCGTGCGCGATCGGCGGTGATCGATGTCGACCGCGATATCGCGTCCCGGCTCGGCGTCTCGGTCGACCAGATCCGCCAGCTGCTCTATTCCGCCTTCGGTTCGCGCCAGGTTTCCACCATCTACGCCGCCGACGACACCTACCAGGTCATCCTGGAGGCCGACCCGAAGTACGGCGACGCCGGCGATATCCTGCGACGCCTTCAGGTGCGCACGCCGAACGGCGGGCTGGTGCCGCTCGACACGCTGGCCAAGCGCACCGACAAGCCGACGTCGCTCACCGTCAACCATATCGCCCAGCTTCCCTCGGTGATCATCTCCTTCAACCTTGCGCAAGGCGTGGCGCTCGGTCAGGCGGTGGCGGACATCCAGGCGGCCGCGGCCGAGATCGGCCTTCCCGCCAACATCGCGACCAGCTTCGAGGGCAGCGCGCAGGTGTTCCAGCAGGCCGTCGCCAATCAGGGGCTTCTGCTCTTTGCCGCCGTGCTCGTGATCTACATCATTCTCGGCATCCTCTACGAAAGCTTCATTCACCCTCTCACAATCCTGTCCGGCCTGCCGTCGGCCGGTATCGGCGCCATCATCACGCTCATGTTGTTCGGCATGGACCTCAGCGTGATCGCCATGATCGGTATCGTCATGCTGATCGGCATCGTGAAGAAGAACGCCATCATGATGGTCGATTTCGCCATCGAGCGGCGCAGCCAGGGCGCCGACGCACAGACGGCGATCGTCGAGGCCGCCCTGCTGCGTTTCAGGCCGATCATGATGACCACCGTCTGCGCGCTGTTGGGCGCTCTGCCCATCGCGGTCGGGCACGGCGCCGGCGCCGAATTGCGCCAGCCGCTCGGCATCACCGTCGTCGGCGGTTTGCTGATGTCGCAGCTCCTGACGCTGTTCATCACGCCAGTCGTGTACATCTGGTTCGACAAGCTTGCCGGTCTGCGCCTCGCGCCGGGTTGGGCGCGACGCTGGCGGACCGGCGCACGCGTGCCCGCGGCGCCGGCCGAATAATTAGCCTCCAGCCATCGAGTAGCTTGCATGACCGACGATATCGGGGCCTTCGTGCCCGGTCCGCGCGCGCACCGTGAAGGGCGTGCCGACGGCTTGCTTTCTGGCCTTACGTTCGCGGCCAAGGACCTCTTCGACGTCGCGGGCGTACCGACTGGTGGCGGCAACCTCGACTGGGCGACCGGCCGACCGATCCCGACCAAGAATGCCTGGGCGGTGCAGACCCTGCTCGATGCGGGCGCCACGCTGATCGGCAAGACCGTTACCGACGAAGTCTCGCTTGGCATCCTGGGCGAGAACGCCTTCTTCGGCACACCGGTCAATGTCCGTGCGCCGGGCCGCGTGCCGGGCGGCTCGTCGTCGGGCTCGGCGGCGGCCGTTGCTGCGGGGCTCTGCGACACCGCGCTCGGCACCGACACCGGCGGCTCGGTGCGGGTGCCCGCCAGCTTTTGCGGACTCTACGGCATCCGCCCGACGCAAGGACGCCTCGACCTGACCGGCATGCTGCCCCAGGCGCCGACCTCGGACACGACCGGGTGGTTCGCGCGCGACGCCCGGAGCTTCGCCAGGGTCTCGTCAGTGCTGCTGGGCGAGGCCATTCCCACGGCATTGCCGACCAGGCTGGTCGTCGCCGTCGACGCTTTCGGTTTTGCCGATGCAGACGCAGCCGACGCCCTGCAGCCGATGGTGAAGCGCCTCGGCGCGCTCGTCGGCAGCAGCCGCGAGGAAATCATGGCACCGCAGGGATTGTCGGTCTGGGCGCGCGCCCAGCGCAGCCTGCAGCCTGTCGAGGCCTACGCCACGTTCAAGGACTGGCTCGACCGGGGCAATCCGCGCTTTGCCTTCTCGGTGGCCAAGGCGCTGGTGATGGGCTCGATGACGCCGCAGGTCGACCAGACCTGGGCGGCCCTGATGCGCCAGGAGGCGCGTGCCCGCATGAAGTACCTGCTGCCGGCCGGCACCATCCTCTGTATGCCGACGACGCCGTTCCCGGCGCCGCTCACGGGCCAGCCGTTGTCGGTGCTCGATCCGCTGCGCGACCGCATCACCTGCCTCTGCGCCCAGGGCGGCCTGGCCGGCCATCCGCAGGTCAATATTCCCGGCGCGACGGTCGATGGCCTGCCGATCGGGCTGTCGATCATCGGTCCGCGCGGCAGCGACGCCACGCTGGTCGCCGTTGCCCAGGCTCTGGAGAAGACTGCATGAGCGATCTCGCACCGAACATTCCCGAGGTCGTGGCCGAAGTGAGCGCTCTGTTCGAGCGCTACGAGCAGGCGCTGATCGACAAGAACGTCGAGGTGCTCGACGCCACCTTCTGGAACAGCCCGCATGCGATACGCCTGGCGAACCATGAGCATGGCTACGGCTTCGACCGCATCCATGCCCATCGCGTGGCGCGGGTGCCGGGCCCCGGCACCAAGGAGAAGCGCCTGCGCCTCGATGTCGTGACCGTGGGGCGCGACATCGCCACCGTCACGCTGGTCTACAAGGCGCGCGGCAAGGATATGACCGGCCGGCAGATGCAAACCTGGGTGCGTTTCGCCGATGTGGGCTGGAAAGTCATTGCCGCCCATGTCTCTATGATCGGGGAAACGCCCGTATTGTAGAGGACGCAATGACAAAAGAGACACCGCAGCTCGGCAACGTGATGGCTCCCGATGCGGCCTGGGTCGCCAAGGTGAGCGAGCCCGCTCTCGAACCTGAATTGCCCATTGTCGATCCGCACCACCACCTGTGGCAGCGTGCCGGCAACGACTACATGTTCCACGACCTGCTGGCCGACACCCGGACCGGCCACAACATCGTCGCGACAGTCTTCGTCGACTGCCACTCGATGTACCGCAAGGACGGTCCGGCCGAGTTGCGCTGTATCGGCGAGACCGAGTTCGCCAACGGCGTTGCCGCCATGAGCGCCAGCGGTATTTACGGCAACCTGCGCGCCTGCGCCGGCATCGTCGGCCATGTCGACCTGCGCCTGGGCGGCAAGGCGGGCGCCGTGTTCGATGCCCAGATCGCCGCCGGCAACGGCCGCTTCAAGGGCATCCGCCATCAGACCGGCTGGGACGCCGATCCCGGCATCCGCAACTCGCGCACCGATCCGACGCCGGAGCTGACACGCGACAAGACCTGGCGCGCGGGTTTCGCCGAGCTGGCCAGGCGCGACCTCACTTTCGATACCTGGCTCTATCATCCGCAGCTGGCCGAGATCGCCGAACTTGCCGATGCCTTTCCCGCAACACCCATTGTCCTCGACCATGTCGGCGGACCTTTGGGTTACGCGGGATATGCCGGCCGCCACGTCGAAGTGAGGCAGGCCTGGAAGAAATCGATGGCCGAACTGGCGAAGCGCCAGAACATCGTCGTCAAGGTAGGCGGCCTCGGCATGGCCATGGGCTGGTTCGACTTCTACCAGCGGCCGACGCCGCCCGACTCGCAAATACTGGCCGACGCCTTCAAACCCTGGGTAGAACCCTGCATTGAATTGTTCGGTTCCCGGCGCTGCATGTTCGAAAGCAATTTCCCGGTCGACAAGATTTCCAGCGGTTATGGCGTACTGTGGAATGCCTTCAAACGCCTGGCGGCCGGTGCGTCGGCGGATGAGAAATCTGCCCTGTTTTCAGGCACTGCCCGCCGTGTCTATCGCCTGGATCGAGACGGTGTTTGACATTCCGAACTGCGGCCTTCAATTTATTTCCGGACAAAGAGAGTGTCAACGTCTCAAAGATGTGGCACCCGGCAGATCGGTCAACGACCGCCGGACTAGGGAGCGAAGGACAAGACCATCGGGCGACTCCGTCCTTCGCATGGCTTTGACCTAAGGGAGGAATTGGAATGCGAAAGCTGGCTAAACTGGGTGGATTGGCGGTCGCTGCGGCGGTCGTGCTGGGCGTGGGCGCCGCCAACGCCGAGGACAAAAAAGTCCGGGTGCAGATGCAGTCGAACTTCGCGTCGACCTTGGCGCTGCTGGGACCGAACGCGAATTTCACCGTCGACCAGATCAAGAAGCTGTCGGCCGGCAGCATCGACATCAAGTTCTTCGAACCCGGTTCACTCGTTCCCCCGGGGCAGTCGTTCGATGCCGTGGCGTCAGGCGCGCTCGATGCCGCCTGGGCCACCCCCGGCTACTGGACCGGCAAGGATATCGGCTTCGCCGTGTTCTCCACCGTGCCGTTCGGCCCCGGCATCCCCGAGTACCTCGCCTGGATGAAGGAAGGCGGCGGCGAGAAAATGATGCAGGCGTTGTACGCCAAGTACGACATCCACTCGGTCTTGTGTCATTTGATTCCGCCGGAAGCCTCCGGCTGGTTCCGCAAGGAGATCAAGTCGGTTGAGGATCTGAAGGGGCTCAAGATGCGCTTCTTCGGGCTCGGCGCCAACGCCATGCAGAAGCTGGGCGTCTCGACGCAGCTCTTGCAGGCCGGCGAAATCTTCCAGGCTCTTCAGCTCGGCACCATCGACGCCACCGAATTCTCGATGCCGGTGATGGATCTCAGCCTCGGCTTCTACCAGGTGGCGAAGTTCTACTACTTCCCCGGCTGGCATCAGCAGGCGACCTTCGGCGATCTCATGTTCAACAAGAAGAAGTGGGACCAATTCTCGGAGACGCAGAAGGCCATCGTCGTGGCAGCCTGCGACCAGACCATACTGAAGGGCATCAGCCTGGGTGAGTCGCTGCAGCCCAAGGCGATGATCGAGATCGAGAAGAAGGGCGTCAAGTTGATGACCTGGAGTCCCGAGATGCTGGCCGCCTTCGAGAAGGCCTGGAACGAGGTTGCCGCGGAGCAGGCGGCGAAGAGCCCCGAGTTCAAGAAGGCTTGGGATTCGCTCAGCGCATTCCGCAAGGAATACAAGATCTGGAAGGATCGCGCTTACCTGCAGTAGCCGGGAGCGGGGCGCGGTCGCGAGGCGGCCGCGCCCTTTCCTTTGTCCATTTTCAAGAATGCGTTGCGACACCCTCTTTGCCCGGCGGACGGCGTAGTGTGAGGGTTTTGTGTCGGGTCGAGGGGATCTGAGGGATGCAATCTCTGCTAGGTATCAGCGAGGCGAT
>CALDNT010000161.1 GCA_937915145.1 uncultured Reyranella sp.
GCCAGGACCGTCGCCGATGTGCTGGCGCAGGCGCGCGCCAAGCCGGGGGAGCTGACCTACTCGTCGGGCGGAGTAGGTACCAGTCACCACATGTCGGGCGTGCTGCTCGAACTGCGGACCGGCGTGAAGCTGCAGCATGTGCCCTATCGCGCCACGCCCGCCGGAATCATGGGGGTGATGAACGGCGAAGTCGCCATGGGCATGTTCAACACACCGACCGTGATCGGCCAGATCAAGGGCGGCAAGCTGAAGGCCATCGCGGTGACCAGCGAGAAACGGTCCGACCTCCTGCCCGAGGTGCCGACGATGATGGAGTCGGGGGTCAAGGATTACGTGGTGAACACCTGGATGGGCTTCGCGGTTCCGGCCAAGGTGGCCGATCCGGTCACGGCCAGGCTCAACGCTGAAATCAATCGCATCGGCCAGTTGCCCCATGTGCGCGAGAAGATGTTGGCCCAGGGCATCGAAATGCTTCCGCCGGGCTCGCCGGCGGCGGCCCAGAAGCTGGTTCGCGACGACCTTGAACTGTGGATTCCCATCATCAAGGCGTCGGGCGCGTCGGCGGGGTAGAGCCGCCGAGATCGCCCGGCTTTGTTGCACCGGTTTTGTTGCAAAGGTGCGGCCGTGCGCGTATCTCCCTCTGTCCGTTGATCAGAGGAGCGCGCGCACCTAGCGCCATACCGCCATGGGCTACAGAGTCGCCGTCGTCGGCGCGACCGGTAACGTCGGTCGCGAAATGCTGAATATCCTGGCCGAGAGAAATTTCCCGGCCGATGACGTTGTTGCGTTGGCCTCCGCGCGCTCGGCGGGTCTGGTGGCGTCGTTTGGCGACAAGACGACGAAAGTCCAGGACCTCGCCAAGTTCGACTTCAAGGGCATCGACATCGTGTTGAGTTCGCCCGGCGCCAAGATATCGGCCGAGCACAGCCCGCGCGCGGCCAAAGCCGGTGCGGTCGTGATCGACAACACTTCTTATTGGCGCATGGATCCGGACGTTCCGCTGGTCGTACCCGAGGTCAATGCCAAGGCGATCGCCGGCTACAAGGGCCGCGGCATCATCGCCAACCCGAACTGCTCGACCATCCAGATGGTGGTGGCGCTGAAGCCGATCCACGAGGCGGCCGGCATCAAGCGCGTCGTCGTGTCGACCTACCAGTCGACCTCGGGCGCCGGCAAGGAGGGCATGGACGAGCTCCTGAGTCAGACCAAGAGCTTCTTCGTGAACCAGACCATCGATGCCAGGAAATTCACCAAGAGCATCGCCTTCAACGTCATTCCCCACATCGACGACTTCATGGATGACGGCTCGACCAAGGAAGAATGGAAGATGGTGGTCGAGACCAAGAAGATCCTGGATCCCAGGATCAAGGTGCATGCTACCTGCGTACGCGTGCCGACCTTTGTCGGCCATGCCGAGGCGATCAACCTCGAGCTCGACCGGCCGCTCGACGAGATCGAGGCACGTCGCGTGCTGGCCGCCGCGCCGGGTATCCTGGTCGTCGACCGGCGCGAAAACGGCGGCTACGTGACGCCGCAGGAAGTGACCGGCCAGGACAGCGTGTTCGTAAGTCGTGTTCGTAGCGATCCGACGGTCGAGAATGGACTCGCGATGTGGGTGGTGAGTGACAATCTCCGCAAGGGGGCGGCACTCAATGCCATCCAGATCGCCGAGGAACTGATCAAGGGCTACATCTAGCCGGAACCTACGAGCCCTTTCGGCAAGGGAAGCTATGGCGCCAGCCCAGGGCCGGCGCCATTTCTGCATCAACGGTGGCGCGAGATAAGCATTTTAGTCCAGATGCTTATTGTCCGTAGTTGATGTAGTGTTGCAGTGCGCCCATTCGAGCTCATGACGTGACCAACACGCCGACCATTCATCCCACGAAGCCGGAATCGGCGGCCGCCACCACGCCGACACCGCTGTTCGGCAGCGAGGCCGACAGCTTCGTCCAGCAATTGCGGCTGGCGGCGCAGGCGCATCGCGCGGGCCGGCTCGACGAGGCGATCTCGTCTTATCTGAAATTGCTCACGGTGCGGCCCTATCACGCCGAGCTGCACAACAATCTCGGCGTGGCCCTCCGCCTGGCCGGCAAGCTGGAGGCCTCGGTCTCACATCATCGCCTGTCGCTCGCTGCAGACCCCGACAATCCTGCGCTGCATTCCAATCTCGGCAATGCGCTGCGCGCCGCCAACCGCCTCGACGAGGCGGTGAAGCATCACTTCCATTCGATCACCATCAATCGCGACTATGCTGAGGGATTTTTCAATCTGGCGCTTTGCCTGCGCGATCTCGGCCGTCTCGATGAGGCGGTCGGCTGCTTCGGGCGGGCACTGGCGCTCAATCCCGACAACCGGCGGGCCCGCGTCGAACTGGCGATCGCGCTGTTGATGCGTGGCGAACTCAGGGATGGCTTCGCCACCTACGAGACGCGCAAGCGCCTGCCCGAAACGCCGTCGCACGACTTCAGTCAACCGGCATGGGACGGCAGATCGATTCGCGGCCAGACAATCCTGCTGTATCCCGAACAGGGTCTCAGCGACGTGCTGCTGTTCGTGCGCTTCGCACGCGAGCTGAAGCGCCGCGGCGCTGCGGTCGTGGTGCTTTGCCAGGCGCTCCTGAAGGAGCTGCTCGGCACTGTCGACTACATCGATTGCGTCGTCTCTGAAGGCGAGCCGCTGCCGGAATTCGACGTGCACGCCTCCTTGGTGTCGCTGCCGCATCTTTGTCGCACCGACTTCGACGCTCTTGCCGGCGCGCCGCCGTATCTTCGCGCGCCGGCCGACAGCCGGATCAAGCTGGGACGACTCGATAGGGCGAAGCTGCGCATCGGCATCTACTGGGCCGCCATGCCGGGCCAGTTGCTTGATTGTCAGCGGTCCGCCCCGTTCGGCCATTTCCTTGCGTTGGTGGGCGATCCGGAGTTGCTGGTGTTCAGCCTGCAGGGTGGCGTACACCAAAAGGACATCCAGCAGTTCGGCGCGGCCGGGCTGGTTCACGATGTCGGCCGTGGCATTTTCGATTTTGCCGAAGCGGCGACCGCGTTGTCCCAGCTCGATCTGCTGATCTCCATCGACGCACCCATCGCCCACCTCGCGGCGGCGATGGGTACCAAGACTTGGGTGCTGCTGCCGTCGGTCGCCGATTGGCGCTGGCTGCTCGGCGGGGCGCATGCGCCGTGGTATCCCTCTGCGCGTTTGTTCACGCAGCCCGAGCCCGGCGCATGGGACGCCGTGTTCGCTGCCGTGCGGGTCGAACTCGGTCTGCTCAAGCAACAGGCGCCGTCGGCTTCTCGCTGAACAGGCTTCAATTGGTGCCGCTACTGCACCGTGCCTGGAAGTGCCGCAGGTCATCGGCGGTATCAATGTCGTCCAGGATATCGGCTTGGCCGGCCGAGCCCGGCCCTGGAATGTTGGCGCGCGTGTCGGCCAGCGCGTGTGCGGTTGACCAGCGCACACCCGAAAGCAGGCCGCGTGGCATTGGCTTGGTGCGCCGCGCTCCAATCAGCCAGAAACCGCCATCGCGCGCCGGGCCGAACACGAGGTCATGCCGTCCGAGCAGGCGGAACGCGGCGGCGATATGGGACGGTCGCATCCCGGGGATGTCGCTCCCGACAAGAACGACCGGTCCGGGGGGAAGCGTCTCGAAAGGTACCAGCATGCGTCGTCCCAGATCGCCGCGCCCTTGTGGCCGTACGCGCCACGACGGCACACTGCTACGCCAGGCGGGATGGCCGGTCTCGTTGTCTGGCGTGACGAACAGCCAGACGGTCCACCGTGGGTCGCGTGACATCCGGCCGATCTGTCCCAAAAGGGTCGCGCGATAGAAATGCGTCGCGGCCTGCATGCCGATGTCGCGCGCCAGGCGCTTCTTGACCCGGCCGAACTGGGGCGCGCGGGCGAGGATCACGAGGTGACGCGTCATCGATAGTACAACCGCGCAACGGTCTCAGGCGACATTCCGGCAAGGAAGAGCATGAGGCAGGAAAGATTGCGCATCGGGCGCCGCAACCAGCCATCGCGCTCGTAGCGCAGTGCCGATGTGATGGCGTCGGCGTCGAGTGGCACGAAGTGCGACCGTCCGATACGACGCGCAAAATCGACATCCTCCATCAACGGCAGGGGCCGAAAGCCACCGAGACGCTCATAAAGGGCGCGCGCGATCAGCAGTCCCTGATCGCCGTACGGCAACCCGAAGAGCTTGCATCGCCACACGGCGAACCGCTCGACCCGGCGGGCACGCGGATCGTTGGTATCGAACCGCAGGCGAAAGTAGCCGGCTTTCCCGGAGTTGGCCGGAGACGACATGAACGTCTGCACGGCGTCGTCCCAGCCTGGCCCAGGCACGGTGTCGGCATGCAGGAAGAGGATCCATGGTGCTTTTCCCGCGGCGGCTCCCCTGGCGAGCTGTCCCCCCCGTCCCGCCGGCGCGTTCACGACGACCGCTCCACCTTGCCGGGCGATCGCTTCGGTGCCGTCGCGCGATCCACCGTCGCAAACCGTGATCGTGGCGGCGGTACCGACAGCGGCGAGCGTGCGTGCCAGAGAAGCCGCCGCGTTCAGCGTCGGCACCACGACGTCGAGGGGCAGCGTCACTGACTGCAGGCCGCACCACCCAGGACGCAGAATTTGGCGCAGTGCGGGTGGTTGAGACGGACGGCGGTGCTGCTTTCGGCCAGCGTTTCACCCAGTTCGAACTGCGGATCATAAGGCAGCAACGTACAGGCGACCACGGCGGGGCGTGCTGCGTCTTTGCGTTTGATCACCATGCGCGCGGAAGCGCACATCACGCTGTCGGGCGACTTGTGCAGAATGCCCCAGCAAGCGGTGGTGATCTCCGGAACGTCGGCCAAGGAGTCCATCTCGGGGAACAGGACAAGGACGCCCGGGTCACGCGCGTCGATTGCGATGCCGAGGCCGGCGAACAGACGGCCATAGCCCCTACGCACGGCCTCTTCCGATTCGGCCGAGAAACGCCGGCCGGCGACGTGAACGTCGAAGCCGTTCGACGCCAGCCACACCAATCCATCGATTGTCGGCTGCCAGGTCCGTGCTCCGCGCTCGGCTTCATGCAGTGCTGGGCCATAGTGATCGATCGACACGCGGATCGTGAGGTTGTGGCCATGAAGCCGGTGAAGATCGAGCAGCGCACGCTTCATCTTGTGCATCGGCTTCATGGCGTTGGTCAGCACCATCGCCTTGAAGCCGCGGGACAGGGCGTCGCCCAGCATCGCCGGCAATCCGGGATTCATGAATGGCTCGCCGCCGGTGAAGCCGATCAGCCTCGTGCCGAGCCGGTCACGCTCGATCTCGTCGAGATAGGAGGAGACTTCGGCTGCCGTCAGGTAGACCAGCCGATCGTTGCGCGGCG
>CALDNT010000162.1 GCA_937915145.1 uncultured Reyranella sp.
ACGGGATCAAATTCACCTTGGCGTGGATGGGCGTCAGCAGCCGCACCAGCTCGCGCGCGTCGGCGTCGCTGTCGTTGATGCCCTTCAGCATGGCGTATTCGAAGGTGATGCGCCGGCTGTTCCTGGCACCGGGATAGTCGGCACAGGCTTTTAGCAGCTCGGCGATCGGCCACTTCTTGTTGATCGGCACCAGCGTGTCGCGCACCTCGTCGCTCACGGCATGCAACGACACCGCGAGGTTCACATCGAGCGCCTCGCCGACCTTGGGGATCATCGGCACGACACCGGAGGTCGAAAGCGTGATGCGGCGGCGGCTGAGCGCGATGCCCTGGTCGTCCATGGCGATCCTGA
Organism: uncultured Reyranella sp.; assembly: GCA_937915145.1. Taxonomy (GTDB): domain Bacteria; phylum Pseudomonadota; class Alphaproteobacteria; order Reyranellales; family Reyranellaceae; genus Reyranella. The sequence continues at coordinate 352 of CALDNT010000162.1, forward strand.
GCGCGGTAGCCACGTTGTCGAAATTGTAGAGCGGCTCGCCCATGCCCATCATGACGATGTTGGAGAGCATGCGCTGGGCGTCGGCGGTCGGCGTCGGCCATTCGCCGTAGCTGTCGCGCGCCACCATGAACTGGCCGACGATTTCCGCGGCCGACAGATTGCGCACCAGCGGTTGGGTGCCGGTGTGGCAGAAACTGCAGGTAAGCGTGCAGCCGACCTGGCTCGACACGCAAACCGAACCGCGATCCTCTTCCGGAATGTTGACCGTCTCGGCCTCGTTGCCGTCGGCGAAGCGCAGCAGCCACTTGCGGGTGCCGTCGACCGAACGCTGTTCGGTGACGATCCCGGGCCGGTCTACCACGAACAGTTCGGCCAGCCGCTCACGGGTCTTCTTGGCGATGTTGGTCATCAGGCCGAAATCCGTGACGCCATGCCAGTAGATCCACTGCCAGACCTGGCGGGCGCGGAACGGTTCGAGACCGGCCTCGACCAGGACCTGCTTCAACTCCTCGCGCGACAGGCCGACCAGGCCGCGGCGCAGGTCGTTGCGGCCGTGCGCCGGTGGCAGCGGCTCGACGATCTGAAGCGGCTCGGTGGGCAGGAGGGCCATGTCGCGGCTGAGATAGGCGCCGCCGCTGCGCGGCGCAACCAGGATGGCGCAACCTACTGTTTTGGAAGTGCTTTTTGCCGGATCCTTTGACGGCGCTTGTACATCGGCTCGCCGAAACGAGGCACTTCGACCAGTTCGGTGGGCGCGCCCTCGGCGACCGGCCGGGGCGCATGCCGGCCCAGGCTCTGGAGCCGGTCGTACATGACCAGCGCGCCGGCAACGCCGAGATTGACCGAAAACCGGGTCGGGATACGCACGACATAGTCGCACAGCGACTGTACATCCGCGGACAGGCCCTCGCGCTCGGCGCCCAGGATGTACGCCGCCTGGCGGGGATGGCGGAAGCTCGGCAGCTCGATGGCATCGTCGGTGATTTCGATGCCGACCAGCCGGCAACCCAGCGGCAGGCGAAACGCCGGGAGGTCGGCAAAGTGGTAGGTCGGCACCGACCGTGGGGTGTCCGACGTGTCGCTGGAGGCCCCCTCACGACGGTTGTAATGCGCCCGCAGGGTAAAGACGAAGGCGGCGTCGAAGGCATGGGCGGTGCGGAACAAGGTGCCGACATTCACGGCCTTGCTCGCCCCCTCGATTCCAATGCCGAAATAGCCTTTCATGACCGGGCGATTTGTTGCACTAATTAATTGCGGGCGTTGCTGTCCCCCGGGTAGCGGCCCGCTCGTCGTTAAACAAGGCCATAATGACCGTTCCGTCGCCGCTGGAAGTCGTTCGCGCACAGTACGAGGCGTTGCCCTACCCGCCGCGCGACCCGCGCGACGAGGCGGTCCGGCTGATCACCGGCACTCCAAGTCACGTCCTCGAGATCAATCACTATCTCTTTTCAGGCCGGCTCAACTTCACCCGGCCTTTCCGCGCCCTGGTGGCCGGCGGCGGCACGGGCGATGCCTGCATCATGCTGGCCCAGCAGCTCGCCGACCGGCGTTGCCCGGGCGAGGTCGTCTATCTCGATCTCTCGACCACCTCGCGGCAACTCTGCGAAGCCCGCGCCCAGGCCCGCGGCCTCCACAACATCCAGTTCCTCACCGGTTCCCTGCTCGACCTGCCATCGATGAACATCGGCCAGTTCGATTACATCGACTGCACCGGCGTACTGCACCACCTGACCGAGCCGGCCGCCGGGATGCGTGCCCTGGCGAGCGTCCTCCAACCCGAAGGCGGCATCGGCGTGATGCTCTACGGCGAGTACGGCCGCAGCGGCGTCTATCCCCTGCAGGAAATGCTGCGGACCCTGGCGCCGCCGTCGATGGCGCTGGAAGATCGCCTCGCGATGGCCAAGCGCCTGATCCGCTTCCTGCCCACCACGAACCTGTTTCGCCGCAACCCCTACCTCAACGATCATGTCACCGGCGGCGACGCCGGCCTCTACGATCTTCTGCTCCACAGCTGCGATCGTGCCTTCACCGTCCCCGATATCGGCACCATGGCGGCCAGTGCCGGCCTGCGGGTCGTGGCCTTCCTCGAGCCGGTGCGTTACGAGCCCGCGACCTACATGAGCGACCCGGTGATCTCCCGGCAGATGAGTTCGCTGCCGCTGCTCGAACGCGCCGCCTTCGCCGAGCGGCTCTCGGGCAACCTGCGCACCCATGTCTTCTATGCCACGCGGGCCGGCTTCGACACGGTGGCCCGGCCCGAGGACACGTCGGCCATTCCGGTGCTGCGCGACATGGATGCGCAGAAGCTGGCGGCCGGCCTTCAGCCCGGCGCCCCCCTGGTCGCCAATCTCGACGGCTTCCCGTGGCGCGCCCAGCTGCCGTCGCTGGCACCCCGCATCATCTCCCAGATCGACGGCCGCAAGTCGGTCGCGGAAATCTACACCGCATTGGGAGCCCAGGGCGGCCTGCCGCAGTGGGAGGATTTCTATGCCCAGTTCGAGGATCTCTACGTCAAGCTGAACGGCGTCAACCACCTGCTACTGCGTTTTCGCACCTGAGCCGACGATGAACGGCCACGTCCTGGCCATCGCACTGGGCAATTCACTGCTGTGGTCGCTCTATCTGCTGCTGACCCGCCACGTCGTCAGCGGCGCCCAACTCGATGCCTGGGCTTATACGCTGGTGCAGCTGCTGAGCGCCGGCCTTGCCATGCTGTGGCTCGGCCGGCGGACGGCCGGCAGCTGGTCAGGCCTGCTGGCGCCCTGGACGATCGCCTATGCCTTCATGCGCGTGATCATCAATGGTGCCACATCGGCCGCCATCGTCTGGCTCGCCGTGACGCAGAGCACACTGCTTGCAACCCTGAGCGTCCTGATCGGGGCGGCCGCAAGCTGGATGTTGACGCGGCGCGCGCCGGCTCGGGGCGACTGGCCGGGCCTCGCACTTCTGGCCGTCGGCATCGCGGCGTTTGCGGTAGCGCTGGTATCGGATTCGGCGTGGCGCGGCATGCTGTGGCTGATCGTGTCGGAAACGACGGCGGTCGCGGCGTCGTGGATGATCGCCTATCACCCGCGCAACCGGGTGACCGATCTGGCGGCGCGCAGCCGCTTCACCGGCGAAATCCTGGTGGCCGCATCGCTCGCCTTCATTCTCGTCTGGTCGCTGGCCGGCCTGACCGGATTGATGGCCTCGCCGTGGACCGGTGCGGGCGATGCCTTCGGCCGGATCGAGCTGTGGTTCTATGCGGTACTGGCCGGCCTGCTGTTCCGCGCCCCCGGGACCTGGCTCGGTTTCTGGACCATCAACACGACGGGCGTGCAGACGTATCTGATTGCGCTCACCGCGATGCCATTTTTCGCCATCGCGCTGGAGGCCGTCGCCGCGCACCTGGGCTGGCTCGCGCCGCCCGGCCTGTCGACGGCGGAGTGGCTCGCCGCCGCGATCATTCTGGCCGGCGCGACGTGGCTGATCTGGGTCCGCCTGAGATCACCGTCGGGCGTCGCTCCCTGACCGACGTCATGCCGGTTTTTTGTTCAGCACTTCGGGATTGAGCAGGTTGATCGGCTTGCCGTCCAGCCAGGCCTCGATGTCCTTGATCGTACCGTCATAGAATTGGCGATAGCTGTCCTCGACGACATACCCCAGGTGCGGGATCAACGTGACGTTGTCGAGCTTGGTGAAGGGATGATCGGCGGACATCGGCTCCTTGTCGTAGACGTCGAGGCCGGCGTGCAGGATGGTGCGCGCCTTCAGTGCCGCAATCAGGGCCGCTTCATCCACGATCGGTCCGCGCGAGGTGTTCACCAGAATCGCGGTCTTCTTCATTTTGGCAAGGTCAGACGCACCGATCAGGCCGCGTGTGCGATCCGAAAGCGCGAGATGGATCGACACGAAGTCCGATGTCGCCAGCAACTCATCCTTGCTGACGTACTTGGCGCCGCCCGCTTCGGCCTTCTCGGGCGTGAGGTTCTGGCTCCAGGCCACGACGTCCATGCCAAAGGCCTTGCCATAGCGGGCCGCACGGCTGCCCAGCTTGCCGAGGCCGAGAACGCCCAGCCGCTTGCCCTCGAGCACGACCATCTGTTCGATACCGTCGTGCCACTTGCCCTGGCGCGCCAGCCGCTCGGCTTTGGCGAGATCGCGGGCGCACATCATCAGCAACGCCCAGCCGAGTTCCGCGGTCGGCGCGTTCGACCCGCCGCCCGGCGTCGTGGAAATGGGAATGCCGCGCTCGGTCGCCGCCTTGTCGTCGAGGCTGGCCGCCCGCGCCCCGGTCAGCACCATGAACTTGAGGTTGGGCAGCTTCTCGATCAGCGCCCGCGGAAAGGCGGTGCGCTCGCGCAGCAGCCCGAGGACCTGGAACGGCGCCAGTTTTTTCGCCGCATCATCGACCGAGGCGAACGGCTCGTGGAAAACCGTGATATCGATCCCGCGCTTCTTCAGTTGGTCCCAGTCGGCCATGCGCAGGGCGACCTTCTGGTAATCGTCGAGCAGGGCGAGCTTGATCGTTTGCGGCATGGCGTTTCCTGACACATGATGGATTGGCGGCTACTATAGCCCGAGGAGGCGGCCATGAGCATCACCATCGAGCCTTCCCATCCCGAATTCGTCGCCGAGATTGCCGGCATCGATCTCGCACAGCCGCTCGGCGCGGCCGACCGCGACGCCATCGAGGCCGCCATCGACCGATACGCCGTCGTCGTGTTCCGCGGCCAGACCCTCGACGACCGGCAGCAGATCGCCTTCGCCGGCCATTTCGGGCCGATCCACGCCTCGGCGCAAAAGGCGCGCCACCGCGGCATCAAGCACCGGCTGGAATCCGACCAGATCGCCGACATTTCCAACCTCGACGGCGACGGCAAGGTGCTCGACCTCAACAGCCGGCGCCGCCTCGACTGGCTGGCCAATCGCCTGTGGCACACCGACGCCTCGTTCCGCGCCGTTCCCGGTGCGCTTTCGATGCTCTACGCGCACATCGTGCCGGCCGAGGGCGGCGACACGGAATTTGCCGATTTGCGCGCCGCCTACGAAGCACTGCCGGAGACGAAGAAGGCCGAACTCGAGGGCCTGGTCGCCGAGCATTCGATCTGGCACTCGCGCGGCCAGCTCGGCGTCACCAAATACACGCCGGAGGAAATCGCCAGCCTGCCGCCGGTGCCGCAGCGGGTCGTGCGCACCCATCCCGGCTCCCGGCGCAAGACGCTCTACCTCGCCGCCCATGCCTCGCACATCCTCGGCATGCCTGTCGCCGATGGGCGCCTCCTGCTGCTCGACCTGATCGAGCACGCGACCCGGCCCAGGTTCGTGCATGCCCACACCTGGAAGCAGGGCGACCTGGTGATCTGGGACAATCGCTGCACCATGCATCGCGCCCGGCCGTTCGACACGACGCAGGTGCGCGACCTGCGCCGCGTCACCACCCGCGACATCGCCTCGACGCTCGAACAGGCCGCCTGACGAGGGGCCCGGCGGCGCCCGGGCGGCCACCGGAAGTGGACCACTTTCCGGCACAGCTCGTTGTGCCACGTTGTGTCGGAAAATCTGTGCCGCAAACCGGCCCCAGGACCTTGATCCAACAGGGCAATCTCCCCCTGACGAACTGTGTCCCCGAGCCCCGCCGCCAAGCCGGATGGGTGTCCGGAAAATGACCGCCGCACCGGACTGCCGGCGGCCATTGGCAGGCCACGAAAAACGCCCGAAAGCGGAGGGCTTTCGGGCGGACAGGGCGGGTCACCATAGATCGCCCACCGTGACTGATAACTTAGCAAAAACCTGCTGAAGTTGCAATTTTCAGTTGTCGGTTCAGGCCACGGCGATGTTGTCGATCAGCCGGGTGCGCCCGAGCCGCGCGGCGACGATCACGCGGGCGGGGCCGGTGACCCGCTCGAGCGGGCGCAGACTCTC
>CALDNT010000163.1 GCA_937915145.1 uncultured Reyranella sp.
TGCCAGCGCCGCATCGACCAGCATGGCGCCGGTAACCGCCAGGCCGTAGGCGCCGGCCAGCGCGCCCGAGGAGCCGAAGCCCACGACCAGGGCGACGACGCCGCCCATCAGGATCCAGTTCACCCGCGGGATGTAGATCTGGCCGATCGCGGTCTCGGAAGTGTGCATGATTTCCATGCGCGGCAGGTAGCCGAGCTGGATGGCCTGGCGGGTCAGCGAGAACACGCCGGTGATGACCGCCTGCGAGGCGATGACGGTAGCACAGGTGCTGACCACCACCAGGACGAGGATGTAGTCCTTCGGCACCAGCTCGAAGAACACCTGCTCGACGATCGCGGGGTTCTCGATGACCATCGCGCCCTGGCCGAAATAGTTGAGCAGCAGGCCGGGCATGACCAGGCCGAGCCAGGCAATCCGGATCGGCTTGCGTCCGAAATGGCCCATGTCGGCGTAGAGCGCCTCGGCACCGGTAACGGCCAGCACGATCGAACCGAAGGCCCAGAAGATGCCGAGGCCCCGGTCGGAGATCAGGTAGTAGGCATAGAGCGGATTGACCGCTGCCAGCACGGCGGGATTCTTGGCGACCTGCCAGGCGCCGAGCACGCCCAGGATCAAGAACCACACCAGCATCACCGGCCCGAACAGCCGGCCGACATCGGCGGTGCCGCGCGCCTGCAGCATGAACAGCCCGACCAGGATGACCAGCGCTAGCGGCACGACGAACGGGGTGAAGGCCGGTGTGATCGCCGACAGGCCTTCGACGGCGCTCATCACCGAGATGGCCGGCGTGATGATGGCATCGCCGTAGAACAGCGCGAGGCCGATGACCGCCAGCACGATGATGGCGTGGCGGATCCGTCGCGATTTGCCGTTCAGCCCGCGGGTGGCCAGCGTCGCCAGCGCCAGCACGCCGCCTTCGCCCTTGTTGTCGGCGCGCATGATCAGCACGACGTATTTGATGGTGACGGTGAGGGTCACTGCCCAGAACAGCGTCGACAGCACGCCCAGCACATGCTCCGGCGTCGGCGCCATGCCCGAACCGTGCAGAAAAGTCTCGCGCAGAGCGTAGAGCGGGCTGGTGCCGATGTCGCCGAACACCACGCCTAGCGCGCCCATCACCAGTCCGGCGGCGGCGCCGCCGGGGGCGGAATGACCGTTGCCACCGTTGCCTGTGGCGGCCGGCGGCTGCGGCGGGGAGGGTGATATGGGTTCGGCTGTGGCCATGATGCGGAACGCCGCCAAAGGATGGCGGCGGGGCGCCGGTGTGCGCCTGCACCTTCCGCCTGTCAACGCGCCAAATCGGGGGTCGCTGCGACGAAAGCGCTTGACTCGAAACCCCTCCCGAGGCGGTTTTAGGCCATGGCTGAGGACATCAATGTCGCCGATCCGCGCCTCTATCGCGACGATGCGTGGCGGCCGCATTTTGCACGGTTGCGGCAGGACGATCCGGTTCACCGCCACGCCGACAGCCCCTACGGGCCCTACTGGTCGGTGACCCGTTACGCCGACATCATGACGGTCGAACTCGATCCCGGCACCTACTCGTCGGCCTCCGAACTGGGTGGCATCCAGATTGCCGACCAGGCCAAGGGCTCGGAACTGCCCAATTTCATCCGCATGGATCCGCCGCGCCACACCGCGCAGCGCAAGACCGTGGCGCCGATCGTGGCGCCGTCGAACCTCGCCAACATGGCCAGCACGATCCGCGAGCGTACCGCGGCCGTACTCGACGGCCTGCCGCGCAACGAGACGTTCGACTGGGTCGACCGCGTCTCGACCGAACTTACCGCCATGATGCTGGCCACCCTGTTCGACTTCCCGTGGGCCGACCGGCGCAAGCTCACCCACTGGTCGGACGTGGCGATCGCCAATGTCGAGGACGCCGATGCGGTAGTGAAAAGCGAGGCCGAACGCATGGCCGAGCTGACACAGATGGCCGAGGTCATGGCGGCGCTGTGGAAGGAGCGCGCTGCTCTGCCGCCCAGGTTCGACCTGATCTCGATGATGGCCCACGCCGAAGCGACCCAGAACATGCCGTTGCGCGAGTTCATCGGCACCTTCGGGTTGCTGATCGTGGGCGGCAACGACACGACTCGCAATTCGATGACCGGTGGGCTCATCGCCATGATCGAGAATCCCGGCGAGATCGACAGGGTGCGAGCGGATGCGGCGCTGCTGCCCAGTCTCGTGTCGGAGATCATTCGCTACCAGACGCCGGTGATCCACATGCGGCGCACCGCGACCAGGGACACCGAGCTTGGCGGCAAGGCGATCGCCCGCGGCGACAAAGTGGTGATGTGGTACGTTTCCGGCAATCGCGACGAGGCCGCAATCGATGAGCCCGAGAGGTTCGTCGTCGGCCGGCCCAAGGCGCGCCAGCACCTGGCGTTCGGCGCCGGCATCCATCGCTGCGTCGGCGACCGGCTGGCCGAGATGCAGATCAGGATCCTGTGGGAGGAGATGCTGAAGCGCCACCTTGCGATCGAAATCGCAGGGCCGCCGGTGCGGCTCTACTCCAATTTCATTCGCGGCATTCGGTCGTTGCCGGTCATCATCCGCGCCTGACGGTCTCGACACCGGCGGCAAAAGCCTGCTGCAGCAGCCAGACGTCGCCCGCGATCGAGACGAAGTCATAACCCATGCGGACGAATTCGGCGCCTTGCCTGGCGTCGGCAGCGAGTCGGCCGGCCGACTTGCCGTGCTTCTTCGCGGCGGCAATCGTCGCCTGCTCGGCCTGTACGAAGTCACGGTGATCGAAAGCACCGGGCTCGCCCAGAGCCACCGAGAGGTCGTTGTGGCCGAGCCACAGCATGTCTACCCCCGGCATCGCCACGATCTCGTCGGCTGCCGCGGCGCCGCGCGGATCCTCGATCTGCAGGATGATCGCGGTACGGGCATTCTGTTCGGCGAAGCGCGGCAGCAATGGCTCGCGGCGCATGGCGAAGCGCTCATGGGCGAGGCCGAGCGCCACGCCGCGCGTGCCGTCGGGCCAGTACTTGGCGGCCTCGAGCACGGCCTTGGCCTGCTCGACCGACGACACGATCGGCACCATGACGCCGTCGGCCCCGGTGTCCAGGGCACGTGAGATGTGGTGGCGGGACTGCGACGGCACGCGCACGATCGAGGGCAGGTCTGCGGCCTGCAGGTAGCGGACGACGCTGCGCACCGTGTCGAAGCCGAAGCCGGTGTGTTCCATGTCGAGCACGGCGAACTCGGCGCCCGCCGCCTTCAGGATCTGGCCGATGCCGGGCGTGGCAAACTCGAACAGAAACGTGCCGATCTTGGTCGGATTGGTGCCGATGAGCGGACGCAGGTTGGTTCCCGGCATTGTGATTTCCCCCGTTGCCCCTGGATGCTAGCGTCGCCCGTTCGAAATAGACACCTGAACTCTAGGGAGAATCTCATGAAGCTCTATTACATGCCCGGCGCCTGCTCGCTCGGAATCCATGTCATCCTCGAGGAAATCGGCAAGCCCTACGACGTGCACAAGATCGACGGTGCGAAGCAGGAGCAATACGGGCCCGACTTCACCAAGATCAATCCCAAATCGAAGGTGCCGACGCTGACCCGCGACGACGGCTCGACGCTGACCGAGTTCCCGGCGATTGCCGTATGGCTTGCCCGCAAGAATCCTGAGACGTCCTTGTTGCCGACCGATGCTGACGGCGAGGCGCGCGCCCTCGAAGCCATGGACTACGCCGTCTCGACCATGCACATGCAGGGCTTCTCGCGCATGTTTCGGCCGATGAACTACGCACCGACCGAAGCCGACCACGACAAGGTCAAGGCACGCGGCAAGGAGATCATGGAGAAGGGCCTGGCGCTGATGGACAAGGCGCTGGAGGGCAAGGAGTATCTCGCCGGCAAATTCTCGGTGGCCGATGCCGCGCTCTTCTATGTCGAATTCTGGGCTTCCGGCCGCATGAAGATGCCGCTGCCCAAGAACGTCGCCGCGCACTACGCGCGCATGAAGGCGCGTCCTGCGGTGAAGCGCGTTCTGGAACAGGAAGGCCTCACCGCCACGGCCTGAGCCGGCGGCGGGCATTTCGTACCGCGGCTTGCCGCGTGGACGGCGGTTGCGTGGCGGTACGGGCGCAACCGTCGGATTGACGCCGGGCAGTCCATTGCCGCCAATCCTGGGGCATGACTGCGGCTTTGCTCTACGGTCTCGTCGTTCTCTCGGCCATCGCCCATTCGATCTGGAATGCGCTGGTCAAGTCGGCGGGCGACCGCGTGCTGACGATGGTCGCGATCCGCGCCGCCGGCCTCGTCCTCGGTCTTGCGGTGCTTCCATTCGTCGACTGGCCGGCCGCTGAAAGCTGGAAGTGGCTCGGGCTCACGGCGTGCGTTCAATTTGCCTACTACGCGCTGCTCGTGCGCTCCTATGGCCTCGGCGACATGAGCGTCGTCTATCCCCTGGCGCGCGGCCTCGCGCCGGTGCTTCTGGCCATCGTCGCCTTTCTGTCCATCGGCGAGGCGTTGAGCCTCATGCAGATGCTGGCCGTGGCGCTCATCTCACTGGGCATCATGGCGTTGTCGCTGGGCGCTGGCGCCAGCCGCCAGGCCGTGGGCTTCGCGCTTGCCACCGGTGTGTCGGTCGCGGGCTACAGCTTCTTTGCCGGAATGGGCGTGCGTTCGGCCGGTACCGTGCTGGGCTTCCAGGCTTGCCTCGAAGTCGTCACCGGCTTCGGCATGGTGGGCTATGGGTTGATCGTTCGGCGCGGTGACATCGGCGCCTATGCGCGCCGGCATGGTGCTATTGGCCTGCTGGCTGGTGCGCTATCGGTGGCGGGGTTTCTCGCCTTTCTCCTGGCCGCCCGTAGCCTGCCGCTCGGGCCGGTCGTCGCCTTGCGCGAGACCAGCGTGATTTTCGGTGCGGTCATCGGAACGGTCGTGCTGAAGGAAAGTTTCGGGATCCGCCGTATCGCCGCCTCGGTGCTGGTGGCGGGCGGGATCGCGCTTCTCGCCGTCCCGCACTGAGGTAAGCTGCGGCCATGTCATTGCCCGCCGCGCTCAAGAGCCGTCTCCGTCTGCCGCTGATCGCGGCCCCGATGTTCCTGGTATCGGGGCCGGCGCTGGTGACAGCGGCGTGTCGCGGCGGGGTGGTTGGCTCGTTCCCGACCGCCAACTGCCGCACGGGCGACGAACTCGACCGCTGGCTGTCCGGGATGGCCGACGACCTGAAGCGCGCTGCCGACGAGACCGGCCGGGCTCCGGCGCCGATCTGTCCCAACCTGATCGTGCACCGCTCCAACCCGCGGGTACCCGACGATCTGGCCGCCGTGCTGCGGGCGAAGGTCGAACTGGTGATCACTTCCGTCGGCTCGCCCGAGCCGGTGCTGAAGCCGCTCAAGGACGCCGGCTGCCTCGTCTTTGCCGATGTCGCTTCGGTGCGTCACGCCGAGAAGGCGGTCGCCGCCGGGGTCGACGGGCTGGTATTGCTGACGGCCGGCGCCGGCGGCCAGACCGGGTGGGTCAACCCCTTCGCTTTCGTGCGCGCCGTGCGTGCCTTCTGGGACGGCATCGTGGTGATGGCCGGTGGCATGGCCGACGGCCACGCGGTTGCCGCTGCCGAAGCGCTGGGCTGCGATCTTGCCTATATGGGCACCCGGTTCATCGCCACCCGCGAGAGCCTGGCCAAGGACGAATACAGGCAGATGCTGGTGAAGAGCCGTCTCGACGACGTGCTGCTGACGCGCGCTTTCACCGGGCTTGAAACCAACATGTTGCGGCCTTCGATCGCGGCAGCTGGTCTCGATCCCGACAACCTGCCGGCGCGCGGCGCCATCGACATCGCCAAGGACATCAATGCCGCAGAGCGGGACCGGCCCGACGCCAAGCGCTGGAAGGACATCTGGAGCGCGGGACATTCGGTGTCGGGCGTCACCGATGTGCCGTCGGTGGCCGAGCTGATCGAGCGTACCGCTGCGGAATACGCCGCGGCGCGACGGTCAGTGCAGTTCGTATAGACCCGACGCGAACTTGAACTCGGCCGGCTTGATCAGCGCGGCGTTGGCGACCCGGACCTTGTGCAGCCTGCCGTCGAGATTGCTCTGCCAGAAGTCGAGGAACCTGGTGAGGGCCGGAAAGCGGGGTGCCAGATCGAGATGCTGCCAGACGAAACTCTGCAGGACGTGCCTGTGATCGGGCATCCAATAGAGTATTTCGGCGGTCGTGATCCGGTAATCGTTGAGTTGCACAACAAAGCTTCGGTCCATCGGGCACTCCTTGACACTACACGTGCAAAGGAATAGTCACGCCGCTTCCAAGAAAAATCAATATTCTCTTTTAAAATCAATATGCTAGCAGCAGTCTCGGAGGATTGCTGCTGGTGCGAAGCCACTCTTCGCCCCTATCTTGACTAAGTCCGATGACACTCCTACATGCTGCACGCCTTTGGCACTCTCTGCGAGAGAGTGCTGATAGCGACGTATTCGGCGCGGCCGGCCGGCTGCGCAGGACTAACAGCTACATTGGAGGAAGACATATGAAGTTCCGTCCGCTCCACGATCGGGTCGTGGTCAAGCGCGTTGAGGAAGAAGGCAAGACCAAGGGTGGCATCATCATCCCGGACACTGCCAAGGAAAAGCCCATGGAAGGCGAGATCGTCGCCGTCGGACCGGGCGCCCGCGATGAAAGCGGCAAGCTGGTTCCGCTCGACGTCAAGAAGGGTGACCGCATCCTGTTCGGCAAGTGGTCCGGCACCGAAATCAAGCTCGATGGCCAGGATCTCCTGATCATGAAGGAATCCGACATCATGGGAATCATCGAAGGTTCCGCCGCGATGAAGAAGGCCGCCTGAGCGCCTCTTCGTCGATCCGATCAACCAGAACATTCAAGAGGAATAGAAAATGGCAGCCAAGGAAGTCCGTTTTAGCGCGGATGCACGCGAGCGCATGCTGCGCGGCGTCGACATTCTCGCCAACGCCGTCAAGGTGACGCTGGGTCCGAAGGGCCGCAACGTTGTCCTCGACAAGAGCTTCGGCGCTCCGCGCATCACCAAGGACGGCGTCACCGTCGCCAAGGAAATCGAGCTCGCCGACAAGTTCGAGAACATGGGCGCCCAGATGGTGCGCGAAGTGGCCTCGAAGACCAACGACATCGCCGGCGACGGCACGACGACGGCGACCGTTCTCGCCCAGGCGATCGTGCGCGAAGGCGTGAAGTCGGTCGCGGCCGGCATGAACCCGATGGACCTCAAGCGCGGCATCGACCTCGCGGTCGACGCGGCCGTCGAGGACATCAAGGCCCGCGCCAAGAAGATCACCGGCACCGATGAAGTCGCCCAGGTCGGCACCATCTCGGCCAACGGCGACAAGTCGATCGGCAAGATGATCGCCGAGGCGATGAAGAAGGTCGGCAACGAGGGCGTCATCACGGTGGAAGAGGCCAAGAGCCTCGACACCGAGCTCGACGTCGTCGAAGGCATGCAGTTCGACCGTGGCTATCTCTCACCGTACTTCATCACCAACGCCGACAAGATGATCGCCGAGCTCGAGCAGCCGTACATCCTGCTGTTCGAGAAGAAGCTCTCGGGCCTGCAGGCAATGCTGCCGGTGCTCGAGGCGGTGGTGCAGTCGGGCAAGCCGCTGCTGATCATTGCCGAGGACGTCGAGGGCGAGGCCCTGGCGACCCTGGTCGTGAACAAGCTGCGTGGCGGCCTCAAGATCGCTGCCGTCAAGGCGCCGGGCTTCGGTGATCGCCGCAAGGCGATGCTCGAGGACATGGCGATCCTGTGCGGCGGTCAGCTGATCTCCGAGGATCTCGGCATCAAGCTCGAGAACGTCACGCTCGACATGCTCGGCAAGGCCAAGAAGGTCATCGTCGAGAAGGAAAACACCACGATCGTCGACGGCTCGGGAAAGAAGGCGGACCTCCAGGCCCGCATCGGCCAGATCCGCGCCCAGATCGAGGAGACCACTTCGGACTACGACCGCGAGAAGCTCCAGGAGCGTCTGGCCAAGCTCGCCGGCGGTGTTGCGATCATCAAGGTCGGCGGCGCCACCGAAATCGAGGTCAAGGAGAAGAAGGACCGCGTTGACGACGCCATGCACGCCACCAAGGCGGCAGTGGAAGAGGGCGTGGTTGCCGGCGGCGGTGCCGCTCTCCTCTATGCGATCCGCGCGCTCGACAAGATCCGCACCGCCAACGACGACCAGAAGGTCGGTGTCGAGATCGTCCGTCGTGCGCTGCAGTCGCCGGTCCGTCAGATCGCCGAGAACGCCGGCTACGACGGCGCGGTAGTCGCGGGCAAGATGCTCGACCAGAAGGACGCGAACTTCGGCTTTGACGCCCAGAAGGGCGAATATGTCGACATGATCAAGTCCGGCATCATCGATCCGGTGAAGGTCGTGCGCACTGCGCTGCAGGATGCCGCCTCGGTGGCCGGCCTGCTGGTGACGACCGAAGCCATGGTCGCCGAGCGTCCGGAGAAGAAGGGCCCGCCGATGCCCCCGGGCGGCGGCATGGGCGGCATGGGCGGAGACATGGACTTCTAGTCCAGTCGACAGCCAGAAATCGGAAGGGCCGGGGAGAAATCCCCGGCCCTTTCTCTTTGCCGTCGGTGTATGATCCGTGTCGCCACTACCGAAGGTGGATGAATGCGACTACTTCCATTGTTGTTTCTTGGCTTGCTGTTTGCATCGCACGTCGAGGCGCGAGAGGCGCGAGACTACAAGGCGAGTGTCGAGAGCATTCTCAAGTGTGTCGAGGCGGCGGAGAAGGCCTTGCCCGAGACACGCATCGACACTGCGCGCCAGTGCATCGGGATCGAAACTCAGAACTGCGATCGCACAACCGAAGATGCGTACCAGTCAAACAAGCGGATGTACTGCGCTTCCGCGGAAGCCGAAGTCTGGTACGAGCTCATGCGGAATGCCTTCTCTGCGCTCGTCGTACGTTATGCGACCCGGGATGCCGAGGAGAGCAAGAAGCAGACGGGTGTGGAGTACGAGCTTGTCGTTCCCGCTTTGAGGCAGGCACATGAGGCTTGGGAACAAGGTAAGGACTGCGAGTTCGCCCGAATTCAGCCCGGATTGGGAACGGATCGATATGATGCACCGGCACGATGCGGCCGAGATCAGGTCGCGGAGCGCGCTTTGCTGTATCGCCGCTGGCTCAGAGGACAATCCTACTGACCATGAGCACCCGCCACCCTCTGTCGATCAAAGGCGTGCTGATCCACGAAGGCCGTGTGCTGTTGCTGCTGAACGAGCGCAGCGAGTGGGATTTGCCGGGCGGGCGGCCTGATCCCGAGGAGGATCATCGTGCGGCGCTGAAGCGCGAGGTACGTGAGGAAGCGGGCCTGGAAGTCTCCATCGGTCCGCAGATTGACGAGCATTTGTTCGAGGTGCTGCCGCAGCGCTTCGTGCGCATCGTCTCCTATGCCTGCGAGCTAAGCGGGTCGACAGAAGCGACGTTAAGCCACGAGCATCTCGACGTGCGCTGGGTGCCCGTGGCCGAGCTCGGCGAGGTCATCGCTGGGCGCAGATTGCCGGCCGGCTACCTCGGTGCGATCCGCCAGCTGATCGACCAGCCGCGATCGTCGAGCGAGCGCGAGGTCTGAATTTCAAGGAACCGGTCATGCGCCGCCGCGGCGCCGAGCCA
Organism: uncultured Reyranella sp.; assembly: GCA_937915145.1. Lineage (GTDB taxonomy): Bacteria > Pseudomonadota > Alphaproteobacteria > Reyranellales > Reyranellaceae > Reyranella. The sequence continues at coordinate 9,607 of CALDNT010000163.1, forward strand.
GAGTTCGTTCCAGGCATCGAAGGCAAGCAGGGGATCGGGCAGCGCCAATTCGCGGGCAACCTTCCAGCCGGCCAGCGTCACGAGGACGTGGCCGTCCTTCTCCTTGGTCGCGACATCTTCGCCGCTTGCCGCCATCACAGCGGAGAGCCAGCGTGCGAAGTCGCGGGCGCTGGCCATGTCGCCGCGTTCGACGTCGGTCGGCAGGTCCATCTCGCGCGCGGTCTCTTCGTGGAACTGCAGGCCGACCAGGCGGGCAACGCGGCCCAGTTCCTTCACCGTGTCGGCCGGCCCCAGCAGTTCCTGCAAGGTGGGCAGCATGGTGCGCAGGTACTCGAGCGCATAGGCGCGGAAGGTCTTGAGGCGTCGCTCCTCCGGCCAATTCGCGGTCTCGAGTTTAGGCTGCGCGGTCCAGTCGACGCGCGGCATTTCCTCGGTGCCGTAGGCGAAGCGCACGCGCTCCTCTTCCTTCAGCGGCCGGCCATGGTCGATGTAATAGCCTTCCAGACCCGGAAAGCCATCGACCGTCATGCCGGTGCAGACGAAACCCAGCCCCGGATTCTTGAGCGAGACTCCGTTGTGGCCATGCCAGCCATGGAGCATGGCGGCCGAGACCGAATGCGGCACGGCGGCAATCGCCGTGCCTTTCCAGATCCAGCGCGGCGGCGGATAGCGCACCCAGGCCTTCTTGTCGCTTTCGCGGATGTAACCCGTCTTCACGCCGCCCAGCGCATTGGAGTGATAGTGATAGAGCGCACAGGCTGGCGCGTCTGGCTCGTCCGAAAGGCCAAGCTTCTGCAATCCAGGCAGGAACTTTTCCAGATGCTGGCGACGGAAATGGCGCAGCACATACTCGCGCGCGACATCTTCGCCGCGACGGGTCACCAGACCCAGCACCAGCGCCGTCATGAGCGCGTTGTAGAGCGTGCCGACCGCCTTGAAGGCGGCGGCGTCAGCCCCCTCGTTAGCCATTGTGGCCGTCAACCAGGATTGCCTTGGACTTGCCGGCCTTCATCCGCATGGCGAGCACCGGCTTGTACTCATCAGAATCGTAGAAGCGTTCAGCCGAGGCATAGTCGGGAAATTCGAGCACGACGACCCGGGCCGGCGTCCAGCCGCCTTCCAGCGTCCGGGTCTTGCCACCGCGCACGATGAACTTGCCGCCGAACTTGCCGACCAGGCCGGGCGTATGCTTGCGGTACTCGGCCATCAGGGCCTCATCTGTCGTCTCGACCTCAAGGATTATGTAGGCGGGCATGTTGCTTCCTCCTCAGCCGGCTTCCATCGGCAGGGTGGGATCGTTGGCCCATTCCTGCATCGAATTGTCGTACACCGATACGTTCTTGTGGCCCAGCATCGCTGTCAGCACGAAGGCATCGAGCGTGGCGGCAATGCCGCCGCCGCAATAGACCAGTACGCGCTTGTCCGGGGCGGCGCCCACGCCCTCGAAGGCGGCACGCAGATCGGCGATCGGTTTCAAGGCCTTGTCCGGTCCGAACAGGCTGGCTGCCGGCACGCAGGAAGAGCCGGCTATTCTGCCGGCGCGACCGTAGACGACACCGCCGGCCCCCTTGTGCTGGTCGTGGCTGAGGGCGTTGAGCGTCAGCGTCGCCTTGTTGCCGATCGCCCCCTTGATCGCGGTCTTGTCGGTGAAGATTTCCGGACGGGCACGGAGCGTGAGCGTCGCCGCCGGATGGACGGTAGCTTCGGTCTCCAGCGGCCGGTTCTCGGCTTTCCATTTGTCGAGGCCGCCATCGAGGATCGCGGCGTCGTCGAAGCCGATCGCCCGCAGCATCCACCAGATGCGGCTCGCCCAGACCGGCGAGGCGTGGCTGTACAGCACCACGAATGTTCCATGGCCGATGCCCTTGGCGGCGAAGGCTTTGGTCAGCGCCTCCAGCGACGGCAACGTAAAGCGGAGCTTCGAGCTCTTGTCGGACAGATCGGCCTGAAGATCGAGATAGGCCGCGCCCGGCACATGGCCCTTGTCGTAGTTCGACCGGCCGCTCTCGGCGATATAGCGGCCGTCGGGACCGGGCTTCAGATACGTGGTGCAGTCGAAAATCCGGAGCGCCGGCGCGCCCAGGCGGCGGGCCAGCTCATCGGTCGAAATCACGGCGGCGGAATGCCCGGTCATAGCGCTCTCCCCTGTTGGGAGAGCGGAGACTAGCCCAATTCGAGGTGCCGGTGACTAGATCGTCTTCGACGGCAGCGGCGGGATGGCTACGGGACCCGAGGACGGTGCAGCAACCGGTGCCTGAACGGGGGCCGGCGGCGCGAGCTGTGCGGAGTCCGGCTGCTTCGACGTCGCGTTCGTTACAGGCTTCTTCGCCTTCTTGGCCTTCGGCGGCTGTGCCTTCGCGACCTGAACCTTCTTCAGGCAGGCCGTGCGCGAGGAAGCGGATTTCAGCTTCTGGCACGAGGCGGCGGTCTGGGGCTTGCCCTTTGCCTTCGCGGCCGGCTTGGCCGTCGGTTCGGGCATCGGAGCGTCGGAGGTCTGGGCAAAGGAAGGCACAGCAAAAACGAGCGCGGCCAAGGCGGCGGCACCGACGATCAAGAGACGCATGAGGGATTCTCCTTGGCCGCTGGCGAAGGGGACGGCGCGGCCATTACGTATTAGAAGAATATTAAGTTATTTGTGCTATTTATGTCAAATTCTTAATCATTCACTATAGCTAAAATCGGACCTTTCCCACCCCGTGCAGGCCATTCTCAACGTTGCGTTTCCGATCTTCGGGGTCATCCTGG
>CALDNT010000164.1 GCA_937915145.1 uncultured Reyranella sp.
ACGGGCCTGATGCTGCCGATCGACGGCGGCCTCGTCGCGCTCAGACAGTGGCCGCGCTGATCGTCAACTCATGGGCCGTGTGCTGTGCGCACCGCCCGGCGTCTGTCGTGGTTCCAGGTGTAGAGGCCTGAGGCCACGATTACGGCAGCACCCGCCAGCGTCCAGAGGTCGGGGATGTCGCCGAACACGACCGCGCCCAGAATCGTGACGAACACCAGCAGGCTATAGCTGTACGGTTGCACGGCCCCGGCCTCGGCGTAGTCCAGTGCCTTGATCAGCGCGTAATGGGCCAATGCTCCCAGAAGCGCGATGGCAATCAACAGAATCCAGCCAGTGGCATCGGGCCACTGCCACTGCCAGGGGCCGACCAGCGTGGTGGCTCCGAAGGCCACGAATGCCGACCAGACGAGCGTGGTGTCGGGCGTGTCGCTGCGGGAACAGAGCCGGGTGAGAATCTGATAGGCGCCCCACAGGATGGCGCCGGCGACCGGCAGCAGCAGCGGCCAGTCGAGGGTCCGGAAACCCGGCCGCACGATCAGCAGCATGCCGATGAAGCCCGCGCCGACCGCCGCCCATCGCGCCGGGCCCGCGCGTTCGCCGAGGAAGAGGGCACCCAGCGCGATCACGATCAGGGGTGAAGTGGCTGCAACGGCATGGGTGTCGGCCAGCGGCAGGTAGCGGAAGGCCAGCACGAACACCGCGCTTTCGACCACTGCCAGAAGGGCGCGGCCGCCCTGCAGCCAGGGTCGCGTGGTGCGGACGGCGGCCTTAAGGCCGCGGCGGTGCACAACGGCCCAGGCGAAGGCGCAGAACACCGCGTAGCGCACCCACATCATCTGGCCGATCGAATAATCGGCCACCATCCATTTGGTGATGGTGTCCATGCTGGCAAACCCCAGCATGGCGAGCATGGTGTAGATCGCGCCGAGCGCCGCGTTGCTGCGCGCCGCGGCGGGCGCGGGCGGCGTCATTCCGCGGCGGCGATGCGCTGCGCCGGGGGCCGGAACGCCGGGATCACGCGCTCGGCGAAGAGCTTGAGGCTCTTCATCGTCTTCTCGCGTCCGTAATAGGGCGGATAGTGCAACAGCAGCGAGGTCATGCCGGTGCGGGCCTGCATCTCGCGCAACCTGGCGGTCACCGTCTCGGCCGAACCGTGCAGCAGCGTGGTGTTGAGCAGATCGTCGTAGGTCAAGGCGCCACCCTTCTCGGACACCGAGCCGAGATAGCCGGCGGTGCCGGTGCCGCCGAAGTGGCCGATGTGGCGGACGATCGCCTCCTCGGTGTCGGCGCGGGCCTGGGCGTCGGTGTCGGCAATATAGACCCAGCGCGCGATGTCGATCTGGCCGGCCGCCGGGTTCCTGCGCCGCTCTGCCGGCGCCGTCGCCAATTCACGCTTGTAGAGCGAGGTCTGGGCCGCCAGCGTTTCGACGCCGGGTAGCGTCGAGAGCATCAGGCCGAAGCCGTTGCGGCCGCAATAGCCGATCGAGCGGTCGGTGCCGCCGGCCATGAACAACGGCGGGTGTGGCATCTGCACCGGCTGCGGCAGCATTTCGTAGGGCTCGGCCACGGTGCCGTGGAAGTACCTGCCCTTGTGATCGTAGCGGCGGCGGTGGAAGGCATCGAACATCAGGCCGACCGCCTCCTCGACCATGTCGCGGCGGGCTTCGAAGTCCTTGCCGAGGCCCGTGAACTCGTAGGGCCGGTAGCCCGAGCCGATTCCCAGCATGATGCGGCCATTGGAGAGGATATCGACGAAGCTGGTGTTCTCGACGACCCGGATCGGATCGTAGAGCGGCAGGGTGATCACGCCGGCGGCGAGCTTGATGCGGCTGGTCTTGGCTGCGAGATAGGCCATGTAGGCGAAGCAGTCCGGCATGATGCCGTAGCCGGTCGAGAAGTGATGCTCGGCGATCCAGGCGGTGTCGTAGCCCAGCCGCTCGGCCTCGACGATCTCCGCCGTCGTGCGGGCATGCACGTCGCGATGCGGATAGGGTTCTTCCTTCGGGTTGGGATGCGAGGTGAAAAGAACGCCAAATTCCATCTGGCCGCGCCCCTGTGTGGCTACGAAGACGGCGATCCTATGGCCGCCTGCCGGGGCTGGCCATGCCGCAGTTTCGTCACTTGACTTTGCTGCGCCGCACCATCATAACCGCGCCACCTCAAGGTTTCTCGCGATCGCGCGACGCGCCCCATTTCTTGTGACGGCGCCTCATCCCGGGCAATCCCCTAAGACAAGAGCCGTCCCAGCCGCGCGCGGGAACGGGCCAAAAGCCGCCATAGATACGCGTGCCCGAAAGGCACGGGTGGCGGCAAGAAGGACTATTTTTCAGTGAGTGAAGTTAAGTTTGCGGATCTCGGCCTGTCCGAGCCGTTGCTGCGTGCCCTCCATGGCGCCAAGTACACCACCCCGACGCCGATCCAGGCACGCACCATTCCGGCCCTGCTCCAGGGGCGTGATGTGCTGGGTGTCGCCCAGACCGGCACCGGCAAGACGGCGGCCTTCGCGCTACCCGTCCTGCAGCAGCTCGCGGCCTCGGGCGAACGCGCCCTGCCGAAGAGCCCGCGCGCACTTGTTCTGGCGCCGACGCGCGAACTTGCCGTGCAGATCGCGCGCAGCTTCGACACCTATGGGCGCGGCCTCGGTCTGCGCCTTTGTACCGTGGTCGGCGGTCTCGGCTACGGCCGACAGATCGAAACCCTGGCGCGCGGCGTCGACATCCTGATCGCCACGCCCGGCCGCCTGCTTGACCTGGTCGAACGCGGCAACGTGAAGCTTGGCAATGTGACGTTTCTCGTCCTCGACGAAGCGGACCGCATGTTCGACATGGGCTTCATCCGCGACGTGCGTCGCATCGTCGGCTCGGTCAGCAAGAACCGCCAGACGCTGCTGTTCTCGGCCACGATGCCGGGCGACGTCGCCAAGCTCGCGGGCGAGATCCTGAAGAATCCGGAGCGCGTCGAGATCGCTGCCCAGGGCAAGCCGATCGAGAAGATCGAGCAGCGCGTCTATTACGTGAACGCTTCCAGCAAGCGCCAGCTCCTCAGCCATCTGCTGTCCGACGCGACGCTCGAACGGGTGATCGTGTTCACTCGCACCAAGCGCGGCGCCAATCGCGTTGCCGAGGCGCTCGAGGACCGCGGTGTGCGCTCCGAGGCGATCCACGGCAACAAGTCGCAGAACGCCCGCCAGAAGGCGCTCGACAACTTCAGCCGCGGCAAGGCCCGCGTGCTGGTCGCCACCGATCTCGCCTCGCGCGGCATCGACGTGCAGGGCGTGACCCACGTCATCAACTACGAGCTGCCGGCCGACGCCGAGAGCTACGTCCATCGCATCGGCCGCACCGCGCGCGCCGGCGCTTCGGGCATCGCCGTGTCGTTCTGCGACTCCAGCGAACGCGGCCAGCTGCGCAGCATCGAAAAGCTCACCCGCCAGCCGATCGCCGTCGTGGCGACGCCGGCCAACGAGGACATGCCGGTGATGCCGCCGGTGGCACGTACCCGCGACGACCGTGACGAGCGGGACCGCGACGAGCGCCCGCGCGGTCGTGGTCCCGGCGGTCCGGGCCGTCCGCGCTCCTTCGGCGACCGCCCGCGATCGTTTGGCGGTGGCCACGGCAATCGTCCGAACGGCCCGCCGCGTGGCGCTCGCCCGCATGGCGACCGTCCTCAGGGCGACCGGCCTCGTCCGGAAGGCCAACGTCAGTGGTCGGGCGGCGATTTCCGCGACCGTCCGCAGCCGTCGGCCGATCGCCCGCGCGGTGATCGTCCGCACGGTGATCGTCCTAGCGGCGACCGTCCGCGTTCCTTCGGTGATCGTCCCCGCGCTGATCGCCCGCACGGCGACCGCCCGCAGGGTGACCGTCCGCGTTCGTTCGGCGATCGTCCGAGCGGTCCGCCGCGTGGCGACCGCCCGCATAGTGATCGTCCGCACGGTGATCGCCCGCACGGTGATCGCCCGCAGGGCGACCGTCCTCAGGGCGACCGTCCGCGCTCCAACGGCGGCGCCCGCCGCTTCGGCGGTCGCGGCAGGGCTGCCTAGACGATCCCTTCCTCGCGGAAGATTTCGAGACACTTGCGAAGAGCGCGCTCATATCGGGCGCGCTCTTTTGCGATGGAGTCATCGTCCCAAGGGAAGAATCCGCCCTTGGTCTTGAAGCCGATGCGCCCCTCGTCGACGTTGCGCTGAAGCACCGGTGGCGGGCCGTCGGCATTGCTGAGATCGGGCCAGATGATCTTGGCCACCGCACAGGTCGTGTCCCAGCCCGAATGCTCCTTCTGCATGATCGGACCGGCGGCGGCATAGCGGAAGCCGAACGACAGCCGCACTGTGGCGTCGATGTCCTCGGGCGAGGCGACGCCCTGCTCGATCAGCCACAGCGCCTCGCGCATCAGCGCGCCCTGGATCCGGTTGCCGAGAAAACCGATCACGTCCTTCTTGACCTGCACCGGCCGCTTGCCGAGCGAGCTCATGATCGCGCCGACCTTTTCGGCAAGCGCGACGTCGGTGTGAACCGAGCGCACGACCTCGACCAGCGGAATCAGGTGGGCCGGCATGAAGAAGTGCAAACCCATCATGCGGCTTTGCGACTTCAAGCCCTTGCCGATCTCGCTGATCGGGAAGCTCGAGGAATTCGACGTGAGGGCGCAGTCGGGCCGGGCGAGCTTTTCCATGCCGGCGAAGAGCTGCCGCTTCAGCGCCAGATCCTCGGTCACGGTCTCGACGGCCAGGTCGATCTCCGGCCACGGTGCCTCGGCCAGGGTCGCGTAGGTGACCAGCCCCGACGTATCGGCGGGCTTGCCCATGGCGGTGAGTGCCCGCGCCGCCGCGGCAGGCAGGCCATCGCGCGTCGATGCCGAGCGCGACACCACGTCGACTTTCCAGCCACCGCCCAGGAACATGGCGATGATGCCCACGCCCATGGTGCCGCCGCCCAAGACGAGCGCGCGTTGTTCGCTTTGCGACATTCTTTGTCCTCCCATATCGACGGGCCCCCGAGGGCGGGGCAATATCCGCGACCAATCCATTTGCATCAACCCCGGGGGATACGCATGAGCGCCACCTTTAAAGACATCGGCGTCAGCACCGAAGGCCATGTCGGCATCGTCGAGATCCAGCGCCCGCCGCACAATTTCTTCGACAATTCGCTGATCAATCAGATCGCCGATGCGTTCGAGGCCTTCGACCGCGACATGAACATCCGCTCCTATGTGCTGTGCGCGCAGGGCAAGTCGTTCTGCGCCGGTGCTGACTTCGCCAACCGGCCGCAGACCGGCGCAGCCGAGAGCGGCAAGCATCTCTACAAGGAGGCGACCCGCCTGTTCCGTTCGAAGAAGCCGAGCGTGGCGGCGGTGCAAGGCGCGGCGATCGGTGGCGGCCTCGGCCTTGCGATCATGCCGGACTTCCGCGTCGCCAGCCCCGAAGCGCGTTTCGCCGCTAACTTCACGCGGCTGGGCTTCCATCCCGGCTTCTCGCTCACCTTCACCCTGCCGCGCCTGATCGGCCAGCAGCGGGCCAACCTGATGTTCTATACCGGCCGTCGGATTGGCGGCGAGGAAGCCTTTGCCTGGGGCATGGCCGATGTGCTGGTGCCGCTGGCCGATGTGCGCAAGGCCGCCATCGCGCTGGCCGCGGAAATCGCCGAGGGCGCGCCGCTCGCGGTGCAGTCGACGCGCGAGACCATGCGCCGCGGCTTTGCCGACGGTGCCGAGATCGCCACCGAGCGCGAACTCACCGAGCAGGACTGGACGCGCAAGACCGAGGACTTCAAGGAAGGCATCAAGTCCTACGCCGAGAAGCGTCCCGGCAACTGGAAGGGCCGCTGAGTCAGATGGGTCAGGTCTCGGGCAAGGTCGCGGTCGTCACCGGCGGCGCCTCCGGCATCGGCGAGGCCTGTTCGGAGACGCTGGCGCGCGAAGGCACTGCAGTCCTCATCACCGACATCGATGATGGGCTCGGCAAGGATGTCGTCGGGCGCATCACTAAGGCCGGCGGCAAGGCGCACTACCTGCACCATGACGTGCGCGACGAGGCCGGCTGGCCGGGTGTGATCGCCGAGGCCGAGAAGCGGTTCGGACGGCTCGACATCATGGTGGCCAATGCCGGCATCGGCATCATGGCGCCGATTGCCGAGATGACGCTGGCCGACTGGCAGCGCCAGCAGGCGATCAACCTCGACGGCGTGTTCCTTTCGATCAAGCACGCGATCCCGGCGATGAAGCGGGCCGGCGGCGGCTCGCTGGTGCTGATGTCGTCGATCGCCGGCCTGCGCGGCGCGCCGGGCCTTGCCGCCTATTCCGCCACCAAGGGCGGGGTGCGGCTGCTGGCCAAGTCGGTGGCCCTGGAACATGCCGCCGACAACATCCGCTGCAACTCGGTGCATCCCGGCATCATCGCCACGCCGATCTGGGGCAAGATCCCGACCGGCGCCGAGGGCAACCGCCGCAACGCGCCGATCGATCCGCGCGAGCGTGCCGCGATGTCGTCGCCGATCGCCCGCGTCGGCGAGGCGCAGGACATCGCCAACGGCGTGCTGTTCCTCTGCACCGACGCCGCCAACTACATGACCGGCCAGGAGCTGGTGATCGACGGCGGCATCACCGCCGGCGGAAAGCCGACTCGAGCGTCGTAGCTTTCATGGCCGGCGCGGCGGCACGGGGCTGGATCGTCGTCGCGGCGTTGAGCGGCGCGATTTCGGTCATCGTCGGCGCCTTTGCCGCGCACGGTCTCGACCTTAATACGGAAGCCGGCCTCAAGGCGCGTACGTGGCTGCAGACCGGCAGCCAGTACGAAATGATCCATGCGCTGGCGATCCTGGCCGTGGTCGTACTCGCGCGCGGCGCGCGGCTGAACGGCCGGCTCGCCTTGGCTGCGCAATGCCTGTTTCTCGCCGGCAGCGTGCTCTTCCCCGGCGCGCTGTATGCGCTGGCCTTCGGTGCCCCGCGCTGGCTCGGTGCGGTGGCGCCGATCGGCGGCACCGCCTTCATTCTGGGTTGGGTGTGTCTCGCTCTGGCCGCGGTGACGAAACCCGATGCCGACTGACCTGCCGATTGACCTCAGGACAGCTGCTCGTCGAGCAGCTTGAGCGCCTCGGCGGCGAAGGCGCGCATGTTGGCGACGCGGTCGTCCGAGCCGGTGCGCAATGTGCGCGCGATGCTGCCGTTGGGGCCGACCACGGCGACGCAGGTATGGCCCGCCGGATCGCCGTAGGAATTGCCGGTCGGCCCCGATGCGCCGGTCTCGGCCAGGCCCCAGGTTGTCTTCAGCCGGCCGCGCACATGTTCGGCCGCCAGCAGCGCCCACGGCTCGCTCGACGAGCGCACGCCGGCACGCTTTTCGCGCGGCACCGCCAGGAAGGCATCGCCTGCCGGGCGCGTGTAGACCACGGCACCGCCCATGAAGTAGGCCGAGGCGCCGGGCACCGCCAGCAGCACGGCGGAGACCAGGCCGCCGGCCGAGGATTCCGACACGCCGACGGTTTCCTTGCGGGCCTTCAGTTTTTCGCCGACGCGCTTGGCGAGGGGGAGCAGCGAGTCCATGGGCTCAGTCCTTCTTCTTGAAGATGTCGAGGACCAGTGGCACCTGCTGGCCCATCCAGATCGCGCGGTCGCGATGGTCTTCGAGATCCTGCCCGGTGTTGGGATGGATGAACACCGTCAGATCGCCGCGATGGAGCACGAGCCACGACAGAAACGGCTCGAGCTGCTCGTTCTTGAAGGCCACCTGATAGCTGAAGCGCGGATGCGGGCCGACCGGTTTTTCGTGGAAGCGGCCCATCTCGATGGCGAAGTTTTTCTCGATGCGCTCGCGCAGCGCCCAGGCGGGGTCGCGTGAGGCGGGGTCGAAGTAGACGTGGGCGTGCCAGTCGGTGATTTGAGGTGTGTTCATGACGCCAGCCTAGCACATCGCCCGACCCGCCTGTCGGAACCCAGAGCCGTTCCCCGAACCGGCCTTGCTTGCTAGGGTTGGCCATCATGAATTTCGATTTTTCCGACGACCAGAAACTGCTCAAGGAGCAGGTTCGCAAATTCCTCGCCGACAAGTGCCCGACCAAAGTGGTGCGGCGCGTGCTCGACGGTCCTGAAACCCATGCCGACGACGTCTGGAAAGGCCTCGTCGATCTCGGCGTGCCCGGCATCGGCATCCCCGAGGAATACGGTGGCTCCGGTCTGTCGCCGCTCGAAGTATGCGTCGTGGCCGAGGAGATCGGCCGTGCCGCAGCACCAGTGCCGTTCGACACGTCTGTCGTGCTG
>CALDNT010000165.1 GCA_937915145.1 uncultured Reyranella sp.
AGAATTGGACGCGAAAACCACCCCTCAGGGGGTCACTATTGCGCGCGATTTCACACGCATCGACGAACAGGGCCGCCTGCTCGGCACGTACGACTCCGACACCACGCCGGAGCGGATCGAATGGCCTCTCTATCTCTGGATCTCGTCGCACTACGGGAACCTGCCCGCATCGATCTCGTCGATCACGATCCCTCGCCGCACCTTCGACACCGTGGGTCTGTTCGACCCGGCCTATCCCTTGGCAGGCGACCTTGAATTCTACAACCGCGTGGCGGAGCGGTTTCCAATACTGCGCAACAAGGAAGTGAGGCACGCCGTCCGAAGCCATCAACTCATGACTTCGGCGTTGCCGACGTCCGGCGCGAGGTATTTGCGCGAGGAATTGAGGCTCGCGGATTGGTACCGCAAACATTGGAACGAGACGGAGTTGAAGAGGGTCCGTCAGTTCAGGGCCCATATGCGCGGCCGATATCATCTCGGTTGGATCCGGCGCCTGGCAATGCGAGGTCACATCGCCCAGGCCGCCCGCGAACTGCGCGAGTTGAACCGTCTCTATCCGCTTCGTTGGGTCATAGGCCTGCAACTGCAGCAGCTGATTGGACGGCAGGGGCTGGAGCGGCCGAGCATCCCGCCGCCAAAGACCACGGCTGTGGAGGCCTGAGCCGGGTTACTCGGCTCAGGCCTCCACAGCTCGGATATTTTTATGCGCAGCGCCCGCTGGGCCGTTGAAAAGCGGCAGCAAGGCGTCCTTTTCCGACAGGGCGACTTCGTTGTAGATCAGTGGCCACCGCACATTGAGTTCCGGATCGTTCCATCTGATCCCCGCTTCGCTCTCACGCGAGTAAGGGGCATCCACCTTGTATGAAACAATGGTCTCGCTCGACAGCGTGAGGAAGCCATGCGCGAAACCGCGCGGGATGTACAGTTGCTCACCTTCGTCGGCGCTGAGCGCCGTGCCAATCCATCGCCCGTAATTCAGAGAATTCGGCCTGATATCCACGACGACATCGTAGATAGCCCCCTTCAGCACGCGGACAAGCTTTGCCTGCTCGAAGGGCGCGCGCTGGAAATGCAGGCCGCGCAATGTGCCCCGGGCTGTCGAAAACGACTGGTTATCCTGTACGAAGTCGGCATTGATGCCAATCTCCTGGTACGCGGCTTTCGACCAGACCTCCATGAAATGCCCACGCCCGTCGACAAACCGCTTGGAGCGGACCAGTAGTACGCCACTGCCCTTTTCCAACTCTTGTGCGGTGAAATTCATGAATGACCCTACCCGCCTCTGATGGAATTCGAGGCCAGGCAGAAAAGTCTATATTAAAAGGGCATTGTTCTCAATGTTGCGGCCAACGTCGTTCGCCGATTCAAGAGTAGTCGACATGAAGTTGCTCATCTTGGGTGCCCAAGGCCAACTGGGCCAGGAATTGGCGGCCTTGTGCGCGGAGCGCGGCATCGCGGCCAGGCTGATGACTCGGCTGGAATGCGATATTTCCAACCTCAGCCAGATCCAGGCAGCCATCGAGGACGCAAGCCCGTCCGTAGTCATCAATGCCGCTGCCTATACGAAAGTAGACCAGGCGGAGAAGGAAGTCGGGCTGGCGCAATTGGCGAATCGCGACGGTCCGGCAATGCTGGCGCAGGCGTCAGCGGAATTTGGCATACCATTGATCCATGTCTCCACCGACTACGTCTTCGATGGCAGCAAGCCATCGGCTTACATCGAAACGGATCCCGTCGCGCCGCTAGGCGTCTATGGCCTCTCCAAGGAAGCCGGTGAAAGGGCCATCCGAAGCGTTCAGGATCGCCACATCATCGTCAGGACGGCGTGGGTCTACGGCATCCATGGGCGCAACTTCCTCAAGACCATGCTGGACCTCGCCGCGACCCGCGAAGGCTGGGGAGTAGTAAGCGATCAGGTGGGAAATCCGACAGCCACGGCCGACCTGGCGGAGGCACTCCTGATGGCGGCCGCAAAAACGTACGGAAGTGACACCTGCTGGGGGACCTACCACTTCGCAGGGCAAGGCGATGCGACCTGGTTCGAGTTCGCAGAAGAAATAGTCGCGTCGCAGGTTGCCTTCACCGGGAAGCGTCCGGCCTTGAAAGCCATTACGTCGGAAGAATTTCCGACGCCGGCGCGCCGTCCCCGCAACTCCCGGCTGAACAGCGACCTTTTCGCATCGGTGTTCGGTGTTCGGGCTCTTCCATGGCGCGCGAGGACGCGCAGTATCGTGGAAACAATCTTCGCACGACGTCGGGGATAGGGTTGGGAACTCCGCGAGGAACGGGTTACTGGCGAGACTCCGATGACCGATCCGCAAGCGTCTCCAGCGCGGCGGCAAAACCCGCAGCGTCGCCGCACGCGACACGCCAATAGCCATCCGGCCCCGCGGCGTGCGCCAGCAAATCGACGTCGGAAGCCGCACTGCCGACGAAAAGCACCGGCTTGCCCGAATCGATGCAAGCGTAGATCTTGGACGGCATCACGAAGCCGACGAATGCATCCTTTAAGGTCACGAGGTGCGCGTCCGGCGCACGCAATAGCCCGGCCAGCCGGTCCAGGGGAACGGGTTGGGACTTGTGGAAAGGAAGCCCCTGCTCGGTGAAGCGCGCGACAAGGTCGTCGGCACCGGCGCCCGTCGCGCTCAACCACAGGCGTACCCTGCCGGTTCCCGCGCGATGATGGAGCCTGTATCCCTCGGCGACCGTTTCGACGTCGTGCGCCACGCCGAAATTTCCTGCATACAGCAGCACGCATGAACCTCTGAGATCGGCCGGCAGCGGTTCCGCCACGACATCGTCGCCGAACGACACCGGCGCGCCATCGCGCACGAGGGCGATCCGCTCCTCGCGAACGCCGGTCTCTCGCAGGCGCTTCAGCTGGTCGAGCCCGAGAACTTCGAAGCCGCCGATCCGTCGGCGCCAGAAATTCGTCAAGCCGAGTAGCAGACCAAGGACGCGAGACGGACGATCTCGCCCCGCGATCAGGCACTCGGGGTGGAAATCGGTGATGCGGTAGACGAGGCGGCCGCGCCATAGCGGCTTGAGCGGCGCCAGCAGGTGAATGAGCAGTGGCGGTGATCCGGTGAACAGGATCCCGTCTGCCGCCCGCAAGGCCCCAAACCCCGAAGCAACCAGCCGCAGATTCGTGGCGACCGTCCACGCCAGGCGCGCCAGGAAGGAACTGCGTGGCACCGGGCGGGCCGACAGGCGGATCTCGGTCAAGGTCCCTTTGCCCCACGCTTCCTGACAGGCCGATCCTTCGCCGGAAGAGAGGCCGATCAAGGTGACGTCGTGGCCGCGCTCGGCCAGGGCACGGGCGCGCATCTGCATATACTGGCCGACCGCGCCAAAGTCGGGCGGTAGCCAGTCGGCGATGATAGCCACCCGACGCTCGGTGGCAGGATCGAACGGGCTGAGTTCCAGCAGGTCGCTCATGGACGGACCGCCCCGGAGCCACCGAGCGAGCGGTAGAGCGTTTCCATGCGGTGCGCGATCGTGGGCCAGCCATACTGATCGACGACGAGGGCCCGGCCGGTCTCACCCATGGCACGGCTTCGGGAGGCGTCGGCCAGCAGGGCATTGAGTCCCTCCGCGATCGCCGCCGGAGCGGTGTCGACAACGAGGCCGGCGCCGGCGTCGCGGACAATTTCCGACATGCCGACGTCGGCCGTCGTCAGCACCGGAACACCGCGCCGCATCGCCTCGAACGCGGCGAGGCCGAAATTCTCCGACAGCGACGTCATCGCAAACACGTGCGCTGCGGCGAACAGAGCTTCCTTGTCGGCGCCGGAGACATGACGAGCGAGAACAGTCACGCGTCCGGCAACGCCGAAGCGTTGCGCCTCGGCCGCCAGGACGGCCGCATGTCCGCTTTCATCGTCGCCGGCGATCACCAGGCGCGCTGCGGGCGCGAGCGGCAGCGCCGCGATCAACCGGTCGAGCCCCTTCTCCCAGCTGATGCGGCCCAGCGCCAGAACCGGCGCACTGCCGGCAACGGCGCTCGCCACATCGGCCGAGAGCGGCGCCCCGGACGGCGCCGGCGGATCGTCGACGCCGTGGGGGATCATGGCGATGGGGGGCAGCTTCCAGCCGAATCCGGCGATGTGTCCCGCCTCCACCGTCGAGGTAGCATGGATGGCAGCTGCACCTTCGAGGTTGGTGCGCTCGAACAGCGCGATCCACGCCGCCTTCGCCCAGCGGCTCTTGCGGCGCATCAGCTCGGGTACCAGCATCCCCCTGGGCGATATCACGTACGGTACATGGTGCGACCGTGCCGCCCTGGCCCCAGCCCAGATCGGCCACAGGTAAACGGCATGGAGATGAACGGCGTCGAAGCCCGCGACCTGCCGCGACAGCGCACGCCCCATCGGCGGCGACCAGTACAGACGGCGCAGCAGGCGGCTCGGAAAGTACGTGACCTTGACGCCTTCGAGTTCGACCGGGCGCTGCAGCGGCACGGCGCTGTTCTGTGCGCCATCGACATTCGTCGTGAAGACGTGAACATCGTGTCCCCGTGCGGCCAGGGCACGACAGAGAGCGTGGACCGTACGGATCGGACCGCCGTATCGAAGTGCGGGCAGATACGTTGGTACGACGTGAAGAAGGCGCAACGGCTCGTCCATTGTCAGGACGGTTGCCGCTGATCCCCGCCGGCACGCGCGTACAGCCACTTGAGGCCGGTCGGCAGCGCGAACTTCACCAGCAGGGCGTAGACCAGGAAAAACATGATCGTCGCGCCGAACATCTTGGGCAGGGATATTTCGACGCCCGAGCCTGCCACGTTGTAGACGAACGCAAGCGCGATACCCTGACGCACCATCCATGGCAGTCGCGATCGCATGAAATAGCGGATGACGCCGGCCAACATCAGGCCCACCGCAGCGATGCCCAGCAGCATTCCCGGAAATCCCAGGTCGACGTAATTCTCAGTCATGTATCCGACGCTGATCGATGTGGAGGCGCGAATCGCCTCTTCCGGATCGGCGCCAGTCAGGCGGACAAAGGTCTCGGAATCCGAAAGCGCCGCCTTGTTGGGAAAGAGGATGCGGGGCTTGAACACATGATCGACGGCCTCCTGCCATTGCCGGGCCGGCGCCTCTACGCGCGCGGTCCGCTGATAGTCAATCACCGATCCGAAGATGTCGACGTAGGCAAAGCGAGTGAGCAGCGTATAGGACGCGTAAGTCCAGTCGATCTGACCCGGCGAGGTCGCCACCCTGCCGAGGTAGGCCAGGCGCTCGGACAGCGGCACGCTCACATGTTGCGTTTCCTCGCCTCCGGTCGCGAACTCGCGATAGTCCATCTTCACCGCGGTCCAGAACAGGGCCAGCATCATCACGATGGTAAGCCACGCGACACCACCGAGAATCGACGCGACGCCCAATGCCACGCGCGCCGCGATTGCCGCGATCAGCAGATATACGAACACACCGCGAAAATCTGCCAGCAAGCCGCTGAAGCCGATGAGAATCTCGACCAGTACCGCGGCCAGCAAGAACTTGCCGCCGCGACCGGTCGACAGGACGGAAACGAACAGCAGGAATTCGGCCACGATCTTGAGGCGCGACACCGCCTCGAACTGCTGGCTCAGGCCAGGGATGAAGCGGGTGGCATAGCCACAGGCGACTGCCAGGACCAGCGTCGCGCAATAGAGGATGAAAAGGTCCGTCGGTCTCCATTCGAGATGAGCATTCTCGTCCTCCGGCGTCGGTGCGGGCAGCCCGCCCAGCACCGCGCGAAAAGCGCACGCCAAGACCACGATGCTCGCGAGCATGTACCAGTACGCATTGATGACACCAGGGCCATAGATGCCCGCGCCCAGGGCCTCGCCATCGATCATCGACTGCAAAACGCGGGAAATGACCTGGGCCCACTGCCAGAGGAAAATGTAGACCACTGCAGCCGGCATCGTTGGCTTGGCCACGATGCTGAGGACGAGCCAAGGCACGAAGCCGCCGACAGCGAGCGCCAGCGGGTCCAGCGAAAACGGCGCGACCAGCAGCAACGCCATTCCGACGAGGAGAAAGGTACGGCGCAAAAAACCGTAGTCCAGCACCATGGGCGGCGACGCGGGCCGCGCACGAAGGCGGGAGTTTACGGTCACCACGAGGGGCCTCGAACGGGATGGCGCTTCATTCTGCCCTGCTTCTGGACTTCAAGGCACTCACAGCGCCTGCAATACCCCGAGCCGCCCGTTCTGGCGAGTAGGTTTGCATCCGTGCGGCCAGGGCGTGCCTGGTCCGATCGCGATCGAGCGACAGCACTGTCTCGATCGCACCGGCCAGCGCGGCAACGTCGCCAAGTGGAAAGGTCTCGCCGGTGACGCCTGCCTGGACAAGGTCGGGACCGCAGCCGACGGCATCGGAGACGACCGCCGGCACGCCGCAGGCCATGGCTTCGTTGACGACCAACCCCCAGGTCTCGCGTCCGTCGGACGGCAGGACGGTGACGTCGGCGGATGCATAGATGCCGGGCAATTCACTCTGGTTGACGAAGCCGAAAAACCGCACCGGAACGTCGGCTGCAGCGGCGGTCTCCGCCAGCGCGCCCTGCAACTCGCCCGATCCGGCGAACGCCACCTCGACAAGGCATCCGCGTGCGCGCAATTGCGCCACGGCCCGCAACACATCGAACGGCCGCTTGCGTTCCATCAGCTTGCCCACGAACAGGATCCGTCGAAGCTGAGACGGATCGGCGCTCGCCGCAGCCTGCTGTCGCACCGTGTCGCTGGCCGTCCGGAAGGCGTCATTGTCGACACAATGCGGCGAGAAGAACAGGCGGCCGGCTGGCGCGCCGTAATGGAGCAGATAGTCGCGGTTCCTTTGGCCAACATAGAGGAACCCATCGAACTGCCGCAGGATACCGCGAAAGGCGACGGCCTTGGCAAGCCGGACGGCACTGCTGCGCGGGCCCATGAGTTGCGAATCACCTCGCGCGAACACCGGAACACCCGCGCGCCGGCACGCCCGCACCGCCTGCCAGTAGGTGAGAAGCGCCCACCCCGGCACGACAAAGCCATCGAAACCGCCGGCGGCAATCTCTGTTGCGATCTCGGGCGTGCTGCAGCCGAAGAACCGGTCTGTCGACGGCGCCCGTGCGACGTTGCGCAGGAACCGGCTGTGGTAACCCGACAGAAGATCGACGTCCCAGTCGAAGGCCACGCCGAATCCGGCGCGGGCCTGCTGCTCCGCGGTCTGACGATGGGCATAGAAGACGGTCAGGTCGCATTGCTTCGCAAGCTCGCGAAACAGCGGCGCGAGGTACTGGATCGGATGGCTGATCAGGAACCCGATGCGCAAGGCGGCCTCAGCTCGACTGAAGGACCGGGCGCGCCTGATATCGCACGCAGGCGCGGTCGAGCGCCTCGGCCAGGACACGGGTCGAATGACGCGCGGAAAAATCCTCGAAGCCCGACCGGTCGACCGTATCGGGATTGAAGGTGGCACTTTCCTCGATGAAGGCGCGAAGCGACGCCGCGATGGTCTCCGGGGTAGGCAGCGCCTTTTCCGTGAGGGTCGTCACCCGGCCGGCATGCGCTGCACGGATCATGGCCACCGCCGTGCTCTGCTCGTGCAGGAGCGCGAAAACCGGCCGGCGTGACAGCATTCCCTGAAACACCTTGGATGGTGAATAGTGAGGCTCCGTCGACCCCAGCACCAGGACGGCATTGCTCTGCATCAGATGGTTGAGCATGTCGACATAGCCGATGCGATGCGGGTTCTCGCGGACCATCTCGTCCACGCCCAGGCGTTGCGCCCGCGGCATCACCTGATAGCCCTTCGGGTCGTCCGGCGAGGTGCCGGTACCGGTGAAATGCACGCGCAGCCGCGCCGCCAGGTCGGGCGCAGTGTCGCGCAGCACGCGTAATCCCGATAAAAAGGCATCGAGAACGCCCAGACCTGCGGGCAGCAGGGCCCCGCCATAGATCATGTGAAAACAGCCGTCGCCCGGATCGAACAGAAATGGCGCACGATGCATGTCGCGAACCGGCGCGAAATCCTCGGGCGCGATACCGTACGGCATGTAGGCAAGCTCGGCGTTCTTCGCCACCTCGGGATTGCGTTCCAGCATGCCCGACACGTAGCCGGGCGCGACGCCGGTAATCAGCGCCGCATCCCGTACCGCCCATGGCTCGAGCCAGTGGGCGAGATGGTACGAACCCCAGGCGCGGCTGAAGGGCCGCTCGACGCCGGGCCAGCGATTGACCCAGGGATCCACGTAATCGATGCCGTAGGGAACGCCGTAGCGTCGATGGACGAGGCGACCTACCGGCCCCAGGAAGTTGGACGGGATAACGACATGAATGAAGTCGACCTCGCGGGCGGCCGCCAATGCCGAAAGGGCCCGATAGCAGCCCCAGAAGGCACGCACGCCGATGTCGCCGACGAGACGGATCGGCCGCGTCGACAGGGTCGCGGCATGAACGACCCGCAATTGCGGCGAAAGCAGTCGCATGAGCTCGGGATCCGGCCGCTCCTCGTAACGCTCCGGGTCGCCCGCAACCACGATCGGTTCCCAGCCGAACTCGGGCAGATATTGTGCCCACAGCCGCGCACGTTGAGCACCGACCAGATTGCTGGGAAAGAAGTGGCCGCTTACCAGGGCAACGCGGCGGGTCATCGGCACTCCATTTTCGCGCGCATGCCGGCGTACAGCTTCAAATAACGCGCGACCACCGCCCGTGCCGAAAAGTGCTCTTCCGCGCGGCGGCGGCAGACGGCGCGGTCGATCGTGCCAAGCTTCGTTACCGCGTCGCAACCTTCATCGATGCTCTGGATGAGAAAACCGTCGATGCCTGGCCGGACGATCTCCGGCAGCGCGCCGCGCGGACAGGAAATCACCGGCGTGCCACAGGCCAGCGCTTCGGCAAAGACGATGCCGAAGGGCTCGTTCCACTGGATCGGCACGACCATCGCTTGCGCCCGGCCCAGCAGCGCGTTCTTCTGTGCATCGTCGACCGGCCCGACATAGTCGATGCCGTCGCGGCCGATCCATGGCGCGATCTGTTCGCGCCAGTAGGCGCCCTCCTCGCCCGACTCGGCGTGATTGCCGGCAATGATCAGCGCTCGTCGGCTGCGACGGGCGATCTCGATGGCCCAATGGGCGCCCTTGATGTTTTCGACCCGGCTGAGAAACACCAGCGGCGCATCGGCCGGCACATGCGGACTGAAGCTGAGCGCCTCGGTATCGGCGAAATTCGGGATGCCGTGCCATACGCCGCCGGCCGGGCGGCCGCGGCTGGCGATGTATTCGCTGCAGCCCGTGAAGGTGAGTACATCGGACGCCGCCAGGCGCGCGGCGAGACCCACGGTGCGCGGCGTCGGTTCGCGCTGATACGACATCGCGATGGGCACCGGCCCGCGCAGGTGCGGCAACAGATAGGCGATGCGCGAAAAACTGTGGATCACGTCGGGACGGAAGCCCCGCGCCACCCCGCGCAACGTCCACATGTTGGCCAGCGTGTCGGCAACCGACTGCGAGTGCGCCCCGGGCCAGGCAAAGATCTCATCGGCCGGACAGGTCGAGCCTGCCTTGGCGACGAGGCCGACATGATGGCCCTCGACCCGTAACCGGCGCACCAGCACATCGACAATGCGTTCAATGCCGCCATAGGTCAGCGGTGGTACCTCGATCTCCGGATCCACGGTGAAAAGCAGGCGCACTACCGCCGTGCCTCCATATAGAGAGAGTACGGCCCATGCTGATCGCGGTCGATGCAGCCGCCGGGAAAGCTCCCCTGTTTCCACGCCACCTGCTCGACACCGCGGAAACCCGCCGCCTCGAGGACGCGGCGCAGATACTCCTCGTCAAACCCGCCATAGTGTTCGCCGTCTTGAACGAAGACGTGGTTCAACGCCTCGATTTTCGTCCCAAACATCGACTGCGGCCGTTCGCCTCCGCAACCGATGGCGTTCAGCAGGTCCCAACCCGAAGCCAGGTAGGCCTCGATGTACTTGCGCATGTCGGGAACGATGATCCGCAGCACGCCGCCCGGCTCGAGACAGCGGTGGCACTCGGCCAGAAAGCGCGGACGCTCGAGGGTCGGCTCGAGGTGCTCGAAATAGTGTTCGACATGAATCCCGCGACAAGACCCATCACCCAGGGGCAGACCGTGGCGGCAATCGACGCGCATCGTCACCCCGACGCTGTCGAACAGGTCGAGGTTGACCCAACCCGTCACGCCGAAGGGGCCGCAGCCCAGATTGGCCAACAGCCCGCTCTGCCGCCTGAGTGAGCGCCGCCGCATGATCCAGCCGGGATGAATCCGCCCCAGCAACCGGACCACTGCCGCATTCAACTCCAGACGGTTGACGCGAAAGACCCATGGATTGACCGGCAGCCGTGGGATCAGCCATGCGCCGAATCTTTGTTTTAATGTCGTCATGCGGCCTCCTGGCGGCGCTTTCCGAACGCCCGGTCCACGGCGCCCAGCAGGATATTCTTCTCGACGTCCCAATTGTACCGCTCACGGCCAAGTCGCAGCGCGACGTCCCGAGCTTCGCCCAGGGCGGTAGGCGACCCGCCCAGGCGATCGAGCGCCGCCGCCATGCCGACGGGATCGGAAAGCGAGACCACCGTCGCGGCGGCACCGAGATCCGGCGCCAGTGCAGCTTGCGCCGGCGTGTCGCTCATCACGACGGGGACGCCCGCGAGAAGGTAGGTGAAGATCTTGTTGGTGAGACAGAGGCGGCGGTTCTCGCTCACGTCCGTCTCCAGCGACAGGCCGATGTCGTATGGCGCCGCCAGCGCCACCATCTGCTCGGGCGGCGCCACGGGCAGAAGCTTGACCCGATCGGCGATGCCCAGGTCGCGCGCCAGCGACATCAACCCGTCGCCATGTCCCCATCGGTTGCCACCGCGAATGTCGAGCGTTATGCGGCACGTGGCCCGGGACATTGCCTGCAGAAATGCCTGCAGCCCACGGTCGAGCCCGATCGTCTGCGAAAACCAGTAGGCCCTGAGCTGCGCCGGCTCGCCCGGCGCCGCGACGGCTCGCGGCACGGCTGCCGCCATGTCGAGCGGAAAGACGTTGAGCACCGTCGTCGGGGCGAGCCCATAGCGCCCGGCGTAGGCTGCTCCGATCAACGGTGCGGCCGCCGTAACGTAGGCGCACGATGGCAGGATCGCCCGTTCGACCGTTTCGATCATCTTCATGCGGAAGGCTTCGTCCGATCCGCCGGTCCCTTCGCCGGAATGAAAATCCTCGGCATCGAACCCCAGCATGCCGCCGTGGTGACGCGCCGCCGTCGCGGCGGCCGCCAGGCCTGAAACATAGTGGGCAATGTAGAGGTCGGCGCGCGTGGCCACTGCCGCACGTCGCAAAGTAACGACCGGCCCGCCGTTAGCCCATGCCGCCAAGGCGAGTGGAACGGGCACACCGGCGGCAGTGGCCAGTCGCGCAAGCCGCCCAGCCGCCAGCGAGACGACGCGCTCTCCAGCCGGTCGCGGCACGTGCACGACCTTCCACGGAACTTCGGCTGCGATCTCGTCGTCGAACGCGCGCAGCGCTTCGGTATAGTTGCAGACCACTGCCGTGACCTCGTAGCCCGCCCCGTGAAGCGCATCGGCTTCCTTGAGCATGCGCGGACTTGATGCCAGGTTTCCGGGGCTGACGATGCAGACCGTGCCGCGCATGCCTCGACGCTCAATCCGTTTCAGGCGCCGCCGCGCCCTGTCCGGCCGCGGCCTGCCCGTCGGAAGGCGGCAGCATCGAGAACTGCAGAGGCTTCTCGAGCTTCATCGCGAAAACACCCCGCCC
This sequence comes from uncultured Reyranella sp., assembly GCA_937915145.1. Lineage (GTDB taxonomy): Bacteria > Pseudomonadota > Alphaproteobacteria > Reyranellales > Reyranellaceae > Reyranella. The sequence goes on from CALDNT010000165.1 coordinate 11,762, forward strand.
CGCACCCTGCTTGAAGTCGTAGGCGACGCCGTCGGGGCTGCAGTTGTCGACGACGAATCGCAGCGCGTTGTCGACTCGATGATCGTCGTGGACATTGGTGTAGGTGGTCTTGAGGTCGAAACAGTACTCGCCGGACGCCAGATAATACGGCTGAAGCGAGAGCCTGCATTCATACCGGCCTGGCTTCGACGGCAGCGAGACCTGACTGAAGACTGCCGACGTATAGTAGGCCAGCGGAAGGTTGAGTTCGTCGCGCAGCAGCAGTTCCAGGGACATGCCCGGCATTCCGACGGTCTCGATCACGACCTGCACGCACAACGGCCGGCCCGGCTCGTAGCGTTCGGTCGGCCTTCCCTCGGCATCGAGCAGCGCCGCCGAGATCAGCGTCGCATTTTGCCCCTGCCCCCAATTCCGTACATCGCCGCTCTTGCTGAGGGTCGCCGCGTAGTGGGCCACGGCCGTCTCGATCGGGCCGTCGAAGTGGAGGTGTCCTCCGGCAAAGACCAGCGCCCGCCGCGTGAGCGCGGTGATCGCCGCGAGATTGTGACTGACGAACAGCACCGTGCGGCCGGCGTTGGCGACCTTGGACATGCGGTCGAGACAGCGCGCCTGGAATTCCGAGTCGCCAACCGCCAGAACCTCGTCGATGACCAGGATCTCCGCCTCGAGATGGGCCGCAACGGCGAAGGCCAGTCGAGCATACATGCCGACCGAGTAGCGCTTGACCGGCGTGTCGATGAATTTCTCGACGCCGGAGAAGTCGACGATTTCGTCGAACCGGCGACGCACCTCGGCCCGGGTCATGCCGAGGATCGCGCCGTTCAGGAAAATGTTCTCCCGTCCGCTCAACTCGGGATGGAAGCCGGTGCCGACCTCGAGCAGGCTGGCGACCCGCCCACTGATGTCCACCCTGCCTTCGGTCGGCTCGGTGATCCGCGACAGGATCTTGAGCAGGGTCGTCTTGCCGGCGCCGTTGCGGCCGATGATGCCGACTGCCTCGCCGCGCTTGATCTCGAAATCAACGTCGCGCAGCGCCCAGAATTCCTCGATGACGTCGCCGGCGATCACCGAACGGCCGTTGAGCAGATCGACCGCCGAACGCAGCAGATTGCGCGGCCCCCGGATCATTGCCTCGCGGAAATTCTCCTGGCGGGCCGTCTGATGGCCGATCTGGAATTTCTTGCCGAGCTTTTCGGCGCGGATGATGACATCGCTCATCTTCAGATCATGTCCGCGAAGGCGCGTTCGGTGCGGCGGAAGCTGTGGATGCCCCACAACAGCAGGACGGCGATGATGCCGAGGCTGAGGGCAAATCCCGACCCGTAGATCGGATTGGCGCCGCCCAGGATGCACCAGCGAAATCCGTCGATGATGCCGACCATCGGATTGAGACTGTACACGAACTGCCATTGCTCGGGCACGATCTTGCCCGAGAAGCCCACCGGCGAGATGTACAGGCCGATCTGCGTCACGAACGGAATGATGAAGCGGAAATCGCGATACTTGACGAGCACCGCGGCGGCCCAGAGTGCCGGGCCGATGCTGCACAGCAGCGCCAGCAACACGAACACCGGCAGCAAAAGGATCTGCCAGCCCGGCACGACGCCGTACCAGAGCATCAGGCCGGCGAGGATGAACAGGCTCACAAGGAAATCGATCAGGGCCACCAGAACGGTCGCGAGCGGCACGATCAATCGCGGAAAGTAGACCTTGCTGATCAGGTTGGCGCTGCCGACGATACTGGTCGAGGCGTCGCTCAGCACCGAGGCGAAGAGCATCCACGGCAGCAACCCGGCGAAGACCATGACCGCATAGGGCGCGCTGCCTTCGGCCGGCAGCTTGGCGATCTTGCCGAAGACAACGGTGAAGACCACCATCGTCAGGAACGGCCGGACGAATGCCCAGGCAAGCCCGATCACGGTCTGCTTGTAGCGCACCGCGACATCGCGCCATGCCAGAATGAAGAACAGCTCGCGGTAACGCCACAGGTCCGGCCAGTATTGCCGGTCTGCGCGGCCGGCCTCGAGAACCAGGTGTCGCGGGGAATTTTGATCGAGCATGGTCATGACATCCCCCTCATACGACGTGGCCGGGCCACAAGGCGAGCGAGGAGTAAACGCGCGGCGGCAGCAAAATGCGGACGCCGATAGGCTTCGGTCGCAGTCGGGTCGACCCTGCCCTGCCCCAGCAGTCGGCGCACGGCACCGATCAGCGCCGTTCGATCCGACGGATCGACCGTAACACCCACCCGCGCATCGGGAATGGCGTCGGCGATGCCGCCACCGACACCGCCGATCACGCGCAGCCCGCAGGCCGCGGCTTCGAGATAGACGATGCCGAACCCCTCTTCCGAGCTCGGCATGACGAAGAGGTCGGCCAGACGATAGAGATCGGGCAAGTCTCCACCGGGAACGTAGCCGAGAAAGCGGACGACGCCGGCCTGCTGCGCAAGTTCCTCTGCGCGCGCTTCCAGACGCGCGCGGTCGTCGCCTTCGCCGGCGACGGCATGGACGAGGGTCGGGAATTCGGCACGCAACGCCGGCAAGCAGGCAAAGACCTGTTCGTGGCCCTTGTAGCGTTCGCTGGCGGCAAGCCGGCCGACGGTCAGCAGGATGGGCCCGGGGCCGAGGCCAAGCCGCTCGCGCAGCGCGTCCGATGGCGGGCCGGGCACGAACTGGTCGCCGACGGTATTGGGCAGCACTCGCACGCGTTCCGGCGCCAGGTCCGCCCAGCCGAGAAGGATCCGGCGCGTTGCCCGGCTGACGGTGGTCACCTGGTCGGCCGCCTCGATCGCCAATCGAACGAGGCGCCGGCGATCGCCCCAGATGTCGGTGCCGTGCGCCTGCAGCCAATAGTGGGCGCCCAACAGCCGCGCCAGCACGAAGGCCAGCGGTGCCATGAATACATGCCCGCAGAAGACGATATCGATCGGCCGGTAGCGCCATGCCGCCCACATCGCGGCGATCGAGAATCGCAACTGGCCGAACACCGGTGGTCGCTGCTGCACGCCGGGCGGCGGCAATACGGTATCGGGCGCCCCGAGCCGCGGCAGAACCAGGATCTCGGCACCGCTCTCCGCCAGGGCTCCGAACAGGTCCTGATTGTAGCGGGCGATCCCGCCACGCGCGCCATAGCAATCGCCGACCAGGGCAAGGATACGGGTGGTCATCGCCGGTTCAGACCGCCGCAGGGCCGGGCCAGCCGGCCTGCCACACGCGCAGCGCCCAATCGCGCGACGCTACCGACAGGTTCATGGTCCCCTGGCCGCCGCCACCGGCCTCGCGCAACCAGCGCCCCACCGGCGTCACGAAGCCGGTCTTGCTTCGCTCGCGGCTCGCCGCCGGCAGCGGCGGCACCGGTATGTCTGCGACCGCGGCCTTGGCATTCACCCCGGCCAGCACATCCCCCGGCGGGAGTGCCGCAAGGAAAAAGGGATCGACGTAGGGCACGCGGATCTCGACCGAATGCGCCATGCCCGCCCAGTCGGCGTCGCGCAGGAGCTGATTGCGCATGTAGAGAGACGTCTCCAGGGCCGCGACGCGATCGAAATCGCCGAGCGATCCGCCGCCATTGAGCGTGGCGCCGATCCGCCGCAACGGCGCCAGGCGGCGCAGGCCCTCCCTCAGCAGCCCGGGATCGAGCAGATCGTCGAGTTCCCAGGGCATGTAAACGCTGCGGCGCAACAGATAGGCGCCGGCCCAACTGCCGCCGTACTGCAGCAGGCCTGCCGTCTTGGGATGGACGCCCAGTCCGGCACCGATCGCCGCCGTCATACCGCGGCGCACGAGCGCGCCCAGCCCGGGGAGCCAGCCGACCGGTCGCAGCCAGTGGACGCTTCGCGGCACGTCGGCGAACGATGGATAACCGCCAAAGCATTCGTCGGCGCCGAGGCCGCTCAACGCCACCTTGATGCCGGCCTCGTGCGCCGCCTTGGCGACGAACCAGGTGTTGATGCCGTCGATGCTTGGCATATCCATCGCGTCGAGGATGGCCGGAAGGTCGCGTTCGAATTCGGCACGATCGACGTTGCGAACGATATGGCGGGCGCCGTAGCGGGCTGCGACCTCGGCCGCCAACGGCGCCTCGTCGAGATTGGCGCCGCGGAACTCCTCGAAGGCAAGCGTGACCGCCGTGATATCGCGCGCGCCCAACTGCGCCATCGTGCCCAGCAGCGCGCCGGAATCGAGTCCGGCGGAGAGAAAGACGGCGACCGGAACGTCGGCCACCAGGTGATGCCGCACCGAGTCGTGCACGGCGGCAGCCAGCTGCCGGCGCGCGTCCGCCGCAGCGGCGGTCGGCCCGCCCGCCCGCGCGGCGAGCGCGCCGGCCACGTCGTAGTAACTCTGCACAGCCCCCGGCCCCGTAGCATCGACGGTAAGCGTCGTGCCGGCCGGCAGCGTGTGAATGTCGGACCACACGGTGAACGGTTCGGGCACGCTGCCCAGGAGATGGAAGCCCACGATGCCCGCCGGGTCGGGGTCGCTCGAGACCGCACCGCCGGCCAGCAGCGCCTTGGCCTGCGAGGCAAAGCGCAGCGTCCAGCCGTCGTCGGCCCAGTAGAGCGGCTTGATGCCGAGCGGATCGCGCGCAAGAAGCAGGCGACGCTGCCGGGCGTCCCACAGACCGAATGCGAACATGCCGCGCAGACGCCCGACCATCGCCGCGCCGCAATCGGCGTAAAGCTGAAGCAGCACCTCGGTATCGGATTCGGTTTGGAATTCGTAGCCCTTGGCCTGCAGTTCGGCGCGCAGTTCACGGTAGTTGTAGATTTCGCCGTTGAAGGTGATGGTGAGCGCGCCGTCGGCGCTGTGCTTCGGCTGAGCGCCGCCCTCCGACAGGTCGATGATGGCAAGCCGCCGATGGGCAAAGCCGATGCGCCCGTCGGGGCTGGTCCACAGCCGGTCGCCGTCGGGCCCGCGCGCCGCCATGCGATCGTTCATGCGCCCGAGTTCGCCGCGATCGACCGGCGCGGCGACATCCAGGTAGGCAAATACTCCGGCGATTCCGCACATGCGAGGGCGCTACGAAGGCAGCGGCAGTCAGCGCGCGCCGGTGCCGCGGAACACCACGGCAAAGGTGCGCAGTATGATCACGAGGTCAAGCCACAGCGAACAATGCTTGAGATAGTACAGGTCGTACTCCAGCTTCGCGCGCATGGCATCGGCTTCGTGGGCGTAGCCCTGGTTGATCTGGGCCCAGCCGGTGAGCCCGGGACGAACGATGCCGCGCAGCGCGAAGTGCTCGATGTCTCGCACATATCCTTTTTCCAGCGACTGCGCCTCGGGCCGCGGACCGACCCAGCTCATCTCGCCGTGCAGGATATTCAACACCTGCGGCAACTCATCGAGCCGGCAACGCCGCAGGAAAGCGCCCACGCGGGTGATGCGGGGATCGGCGGTCGCCGTGAAGCTCGGTCCCCCGGCACCATGAATCATGGTGCGGAACTTGATCATGCGAAAGGCCTGGCCGCGGCGGCCGATACGGGTCTGGACGAAGAACACCGGTCCCGGACTGTCGAGGCGGACCAGTGCGGCGACCACGGCGAGGATCGGCAACAGCAGCGGCAGAACCAGCACGGTGAGGCAGAGTTCGATGACGCGGCGGACGACGAGATACTGCCGCGACGGCAGCAGCGCGCCGAATTCGTTGGGCGTCAGCCCGCCGAGCGGCGTGCGTCCGGTCAGCGACTCGACGATGTAGCGGCGGTCGAGCACCGGCACGCCGGCGATCGCGGCGTCGGCCAGCGCCTCGAGCTGCCGCTCCGGAAGATCATGGCTGAGATCGGCGACGATGGCATCGACACGCATCTGCTGCTGCTGGACCTCGTCGAAATCGAGCCACCGGCAGGCCCGCAGTTCCGGCATCGCCGCGATCGACGCCTTGGGAATCACCGCGTAATTGCGCACCAGGTAGCGTGCCCGCAGCTGCGCGGCGGCGGCCATCCACAGCACGGTAAGCAGGCCGCTGCCGAAAAGCTGGAAGCGGGAATAGTCCACACGCAACAACAGCAGCAGGGCGGCGACCAGCGCATAGGTAAGGACCGCGACAGGCGCGACATAGCCCATGTTGCCCTGCAGGGTGGCACGCGGAAACGCGTCCAGCCGGCGCCCGCAATACCAGACGATCGCATAGGCGACGGATGTGGCGATGATGGTGAGTTCGGCGGCGCCGAGCGCCTTCTCGAACGGTCCCGAAGTCGCGTAGAGGGGGATCGGCAGGACGACGCAGAACACAAACCCAAGCGAGGCGTCGATCCACGCCTCGAGAAACCGCTGAGGCGCCGACAGCATTGCCGGAGTCCGGTCGGGCGGCGAATCGGCTGACACAGGCTCGACCAGCATGGCCCTCCGCAAAATTGTCTCCACCTTTGCTCAAGTGACATACGACATCGTCGCATCGCCAGTGATACAATATGACAACACCAGCGGATACCAGCAACTTCACCCACCGTCACGGCCATCCATCCGGGCAAGGTCTGCTTGCCTTTTTTCCCCGCCACACTGACAACGAACGGCCAGATGCAACGAATTGAACGCTTCGAGGCCGGATAACCGGAATGTGGCAGCTTCGTAAATCGACCAAGCCGGTTGTCGGCCTCCGTTGGCGCCGATGACCGACGTCTCGATCATCATCCCGACCTACAACCGGCTTTGGTCGCTGCCCAATGCCGTCCAGTCGTGCTTGTCCACCACCGCGAATGTCGAGGTTATCGTCGTCGACAACGGCAGCACCGACGGCACCTGGGAATGGCTGCAACAGCAACCCGCCGTCCGGTCGATCCGCATGGCCAACTGGGGCAAGGATTGGGCCATCGTGGAAGCGCTCAAGGTGGCGCAAGGCGACTATGTCCGCTTCCTCGATTCCGACGACTGGCTGTCGGCCGACGCCAATGCCGAGCAGCTGCGGCTGGCGCGCGACAGCAACGCCGACGTCGTCGTTGCCGGCTACCAGGACTGCGACGACGATGCCGGCCGCCTCCACGTCAATCCGTGGGCCGAGTGCGACGATTTCATCGCCCAGCAGCTCGGCGAGGGCTGGAGCTCGCATTATTCGGCGTTCCTGTTCCGCCGCGACTTCATCCACGACATTCCGCATCGCCAGGATTTCGCGTTCATCGATGACAGGATGTTCATGATTGAAGTGGCGCTGCGCAAGCCGCACCTCGCCATCTATCCCAAGCCGGCCTTCGTCCATCGCCGGCACTCGCGTGGTCGCCTGCAGATCTCCGACGGCATCGTGAAGACGGTCAGGACCTGGCAACGCATCATGGTGTACCGCAAGGCGCTGGCCATGCTCGCCGCGACCGGCGAGCTGTCGCTGCGCCGCCGGCAGGCAGGATTGGGCTTTCTGTGGTCGGCGACGCGCGACCTCGCCAAGACCCATCCCGCCGACGCCGCCGAGGTATACGACTGGATCTACGAACTCGACCCCGGCTTCTCGCCGCCCATTCGACGAAGCCTGGCCCTCGCCTACCGGATGCTGGGCTTCCGGACGGCCGAGCGGCTGGTAAACTTGCGTCCATCCACCTGGCGTTCCGCGACACGCCGGCCATGAGCCTGCGCGTCGTTCACTGCGTCGGCTTCTATTTCCCCGACCCGGTCGGCGGAACCGAAGTCTATGTCCGCGACCTTGCCGCCGCGCTCACCGGCCAGGGTATTGAAAGTTCGATCCTGGCGTCGACCGACGGTCCCGGGCGGGAGTACCTCTGGGAAGACATTCCGGTGGTGCGCTATCCCGCGAATGCGGATCGGGAACACTTCCAGCAACTCGTCCGCCGGCTCGCCCCGGACCTGTTCCACCTCCATTCATGGACAACCGGCGCCGGCCTCGAACATCTTCGCCACGCAAGGGAACTCGGGATCCCGAGCGTAGCCACCCTGCATGTCCCCGGACCGCTCTGCATCAGGGGCACGATGCTGCTCGACGGCAGGCAGGCGTGCGACGGCCGGATCGACGACAGGCGGTGCGCCCGCTGCTGGGCACTCGGCCGCGGCGTCCCGGCACCTGCCGCCGGCCTGGTGTCACGCCTGCCGAAATGGAAGCCGCCCGAATGGATATCGGCAACGGCGTTCCGCCGCATCGCCACCCTTGCCTCGGCGCGGACGATCGCGGCAACGCAGGCCGAACGCCTGCAGGAACTCGCCGGCCTCTGCGAAAGAATCATCGTACCCAGCGAATGGGTGCGCCAGGCCCTTCGCGCGAATGCGGTTCCCGCGGCGAAGATCGTCCTCAACCGCCAGGCCGCCAGCGATTCCTTCGGCGCCGGCGGAACTTCCCCGCCGACTCCCCGGGACAGGAAAGCTCTGAGCATAGGTTTCGTCGGCCGGCTCGAAATCTACAAAGGCGTCCAGACGCTGATCGCGGCTATGGCATACGTTCCGCCGCAGACGCCGATCCGCCTGATCGTTGCCGGCACCAGCAACGACGCGGCGACTCTCCGCATGATCGAGGATGCGGCGGCAAAGGACCCCCGCATCGAGCTTGTCGGACCGCTGGAGCACGACCGGATCCCGGCCTTCCTTGCCACTCTCGACATCCTTGCCGTTCCCTCGCACTGGATGGAGACCGGACCGATCGTCGTGCTCGAAGCCCAGGCGATGGGCGTGCCGGTCATGGGGGCCGATCTCGGCGGCATCGCCGAACGGGTACGCGATGGCATCGACGGATGGCTGCTGCCGTTCGACGCCCCACGGGCGTGGGCTGCGGCGATCCGGAACGCGGCCGCCAATCCCGGCGAGGTCGCGCTACGCGCCGCCAACAGCGTGCGGACCCGCACGACCCGCGACATCGCAGTGGAAATGTCGGCGCTCTATGGCGCGCTTCAGGATGGCGCGCTTCAGGGCGAGGCAGATAAATAGCGGCCACGGCGGAGGACCCGCCGCGCGGCTCCAGTCTTCGCTGCCAGGTCTCGCTTACAGCGCCCCGGAGTCCCGCGCCCGGCGCGTGCTGCTGAAGGCACGGGCCCAGCCCATACCGAGCACGGCGCTGACGACGAAGCCGATGGCTGGAATCTGCAGGCTGAAGTCGACGGTCGAATGGAGAATTGCCACGGCGGCGATGGCGAAAGCCGCCGCCGGCAGGACCCGGCGCCGGCGGTCTCTCCTCAGGGCCCCGCGCAGGCTGATGCCCCACGGCAACAGCACGACGGCAAATGCCGGGATTGCCGCGATGACGCCAAGTTCGACGACGGTCTCGAGCGGCGTCGAATGGGCGAGATCGTTCGGTTGCGGAATGGTGGCCGGCTGCAGGATGGAATAGATGTCGGCGAACCCGCCCAATCCCCAACCGAACCATGGCGACAGGCTGACCGCCTCAAGTGAGGTCAACCAGATGACGAGCCGCGTTCCGCTCTCATCGGCGCGCACCGCCTTGTTGAGAAGCGCGCCACCGGCGACCACGCCCACCACCAGCAGGACCGCCAGCCCGACCAGGAAATAGCGAACCAGGTCGGGACGCTCGCGCCAGCGGCCGCGCAGCAACAGCAGCGCCAGCGCCACGGCGCCGGCGACGCTTGCCGCGAATCCGGCGCGCGAGGCCGAGAGCAGAAGCCCGCCCAGCAGATAGAAGGCGGCAGCCAACAGCACGACCCGCGACAACGTGAGCTGCGACTCGAAGGCCTGCATGCCGCCCCTGTCGAACCGCACGGCATCGTCGCGGCGACGGTCGCCGCCGAACAGCAGGGCAATGGCCGCGACGATGCCCATGCCGACGTAACAGGCAAACGAGTTGCTGTTCACGAACGAGCCGGACACCGTGCACTGTCCCCGCGGATCGTAGGTACCCTGCTTCTTGAGGTAGCCGCCGACATAACACGAATGGGTGGTCACCTGCATGATCAGGCCATACGTCACGACCAGGGCGGCGCTGGCGATCAGCAGCACCAGCAATGTCCGGGCGTGATTGCGATCCTTGCAGATGGCACGGGCGATCAGGAAGATCAGTCCGCAGGCGATGCACTTCAACAGGGTGTTGCGCGCTGCGTCGATGGCAAGATCGGGAACGGCGGCATGGGCGAAGCCAAGGATTCTCGCCGCCGCGGCGTAGAGCCAGGCACTTCCGGATGCCGGCGCGATCGGCGACATCTGCAGCAGCGCGAAGGCCACGAAGGCGGCAAAGCAGGCAGTCAGCACCAGCAGCGGCACGCGTTCGTTCTCGGCGACGTCAAATCCCCTGCGGGCGCCCAGGCCGAACGCCACCAGGACGGCCATCACACCGATCATCACGACGATCGGCGCCCACGCCCAGTCCCGGTTGGCCCCCATCGGCAGCGCGGCCAGCGCCAGGGGGGCGAAGAACAGCGCCATGACGATACCGTCGGCAATCCTGAGGGCCAGCGACCGCGGCCGTGCCACGGCCTCGGCATCCGGATCACCGGCGTCAAAATCGTCAGGCTCCCGCATCGTCATTTCCCGTGAGTCCTGACATTTTCGATCCAGTAGCCCAGTTCATCCTGGGCCTTGGGCTCGTCGCGCAGGAAATAGCGGACGAGCAGTTCGTCGACCGGCGAGCGGATGATGGAGGCGAAGAAGCGCCGCTCGCTGCTGCGGCGCCACGTCATCACGACATAGTCGCCGATGCGCTGGCGTTCCTGGGGCGTGAACGAAACCCAATTGTCGAGGATCAGCTGCAGCCGCGCCGGCCAGATCGGGCGCAGCATCGGCGCCGTGTCGATCGACATCAGCAGCGCATCCACGACGCCGCGGGACGATCCATTGAGTCCCTGCCGCACCGAGGCGAGTCGCGCCCAGCCCACGCCGCGGGCCGGCGCGTTGCCCAGCCCGATATCGAGATCGCTCTGCGCGCTGCGCAGCCAGACGATCCGCTGATCCACGGTGACCCCGGTGTCCGCCGTCAGGGCAGCACCCGTTACCAGTTCCGAGCGCTGCAGGTAGCGGCCCGCGACCGGATCGATTTCGACAGCGCGGTTGAGCGCGGCGAAGGCTGCCGCCAGGTCGGCGAGCTCGACCGGCTGCCCGTTGCGCAACTGATACATGACAACGTCGGCCTTCTGCGCCTGCCATGCACTGTGCGCTACCGGCCACGCAACGAAGACGAGAACGGCGCCGCCCGCTCCAACCAGTCCGCGCATCAGCCAATTGAGTGGAGTCACAAATGAGCCATCCTGAAGATCATGCCAGCGCGCCGACCGATGCGACTCAACCGTCACAACACACAAATGTCAAAGTTATTGACGACGCCAGGTCGCGCGGGCGGCTCCTAGCGCTGAAATCGCTTCAGCCCCTGCTTGCCGGCCGGTGTCAGCGCGTAGACTCCGCGCGTGATGCGTTCGAACCAGCCATAGACGTCCTGCTGGAGGATCTTGGCGGCATTGGGCACGTCACCCGCCTTGCGCATGTCGGGCAGTTTCATCGGGCCATTGGCCGCCAGCAGCCCGGCGCAGCGCAACGCTTCCTGGCGATAGGCCGTCATCAGCGGTGCGCGCATCGCCTGGCCGCCGAGGTTGGGATCGCCGACGCGCCGCGCGTGCTCGCCCAACATGCGGCCGGCCTTGCGCTTGTTCTTGCGCGGCAGGTACGGCACCGGATCGAGCACCACATCGCAGCGCTCGGCGACCACGACCATCAGGCCGAGCCCGAGGCGGCGGCAGAGCTTCTTCACGTTCTTCATCTGCTTGGGCCAGGCGCCGACCGCGAGATAGACGAGGTCGGTGAGCACAAGGCGATCGACGCCCTGCAGCACGAGGCCGAGCCCGAAGGCGCGCTTCAGCTCGACCACGACCGGCGGTTCGGCACCGCGGACCGCCACCACGTCGCAGCCGCGCACTTCACCTTTCACGACGTAGCCCTGGCCTTCGAGCAGCGCCTTCACCGGCGCATAGAGGTCGCTTTCCAACGGCATGGCGGCGCACCGTATCATGCTGGTAAGAAGCCACCGGAGGAAAATGCATGAGAGATTTGCTGGATCAGGGTGCCGCGGCCATCGCCGCGGCGGTGCGGACGGGCAAGGCCAAGGCGCGCGATGTCGCCGAAGCCGCGATCGCCCGCGTCGAGGCCAGGAACAAGGATCTCACCGCCATCGTCGACTTCAATCCGGCCGAGGCACGTGCCGCCGCCGATGCCGTCGATGCCAGGCGCAAGCAGGGCTTCGACGGCCCGATCCTCGGCGTGCCCTACACCGTCAAGGACACGACCTGGGTAGCCGGCCGGCGGGTCACCAACGGCTCGCTGCTCTACAAGGATTTCATCCCGCCGCGCGACGCGCTCGCCGTCGAGCGCCTCAGGAATGCAGGCGGCGTCTTCCTCGGCATGACCAACACGCCGGAAATGGCCGCCAAGGGCCACACCGAGAACAAGGTCTATGGCCCCTCGCGTCACCCGATGAATACCGCGCTGACACCGGGCGGTTCGTCGGGCGGCGCGGCCGCCGCACTCGCGGCCGGCTTCACGCCGATCGCGTTGGGCACCGATGGCGGCGGCTCCGGCCGGCGTCCCGCCTCGCATTGCGGCGTCGTCGGCCTAAAAACATCCGCCGGCGCCATCCCCTCGCCGTTCGGCTTCGGTGGCGCCTATGGGCCGCTCTACGGAGTCGTGGCCCCGATGGGCCGCACCGTGGCCGATGCCCGGGCGGCATTCGAGGCGATGGCCGGCCCCGATCCACGCGATCCCCATTCGGTCGCCCTGCTCGACGTACCGCCGCCGGCCAATCCCCGGATCGCCGTCAGTCCGCGACTCGGCCTCGATGTTGCCGTCGACCCCGACGTCATGGCCGCGTTCGCGGTGGCGGTGTCGAAGCTGCGCGCGTCGGGCTGGCGTATCGAGGATGCCGACATCACCTGGCCCGAGGGCACCAACGAGGGCGCGTTCGGCGCGGTCAATGCCGCCGCCAGTGCCCTGCTGTTCGGCGAGCGCGAGGCTCGGGACAAGAACCTGTTCGGCGACAATGTCACCGGCCTGATCGAACGCGGACGCACGGTCGCGGGCACCGACGTCGTGGCCGCCTTCCGTTTCGCCGACGCCTGCGCCCGTGCCGTCGCGGCGTTTTTCACCGAGTACGACTATCTTCTGACCCCGACCACCGCCTGCGTGGCGTGGCCGGTCGAGCAGACCTATCCCCGGATCATCGAGAACAGGGCGGCCGGCCCGCGCGGCCACGCCGCCTTCACGCCCCTGTTCAATCTGGCGCTGACACCCGGCATTTCCGTGCCCTGCGGCAGCGGCCGCGACGGCCTGCCGGTGGGATTGCAGATCGTCGCGCCACGCCTGCACGACCGGCCGCTGCTGGCGATGGCGCAGCGGGCCGAGATGGCGCTTCGCCTATGAGCGGCGGTTTGCCCTCGATGACGCAGTTCATGATCGCGGCCGGCATCGGCCTCGTTCTTGCGCTTGCGATCAGACTGTACAAGGCGCGGTCCGCGCGACGCCTCCGGAACCCGCCCTATGTGCACGATGCCTTGATGAAACAGGCCGCGGCCTACGCCGAGCGCAGTTCGTTTCTCAAGACCGTCTGCGGGCAATATCAGGCGAACGGCCGCATCTCGGACCGCCAGGCCGAAGCCGTCGCCAAGGCCATCGCGCGCCTCGACTCCGGGCGCAGTGGCACTGAAAAATAGAACTCACTGGATATTCGCCGACGAATACCAATCCGTTCGGAAACGCCAGCATCAGGATGGTATGTGGCGCGCCCATGGGGCAGCTCCCAGCACCCGGTCCCACATGGCAAAAACTCAATTCAAGCCGTCGCGCACGAACCACAGCCCCCCTGTAATCACGCTCCGCTTCGGATCAAGCGCGTCTCTTTGACCTCCTATCCATCACGTCTGGTGTACCCCCAATATCCGACGTCTCCGGAACCGGTCGGCACTTCTCAAAAGTGCCAAAGCCGGACATCCCACAGTGTGGCGCAGTCCACCATCGGAAGCCCAACCGGCGTTAAACACTACCAGCGTGCACCTTCCGAGGCTGGATTTCGCGACGGGGTGGATTGCCGAGCAGACGATCGAACTCCCGCTTGGAAACGCCGTAGCATTCGCACGCACGCTTTCGCAGCCCGCGACGGTCCAGGATGGTGACGACCCCGCGGCTGTAGCGAATGAGGCCGGCGCGCTGGAGCGCTCCCGCCGCCACCGAAACCCCGGTGCGCTGGACGCCCAGCATCATGGCCAGGAACTCCTGGGTCAGCAGGAAGTCGTCGGATTGCATGCGGTCGTGCGTCATCAGAATCCAGCGGCAGCAGCGCTGCTGGAGGGAATGGAAGTGGTTGCATGCCGCCGACTGCGCGACCTGGTTGAAGAGCGCATGGGCATAGCGGTGCATGACCAGCCGCATCGAGGCGCTGCGCATCAGCTCAGCGCTGAACCGCGCCGCCGTCATACGGAGGCCGGCGCCGGGCACCTGGATATAGACGCTGGTCGGCGCGCGGTCGTCGCCCAGCAGCAGCGGCAGGCCGACCACTCCCTCGTTGCCGATCGTGCCGACTTCGGCTGCCTGTCCGTTGGCCATGGTGTTCACCAGGGAGCCAACGCCGGTCTCGATGAAGTAGACGAAGCCGAGACGCTGCCGGGCACGATAGAGCGACTGCCGGTAGGCCAGCGGCACACGGTGAAGATGCGGGAGAAGCCGCTGATAGTCCTTGGACGACAGCAAACCGAGCAATCGGTTTGCAGGAGCGCCCGCGGCCGTGCGCGTCGCCACCACGGCATTGTCCTTCTCTGTTGTGTTCGGTGGGTGCCAACAGGCGCTCTTTGGGGGGCGCTGTCGAGGCGTTTCGGCCGTCGGCCGTCGAAAATGGGGCGCCGCCAGTGTCCAATACTGAACACCTATGTCGATTAACCGACATATACCGTCCGACATCAGACATTGTGTGTGGACTCCGCGCGGAATCGGGCGCTTTGTTGGGTTCCCTCGCTAGACAAATAAATAACAATGAACGGCGGACCGACGAGAAGATCGGCCGCGAGGACGCTCCAGACTTGCGTCGACGCTACCTGGCGGATGTCCGCTTCAGGTACCCAGGAGACAACCGTCCAGCATGACTGCTGGAGAAATGAGGGCGTCATGCCCCGCGAAAACGGCCCGCTCAGCGTGGTTTCGCTGCCGCCGGTTTGGGAAAGCCCCGATTG
This sequence comes from uncultured Reyranella sp., assembly GCA_937915145.1. Lineage (GTDB taxonomy): Bacteria > Pseudomonadota > Alphaproteobacteria > Reyranellales > Reyranellaceae > Reyranella. Next base: position 26,841 of record CALDNT010000165.1, read on the forward strand.
GCGCACGGCCGCAAGCTACGAACACCAACTGAGCGAACACAGAGGCAGGGAAATCCGGCTGCGCAAGGTTCTCGCCCGGGGCCAGGCCCTGCTGAGCGAAAAGGACGAGTTGATCCGCCAGCAGGAGATACTGAGCCAGGAGTGCCATCACCGGCTGCTGAATAACCTGCAGATGATCGTCAGCCTGCTGTCGCTGCAAAGCCGGTCGGAAGAAAATGCCGAGGCCGCCGCGCGCCTGTCCGTCGCGGCCAACCGCGTGGCCGCGATTACCGGACTCCACCGGCATCTCCAATCCCTGGATGCCACGCCGACCGTTGAATTCAAGAACTACCTCAATGAGCTCTGCCGCGACCACTCGACGATGTCGATGTCGGAACAGCGCCCGGATCAACAGATCGTGGTCGAAGGAAGCGAGGCGAGGCTGCCCACCAGGATCGGCATTCCCCTCAGCCTCATCGCCAACGAGCTGGTCACGAACGCCATCAAGCACGGCAGGGGGCGAATCACGGTGAAATTCGAGCCGCAGCCAGGCGAGCGCTACGCCCTGTCGGTCTGCAACGACGGCTCCGCCTTGCCGGAGGGATTTGACCCGGCAGCCTGTACCGGCCTGGGAATGAACCTGGTGTCGGCTCTTGCCCAGCAGATCGGCGGCGAACTGCGGATCGATCGCGGCGATCAGAACCAAGGCACTAGATTTACAGTGCTGTTCAGCGCTTAGCAGTGGGAAATGGACACGATCCTGATCATCGGCGTCCTGATCCTGCTGCTAAGCGGCGGGCTGGCGGTTGCTGCGGCTACCATCGCTATGGCGGGCATGGGCTGGGCGGCGCCCTGAGCCTGGAGCTGCTGTTCGTGGTCGTCCTCTGGCTCTTTGGCGCTTTTCGTTCCGTCCGAGAACACGCAGAACTTTCTTACCCCACCGGGGCAGTCGTACCCTGCTCCGGTCGCTCCCCTCGGGACCGCCGTGGCATTCTCCCCCGCCCAAGCGGTCCCGAGGGCGAGCATTCAAACCGATAGCAGCCGTTGCAGGTGACGGAACCCTGGCGAAACAGCGGCGTTAACTCCCCCAGTGACTGTGTCTTTTGGAGACCGGCCGTCAACTCAAGGGGGGAGTATCCATTCAAGAAGGGTGTGCTCACGGTGGCGCTGCCGAACACCCCCGAAACCCAGAAAGAGGAGAAGAAGATCGCGGCGAAAGCCATCTGACAGGACGGTCAGCCCCGACCGGATCGATGCCCTGCGATAACGCGCCCAGACCAGCGTCACCCGCGCACGGTCGCGGTCACAGCCAGGTCAGGCGCGTTGATCGATTGGCCAAGGCATCGCAATCCTGTCCTTTACGCCCGGCGATCGTCCCCGCTCGCCGGGCGTATTTCTGCTGGGGGCGCGCCGCTGAAGGCCAGCTGGCCCGGCTTGCTTCCAATCTTGGCGACTCTGCTGATCGCCGGTTCCGCGCTCCCGCGAACACCGGCTTAAGGGCCACGTTACGGCCGCGAAAGGACATCCCATGAAACTTCCCGCAAACACCAACTCCTATCTGTGGGGCGCCGCACTCGGCGCCATTGCGCTCGCCGTCGTCGGCTTCGGCTGGGGTGGTTGGGTAACCGAAGGCACGGCTTCCAGGAATGCCGCCGTCGCCGCCAATGACGCCAAGGTCGCCGCCCTGGCACCGATCTGCGCCGTCCGCTTCCGTGCCCAGGACGACGCTGCGATAAAGATTGCCGAACTCAGCAAAGCCAGCTCATGGGCGCGCGGCAATGTCATCGAGAAGAGCGGCTTTGCCATCATGCAGGGCAGCAAGACGTCGGATTCAGACGTCGCCCGGGCCTGCGCCGAGATCCTTTCCAACCCGACGACGCCCAAGACCTGATCTCGAAGGCTCTGCGCGTTTCACCTCATCCCTCCTCCGCGCAATAGCGCCGCGCGGAGCGCGGAATAATCAGGGCTTATACAAGGTTAATAACCATTCAAATGGGGGCGATCCGACCGCCCATGACGCAGGAAGATATCCATGGCGCACTATGTCGTTCGATTTCTCAAGAACGTAGCGGGCAACAACGGCTACGAGCGCGAAGCCTGCCAAGGCAGCTTTGAGACAGAAGCCGGAAGCCCGGCCGAGGCTTCCCAACTGGCCGAAGTCGAATTCTGCAGGACCGAACGGACGGCCGATTGGTCGCTTTATGCCGACCGCATCGAGGCGACCGAGGCGAACTTTCCTTCCTGAGGTCCGCCTCGGCTTCGTGTTGTCATGGGAGGCAGACCCGACGACCTGCGTGCAGAAGTGAACAGAAGAAGCGTTGGCGCCATGCAATATATTTTCATCTCTTGTGCGATTTACTGTGAGGTGGGCGAGTAGGTTGGGAACATCGAAGTCATGACCGGCGGGCTTGGGGCATTGCCGGGTGGGCAGCTTGGGCATTTCGCGGACGAACTGAGCGCGCATCGTTATCTTGAGAAAATCCTGTGGCCGGACGGCGTCGTCGCTTGTCCGCGTTGCGGCGACCGTGACCGCCTGGGCAAGCTGAACGGCGAGACGATCCGGCTCGGAACCTACAAGTGCTATG
>CALDNT010000166.1 GCA_937915145.1 uncultured Reyranella sp.
CGAAGGTGCCCAATCGAAGTTTCGGCCCTTGAAGGTCCATCAGGATGGCGATGGGGTGGCCGTACTTCTTTTCCAGGGCCCGCAACTGCTTGACCCGCAGGCGATGATCGTCGTGCGTGCCGTGGCTGAAATTGAGGCGAAAGACGTCGGTGCCGGCCTCGAACAGTTCGCGCAGACGCTCCGGCGTCGAACTGGCCGGCCCCAGGGTGGCGACGATTTTGGTGAAACGCTGACGACGCATGAATCCAGTCTACTTCCTCGGTGACGACACTTTGAAGTCACCTGCCTGTTCGTAGACCTTTACGACGGCAGCGTCATCCAATCCGCCCCAGCCGGCACCTGCCGCGGCGAGAAAGAGCTGGTGTGCCGCCGCGGCCATCGGCAGCGGCAGGCGATGCTCATGTCCTGTGTTCAGCACCAGTCCGAGGTCCTTTACGAAAATCTCGACGGCCGAGAGCGGCGAGAAATCGTCGTCGAGCATGTGCGGCACGCGATTGCCGAACATCCATGAGTTGCCGGCGCTGGCCGAGATCACCTCGTAGACGGCGCGCGTGTCGGCACCGGCCTTGGCGGCGAGCGCCATGGCTTCCGCCGCGGTGGCGATATGCACGCCGGCGAGAAGCTGGTTCACCGTCTTCACCAGCGAGCCGATACCCGGCGCGTCGCCGAGGCGGAAGACCTTGGCCGAGGTCGATGAAAGGATTGATTCGGCGTTTGCGAAAGCCTGTGGCGCGCCGGAGGCCATGAAGGTCAGCTCTCCGCTCTCGGCGCGGGCACGGCCGCCCGACATCGGTGCGTCGAGCAGACTGTGGCCCGAAACGGCGAGCCGCTCGCCCAGCGCTCGCGCGAAGGCGGGCGGGACAGTGGCGCACTGCATGACCAGGCCATCCTTGCGCAGCGCGGCGACCGCGCCGCCATCGCCAAAAAGTACAGCCTCGACCTGCTGGGCATTGACGACGGCCACGACGACGGCGTCGGCACTGGCCGCGGCCGCGGCCGGCGTTGCCGCGGTCGTGCCGCCGGCCGCAGTAAAGGCCTCACGGGCGACAGCGCTCGGGTCGACACCGATCACCTTGTGGCCGCCTTTCAGCAGGTTCTTCGCCATGCCGAGACCCATCGAACCCAATCCGATGAACGCGACGACCGGTGTGTTCCTGTCAGCCATCGATCAGGCCTTGATGCCATACTTGGCCGCCCAGCCGAGGCCAGCGCCGGTTGTCGTCCTGGGCTTGTACTCGAGGCCGACGTAGCCCTGGTAGCCGAGGCGATCGAGCACATCGAGCAGGTAAAGGTGGTTGGCCTCGCCGACGTCGGGCTCGTTGCGGTCGGGATTGCCGGCGATCTGGACGTGGGCGGTGATCGGGAACAGACGCTCCGTGCGCTTCTGCAGATCCCCTTCGGTCACCTGCATATGATAGAGGTCGAGCTGTAGCTTGAGATGTGGTGCGCCCACTTCCTCGACGATCTGCTTCACCTGATCGGTGGTGTTGGTGAAATAGCCGGGAATGTCGCGGTGGTTGATCGGCTCCAGCACGATCGTGATCCCGCTCTTGGCGGTGCGGTCGCAGACTTTCTTGAGATTTGAAACGAACGTGCGATGCATGGCCTTGGTGTCGGCGCCCGGCGCGATCATGCCCGACATGACGTGCAAGGTCCGGCATTCGAGAACCTTGGCATAGTCCAGCGCCTTCTCGAGTGCGGCGGCAAACTCGGCCTCGCGGCCGGGCAGGGCGGCGAGCCCGCGCTCGCCCTTGCTCCAGTCGCCCGGCGGCAGGTTGAACAGTGCCTGCGTAAGCTTGTGCTTCCTGAGTTCGGCGGCGATTTCAGCCGCTGGCGCCTCGTAGGGGAACAGGATTTCGACCGCCTTGAAGCCGTGGGCGGCCGCGGCGCCGAAGCGCTGCAGGAACGGCACCTCCTGGTAGATCCACGAAAGATTGGCGGCGAGCTTGGGCATTTTGGATCCAATCAGGAAGAAAAGGTTTCCTCGACATCGCGCACCTGGAGGTCGGTCAGGGTACGGGTCTTGAGGCCTTGCAGGAGAAGATGGAGCTTGGCGGTTTCCTCGAGCTCCTCGATCGAGGCGGAGGCGGCGGACAGCGATGTGCCGGCAACCACCGGCCCGTGATTGGCCAGTAGCACGGCGCGATGGCCCGCTGCGTACTCACGGATCGCATCGGCGAGTTTGGGATCGCCCGGCTTGAAGTAAGGCACCAGCGGCAGCTTGCCGACCCGCATCACGAAGTAGGGCGTGATCGGCGGCAGCGTGCTTTCGGCATTGTGGTGGCACGACGGGTCGAGGCAGGAGATCGCCACGGCATGGGTGCAATGAAGATGCACGATGGCGCCGTCCTTGGGTCTGACGTCATAGACAGAGCGATGCAGCAGCGCTTCCTTGGTCGGCGGATCGCCCCCCACATGTTTGCCCGAGAGATCGAGCTTCGAGAGCTGGCTGGGTTCGAGCTCGCCCAACGAGGAATTGGTCGGCGTCATCAGCCAGCCATCGGCGACACGCGCGCTGATGTTGCCGGAGGTACCCGGGCAGAGGCCGCGGGCGGCGAGCTTGGCGCCCAGCACGCAAATCGCATCGCGCATCTTGGTTTCGGTGGTGCTCATAAGTGCTTGAATGCCTTGGTAAAGAAGTCAGGAGCACCGAAATTGCCGGATTTCAGTGCCAGTAACAGTGGCCTGGCGCCGACCGACGCGGTCCAGGGCACGCCGGGATCGATCTCGGGCCCGATTCGCAGCGCCGTCACGTCGAGGGCGCCCACAACCGCGCCCGAGGTCTCGCCACCGGCCACGACCAGGCGGCCGACTCCAGCGGCGACAAGGCCACGCGCGAGAGCAGCCATGGTCGCCTCGATGGCTTGGCTGGACTTTTCGACGCCATACTTCGATTGCAAAGCCTTCACGGCATCGGGTTCATTGCTGGCGGAGAGCAGTATCGGTCCGTTGCCGAGCTTGTCCCGCGCCCAGGCCAGTGCCTTCTCTGTCTCGGCTTCGCCGCGACAGATCGCGTCGGTATCGAGCGCGCGGTGCGGGCCCTTGAAAGCCGCGATCTGGCCGAGCGTTGCCGCCGAGCACGAGCCGGCGAGGATCGCCGCCGCACCGGCAATCTCTGGCAGCACGTCGGCATCCGACTTGTGTGTGAGCAAACCGCGGCGGCGATAGGCGGCCGGCAGGCCCAGCGCCACGCCGGAACCGCCGGTGACCAGGACGTCATCGCCAATGGCTTCGCCGATGATCCCAAGATCGGTATCTGCCACGGCATCGACGACAACATGGCGGACACTCTCGGTGGCGAGCTTGTCGAGCGCGGCCCGCAACGCTGCCGATCCCGCCTGCACCTGTCGGAGCGGGACCAGCCCCACTTTGTGCTTCGTCTGGGGTGCCAGCACGCGCACCAGGCTCGCGTCGGTCATCGGCGTCAGCGGATGGTGCCGCATATGCGAGTCCGACAACAGTACGTCGCCTACGAACAGATGACCGAAGAAGATCGTGCGACCATTCACTGGAAAAGCGGGACAATAGATCGCCTGGTTGGACTTGAGCGCGTCGAGCAACGCATCGCCCACCGGGCCGATGTTGCCGGCGTCGGTTGAGTCGAAGGTCGAACAATACTTGAAGAAAAAGCGAACGCAGCCCGCTTCGTGGAGCGTCTTCAGCGCCTTGAGCGATTGGGCAACCGCCTCCTTGGCCGGGATCGAGCGCGTCTTGAGCGCAACGACGATGGCGTCGACATCGCCGGGGATCGTCCCGGGTGGCGGCACGCCGATGGTCTGGATCGTGCGCATGCCGCCCTTGACCAGCATGCCAGCGATGTCGGTCGCGCCGGTAAAATCGTCGGCGATTACTCCAAGTACAGTCATGGCAGGACGTTAGGCGATGATGGTCGGGTGCATCCAGAACTTTCGCCGCCGCCCGTGTCGGGTACGGCGCGCCGCACGTCTGGATGATGAATTTGGCGGCAGGACATTTCAGACCTGCTTCAGTCCGAGCCGGTCCAGCAGGTCGACCAGCATCTCGCCCGCCTTGGTGCGGTGGTCGTGATGTATCTTGCGGGCTCCCTCGGCGTCGCGTCGGGCGATTGCGGCAACGAGCCGGGCGTGATCGCGAATGGAGTTCGTGGGCTTCGGGCGCAGCCGAAGCGTCAACACGCGTGCGCGATGCGCCTGCTCGCCCAGTTGCGAGACCGTCTGCTGAAGGCGTTCGTTGCCTGCCAGGGTGACCAGCAACCAATGAAAGCGTTTGTCGGCGGCGGCCCAGCCGTCCAAATCGTCTCGACCAAGTGCTTCTTCCATGTCAGCCACCGCGGCGCGCAGGTTTGCAAGTTCGGTTGGCGAGGCGCCACGTCGCGCCACCATCTCGGCAGCTGCCGACTCCAGTGCGGTCAGGACCTCGTAGATCTCGCGCATGTCGGCGGACGACACCGGCAGCACACGCATGCCGTGGCGCGGCCTGATTTCGACCATGCCGTCTTCTTTAAGCCGAACCATCGCTTCGCGCACCGGCGTGCGGCTCATGCCCAGGCGCTCGGCGGCCTCCTGCTCAAGGAGCTGGCTGCCGGCTGGCAATTCGTTGCCTAGAATGAGGTTCTTGAGCGACCGATAGGCGCGCTCGGCATTGGACGGCCGGCCGGCATCGCCCTCGGCTTCAGAGGGCAATGTAGCGACGTTCGGCATGGGAGGCATAGATGGCTTCTTCAACTTGAACATTCCGGAGATAGTCTTCGCCGGTATTCTCCACGGTCAGATGCGCAAGTCGACTGTCGATCACGTGCCGTTGCAGCGCATGCACGCAGTCGCCGCCAAAATCCAGGCCTGTCCAGGCATAGTCGATCGTGCGGGCCGTGTTCGTACCGTGCGCACGAAACTGAATGACACCATCGCCGTCGAGGCTCAACACGCCGTTCGCGCCCTCGACCAGCATTTCGCCCATCGTCAGGCGGCGGTTGCCGGCCTTGTGATCCGACAGGCGGTTGCCGTCGAACAGGCAGCAGATGCCATCCTGCATGTTCAGAATGACGAGCCCGGCGTCCTCCCCGGCAATGGCGGGATTGAGCTTGCGCAAGGAACCGAACACGCCCTCGACCTCGCCAAAGAGGAATCGGAACGTGTCGATCAGGTGGATCGCGGTTTCATGGACCAGAAAGCGCGGCATCCTCTGGAAGTAGGGCTGCCGCTCCAGGTAGGCGTGTGGGCCCTGGCCGTCGCCAGGGCGGAGCCGGAAGGTGGCCTGATAGACCTGGCCCAGCAGTCCGGAAGCAAGCAGCCGCTTCACTTCGCGATGCCAAGGCTGGAACCTGAAGTTCTCGTGGATCACAACCTTGATACCGGCGCTGTCGGCGATGCGCACGGCGTCGTGGGCTTCGGCCAGGGTTTGGCAGAACGGCTTCTGGCAGATCACATCGATCCCGCGTGCGGCGGCCTGCCGGATGGCATCGAGGTGCGTTTCGGGTGGTGTGATGATGTCCAGCAGGTCGGGCTTCACGTTATCCAGCATCGCGCCGAGATCGTTGAAGGCCGACGGAATTCCGAACTCTGACGCAACGGCTTCCGCCGCGGCCAATGTGCGGTTGCAGACGCCAACGAGCGCGACTTCGGCAATCCGCGCCCACGCACGGTACTGGAAGCGGCTGAAGTAGCCGGTGCCGACCGTTGCGACTCGGATGAAGGGCATGGTGCAGGCTGTTTCAGGTGGCGACGGGTTCGACGGTCTGCAGCGCCTCGATGACCCGGCGAGCGATGTCGGTTGTGCCGTGGCGGCCTCCGATCTCATAAGGTCGGATGCCAGCGCTGAAGGCGTTGTCAACGGCGGCTCGGATGAGCTGACCGGCCGTTACTGCCTGAGGCCTGTCATGCCTGACGCCAAGCCACTCGAGCATCATCGCGGCGGACAGGATCATGGCGGTCGGATTGGCCTTGTCCTGGCCGGCGATGTCGGGCGCCGTGCCGTGGCAGGGCTGGAAGACGGCATGCCTGTCGCCGATGTCGGCCGAGGGGGCGAAGCCCATGCCACCGATCAGGCCGGCGCCGAGATCGGACAGGATGTCGCCGAACATGTTCTCGGTGACCAGGACGTCGAACTCCCATGGGCGGCGCACCATGAATAGCGCCGTTGCATCGATGTAGGCGTGCGTGGCCCGTATATCTGGATTGAGCGCCGCGCGTTCGTCGAAGATCTTTCGGAAGAAGGCGAAGCTGGAGAAGACATTCGCCTTGTCGACGCAGGTAACAATTCCCTTGCCACCATTCGCCTTGCGATCGCGCGCCAGTTGGAACGAGAAGTCGAACAGGCGTTCGCAGACGTGGCGGGTGATGACCATGGTATCGCGTGCTTCACGATCGTCGACGATCGAACCCTTGCCACGAGACGCGAAGAGACCTTCGGTCGACTCCCTGATGACGACAAAATCCAGGGCACCGGCGCGGTCGTCGGAGAGAACCGGTTTCATGCTGGGCAGGGTCTTGACCGGACGGACTCCGGCATAGAGACCGAACTCGATCCGCAAGTCGATCTGCGGTGAAATTTCGGTGCCGTCGACATAGCGAATTTCGGGCCAGCCCATGGCACCGAGCAGGATCGCGTCGGCGCCGCGCGCCGCCTCCAGCGATGCCTTGGGCAGGGCGACACCCGTGTCGCGATAGCACAAGGCGCCGGCCTCACGCTGGTCGAAGGCCAGGCGAAAACCGCCGATACGATGGGCCGCGACCTCGAGCACGGCGAGACAGGGGCTCATGACCTCAATGCCGATGCCGTCGCCTGGCATGACCGCGATGTGGAAGGTGTCGTTGGTCTGCATTCTTGCTTCAGTCATCTATTTATGTATACATTAATTCATACATAAAAGAAATCGGCCGAAGATGCAACGGCGATTGGGCGGCTGCCGCGTCAGGAAGCATCAGGCGACCACGGCCACCTTCATCCAGAATTTCCGGCGGCGCGCCCTCCGGCCGGTCTCGTCCTCGCCGTCGTAATGGTGCAGCGGCGGAGCGGCGTCGAAGACGTCGCGAATGTCGAGGGAATTGACGTTCACGATGCCGATCGGACCGTTTTCGTCGTCCATGACGGCGCCGACATAGGCGCCGCATTTTGCACACAACAAGTAGTCGGTGATCCCGAGCCCGAAGCGGTAGCGTGAGAGACTGCCGGGCTTGCAGCGGAATTCGACGGATCCCGCGGGATCGCCCATGGTGCGCGCGCCATGGCGGCGGCAGAAGCTGCAGCCGCAACGGCCGACCCGCATTTCGTCGGGCTGCTTGTCTGAGTCGAAACGGATGGCAATACCGCCACAGTGGCAGGAGCCGGTGTAGGTCGTCATGTCTTCGGTACGATCAGGATGGCGCGGAAATCGTTGACGTTGGTCCGGGTCGGCCCCGTGACCAGGCTGTCGCCGATGAGTTCGAAGAAGCTGTGGCCGTCGTTGTCCTGCAACATCGCCTTGGGATCGCGGCCCTTGGCAACGGCGCGCGCCAGGGAGTCGGGCGTGAAAATCGCACCGGCGATTTCCTCGGCACCGTCGACGCCGTCGGTGTCGGCGGCGAGGCCCCAGATCTGCGGTGCACCGTTCGCCTCGATCGTCTGGCCGAGCAGATATTCGACGTTGCGGCCGCCGCGGCCCTTGCCGCGCACCGTCACCGTCGTTTCGCCGCCGGACAGAATAACCGTCGGCTTCATGGTGCGTCCCACGAGATCGAGGGCGCGACGGGCGTGCGCGGCGCCCAGTTCGCGCGCCTCGCCCTCGAGATTGTCGCCCAGCATCACGACGACGCAACCGCGCGAACGCGCCACTGCCGCGGCGGCCTCGAGCGATCGCTTGGGCGTGGCCACGATAATCGTCTCGACGCGCTTCAGCCTGGGTTCGGCGGGCTTGGGTGTCTCCTCGATCCTGCCAGCCGCGCCGGCTTCGAGATGGGCGCGTACCGGTGCGGGAGGATCGATCCGGTACTTGGCGAGCACCGCCAGCGCTTCTGCGAACGTCGTGCGGTCGGGCACGGTCGGCCCCGAGCCGATCACGCCGGGATCGTCGTTGGGCACGTCGGAGATCAGCCAAGACAGGACGCGTGCCGGCTGCGCGGCGATGGCGAGCCTCCCGCCCTTGATGGCCGAGAGATGTTTGCGCACGGTGTTCATCTCGCCGATGTTGGCGCCCGATTTCAGCAGTGCGCGGTTGACCTCCTGCTTGTCGGCCAGCGACAGGCCGGGGGCGGGCAGGGCGAGCAGCGAGGAGGCGCCACCTGAAATGAGACAGAGCACGAGATCGTCGGCCGCGAGGCCTTTCACCTTGTCGAGAATACGGCCCGCCGCGGCACGGCCCGTCTCGTCGGGCACGGGGTGTGCCGCCTCGACGATTTCGATGCGCTTGCATGCCTCGCCGTATCCGTAGCGGGTGACGACAAGGCCTTCGAGCGGATGAGCCCACTGATCTTCTACTGCGCGCGCCATGGCAGCACTTGCCTTGCCGGCACCGATCACGATCGTGCGGCCCCTCGGAGGCTGCAGCCGGGCGATGTAGGGCGCGAGGCAGGTCGCGGGGCGGGCGGCGGCCAGCGCCGCATCGAACAGATCGCGCAGCAGCGCGCGGGCATCGGCATCTTTCATTTGGGCAATCTTCACACTATAGGGGCGCGATGCAACAACTCCTCGGGTCGGGCGATCCGCCGCCGTTCTCGGTCTTCAACGAAAAGGGTACGGCGCCGCTTCTGTTGCTCTGCGACCATGCCAGCAAGGCCGTCCCGAAGGCATTGGGCGGGCTCGGCATTCCCGAAATAGAGCTGGCGCGCCACATTGGCTGGGATATCGGCGGGCTCGATACGGCGATCGAGCTGGCTTCGCGGCTCGACGCACCGCTCGTCGCCTCGGGATATTCCCGGTTGGTGATCGACTGCAACCGCTGGCCAGGGGGCGAGGGGTCGATTCCCGAAATCAGTGACGGCACCCCAGTGCCGGCCAACCGCAACCTGACGAAGGCGCAGATCGACGCGCGCGTCGAGGCATGCTTCTGGCCCTACCACCACGAGGTCGATCGCCAGCTCGACCGGATGACCGCGGGCGGGCGGTCCGTGGCCCTGCTGGTCATGCACAGCTTCACGCCCGAGATGAAAGACTTCAAGCGCCCCTGGCATGTCGGCGTGCTGTGGAACGACGATCCGCGCCTGCCGGAGCCGCTGCTCGCCGAACTGCGGCGCGACCCGTCGCTGGTGGTGGGCGACAACGAGCCCTATTCGGCGCGCGCCTCCTATGAATACACGCTCAATGCACACGCAGGAGCACGCCGATTGCCGTACTGTTCGCTGGAAGTGCGCCAGGATCTGATCGATACGCTCCACGAGGCTCGGGCCTGGGGGCGGCGGCTGGCCCCCGCGATCCAGGCTGCCGTTGCGACGGCACTGGCCTGAGCCTATATCCCAGCATCAGGCTCCAAGGCCCCAGGAGATTGCCATGGACGACAAGACCCGCACCGATCTCGAAGCTGCCGCCTTCCGCCGGCTGGTCGCGCACCTGCAGGAACGCACCGACGTTCAGAATATCGACATGATGAATCTGGCCGGCTTTTGCCGCAACTGCCTGTCGCGCTGGTATCGCGAGGAGGCGGGCAAACAGGGCATCGAAATTCCCGACCCCAAGGCACGCGAGATCGTCTACGGCATGTCCTACGACGAGTGGAAGGCCAAGCACCAGACGGAGGCCTCGGGCGACCAGAAGAAGGCCTTCGACAAGGGCCAACACAAGCACGGCTGAGCCGCCCTGTTGTCCTCGCGCTGCTCATGGGTTTCACCGAAGAAAATTTGGAAAGGGGCCTTCAAGGGGCGTTGCTTCGTCCCGAGTGGCGAGGCGGCGCGGGCGTAGTTGTGCTTGGCGGGTCGAGTGGCAGAGTCGACGTTGTGCGGGCGGGGCTGTTCGCGGAGTGCGGTGTCCTCGCCATAGCGCTTCGGTGGTTCGGCGGAGAAGGACAAAGCCCTGGAATATGCGAGATCCCGATCGAGATTTTTTCGCAGGCAATTGACCGCTTGTGCGAAGAGGGCTGCGACAGGATCGGCTTTGTTGGGACATCCAAGGGCGCCGAAGCTGCCTTGCTTGTTGCTTCATATGATCTTCGGGTCGATATCGTGATCGCGATCAGTCCTTCGTCGGTCGTATGGGCGAACGTTGGTCCGGGGAAGGACGGCTTCGAATGGCCGCTGCGCTCGAGCTTTACCCGTGGTGGAACGCCCTTCCCTTTTGTTCCGCATCCAGCAGAAGCCCTGCTTTCCGTCAACCGCGTGCCCCCAGTTCGCTATCTCGAACTGTTCCAGGAAAGCCTGCGCGCTTTTCCAGGGCAAGTGTCCCGGGCCAGCATTCCTATCGAACTTAGTCGTGCCGAAGTCGTCCTTGTTGTTGGTGGTGACGATGCCCTTTGGCCCTCGGCGATCTTTGCCGAGGCATTGTCCGCCCGATTGAAGGCTAGTGGGAAGGCCGCATCTCTCGTCCTTCGCCCAGGCGCCGGTCATCGCGTGCTGTTGCCCGGTGAAACGACGCCCAAGTCGATTTTAAATGCCCATGGCGGCACGGATGAGGACGATCGTGAACTCGGCAAGGCCGCCTGGCTGGAAATTGCACGTCTTTTCCACTTTGAAAATTGAGGTCCTGGGGCTTTTCCGGACGCCGTCCCCGTTATCCCCGTCTTTCATCGCATCGGCGTCATTGAGCCAACACCGTGCGCGCTTCTATGGTCCGTCCGACTGGACCCTAGGAGTTGAGGACATGCCGGACGGAAGCGCCGTTTCCAAGAAGACCAAGGCCGGGCCGATTTCGGCCGACCGTCTGAAGAGCTTCGTCGAGCGAATCGAGAAGCTCGAAGAGGAGCGCAAGGCGATCGGCGGCGATATCAAGGATGTCTATTCCGAGGCTAAGGGTGTCGGCTACGACGTCAAGACCATGCGCAAGGTCGTTTCGCTCCGCCAGATGGATGCCGCCGACCGGGCCGAACAGGAGACCCTGCTCGATGTCTACAAGCACGCACTTGGGATGGTCTGATGGAAGTTTGCAATTCCCGCAGGTTTGAGTTGACCTTTGCCCCCTGATGGCGGTGCGCATGCATGTGCCGCCACGAAACGCCCGATGGACCGTTCCATCGGGCGTTTTTCATTGGCGAACGGCAGATCAATACCAGATGTTCATCGGCAGGCCGTGACGGTCGCGTTTCCTTGCTGGGCCGAGGCGCGCTGCCTTGCCCTCAGTGATTAGCGCCGCCGTGCGGCAGACCGCCATGGCATCGAGCACGTCGTCGCGCGCTGCGCCGGCAAGCGGCTCCGGCTTCCATTTGAAGCCGTGCCCGGCGAGCAGCTTGTGACGCTCCGCGAAGCCCTCGGGTTTTCGCTTCTTGCTGAGAACGGGCTTGCCGCCGTTCATGCGCGTGAAGGCGAGCTCGGGATGGGCCTCGTAGACGATGCGCCGGAGTCTGGCGCTGGAGCGCAGAAGAGCGTCGATCTCGCGCATCTTGGGAAATAGATGAAAGGTCTGCTGGTTGAGGCCAAGGCCGAGCTTTCGGCTTGCCGCATTGGCTTCGGCGTGGGTCGTGCAGGCCAGCGCAGGGCGACAGGGCGTCGGGAAGACCGAGCTTGCCTTACCCGGCATCAGGGCGCGCGCCTCGCCCTCGCAGGCGCGGCCGGGGCGTGGGGTGTCGGTGAGGCCGATCGGCATGTCGACGGCCAAAATGGAAAGACCCTCGCAGGCTTCTGCGAAGGTCTTCACAACACTTATGTCCAGGGAACCGTCGGCATCACGCCGGCAGACAACCCAGCCGGTACGGCAGCCGTCAACTCCCGCGACGATCAATGGGCGGCTCCACCTGGCGCCGCATCAAAGAGCGGCGAGTGCCGCGTTCAATGTCGCGCTCGGCCGCATCGCTGCCGATGTCTTGCTCCGATCGGGGAGATAGTAGCCGCCCGTATTCACCGGCTTACCCTGCGCGGCGATCAGCTCGGCGTCAATTTTGGCCTCGTTGGCCGCCAGCGTTTCCGCCAGCGGTTTGAAGCGGGCCGACAGGCCCGTGCTGTTATCCCGTCGGGCCAGCGCCTCTGCCCAATACTTCGCCAGGTAGAAATGGCTGCCGCGATTATCCAGTTCGCCGACCTTGCGCGCTGGCGAACGGTTGTCCTCGAGGATCTTGCCGTTGGCCTCATCGAGTGTCTCGGCCAAAACCTTGACGTCCTCATTCCCGGTTGTCTGCGCCAGATGTTCCAGCGAAGCGCCAAGCGCCAGGAATTCGCCGAGCGAATCCCAGCGCAGATACCCCTCGTGCTGGAACTGCTCCACATGCTTGGGCGCCGAACCGCCGGCGCCGGTCTCGAACAACCCGCCGCCCGCCAGCAGCGGAACGATCGACAGCATCTTGGCCGACGTGCCCAGCTCCATGATCGGGAAAAGATCGGTCAGGTAGTCGCGCAGCACGTTGCCTGTGACGGAGATGGTGTCGAGCCCCTTGCGAATGCGATCGAGCGAGAACTTGATGGCCTCGACCGGCGCCAAGATGCGGATGTCCAGACCCTTCGTGTCCTCGTTCTTGAGGTACTTCTCGACCTTGGCGATCAACTGCGCATCGTGCGCGCGTTTGGCGTCGAGCCAGAACACCGCCGGGGTGTTGCTGAGGCGCGCGCGGCGCACCCCGAGCTTGACCCAGTCCCGGATCGGCTCGTCCTTGACCTGGCACATCCGGAAGACGTCGCCGGTCTCGACCGGCTGTGACAGCAGCACCGTGCCGTCATCGGCAACTACGCGCACTGTTCCAGCCGTGGCGACCTCGAAGGTCTTGTCGTGCGAGCCATACTCCTCGGCTTGCTGCGCCATCAACCCCACGTTCGGCACGGAGCCCATCGTCTTCGGGTCGAAGGCACCATGCGCCTTGCAGTCCTCGATGACGGCCTGGAACAGCGTCGAGTAGCAGCGATCGGGGATCGCGGCGAGGACGTCGTGCAGCTTGCCGTCAGGGCCCCACATCTTCCCCGACTCGCGGATCATCGCCGGCATCGAGGCATCGATGATCACATCGCTCGGCACGTGGAGATTGGTGATTCCCTTGTCGGAATTGACCATGGCGAGGCCGGGCCGCTTCGCGTACTCGGCCTGGATATCGGCCTTGATGACGGCCTTCTCGGCTTCCGGCAGCGTCTCGATGCGGGTGAGCAGGTCGCCCAGGCCGTTGTCGGGATCGATGCCGAGCTTCTTGAATGTGGCGCCATGCTTCTCGAACACGTCAGCGAAGAACACTGAAACGCAATGGCCGAACAGGATGGGATCGGAGATCTTCATCATGGTCGTCTTGACATGCAGCGAAAACAGGATGCCTTCCTTCTTCGCGGCGTCGATCTGCGCGGCGAAAAAGGCGCGCAATGCCTTACGGTTCATCACCGACGAATCGATTATCTCGCCGGCCTTGAGCGGCGTCTTCGCCTTCAGCACCGTGACCGCGCCATCACTGCCGACCAACTCGATACGGGCATTGGTCGGCGCCGCAATCGTCGTCGCGACCTCCGAACCGTAGAAATCGCCGCCCGACATGGTCGCCACGTGCGTCTTCGAGTCCTTGCTCCAGGCGCCCATTTTGTGCGGATGCTTGCGCGCGTACTGCTTCACGGCACCGGCGGCGCGGCGGTCGGAATTGCCCTCGCGCAGCACCGGATTGACGGCGCTGCCGAGCACTTTCCCGTAGCGGGCGCGGATTTCCTTGTCCGCCGGCGTCGCGTCGCTGTCCGGATAGTTCGGCACGTCGTAGCCCTTGCTCTGCAACTCCTTGATCGCGGCCTTCAGCTGCGGGATCGACGCAGAAATATTGGGCAGCTTGATGATGTTGGCCTCGGGGCGCATCGCAAGTTTACCGAGTTCGGCGAGCTCGTCGTTGATCTTTTGTGCGGGCGTCAGTTTGTCGGGGAAGTTGGCGATGATGCGGCCGGTCAGCGAAATGTCCTTCAGCTTCATCTTCACGCCGGCTGTCCCGACAAAGGCTTCGACGATCGGCAGCAGGGAAAACGTAGCGAGCCCAGGTGCTTCATCAACCTTCGTCCAGACGATTTCGAGATCTGACATACCTGCGCCTCCGTGCGCCGCTTTGGTTTCGGCTGGGTTGATCTATTGCTGATTATGGCCTGTCTTGTTGCACCACCGTGAGGGTAAAGGCAATCTTCGGCACGGCGATGTCACCAGGGCACGCGGCCAATCTTTTTCAGGCGTCGAGCTTGGAAGCTTTGCCGGTGACAATGGGGCCTTTTGAGGACCGACATGGCCCTGTCGCGGCACGGGCGGGCCTGCGCATATTTCGGTACGTTGTCGTGAGCGCGCGATCGCGCAGGTCGGAAAAGGCAAGGCGGCCTGCCGGCACAGTCACATCCGGTCGAGAGTCTTTTCCGGGGCGGCGCCCGCCGGCATCGCCGCAATTGTCGGTAACAGTTGCTCGAGGTCGCTGATGAAAGCCACGTGATCGAGATGGGCCCGATCGGCAAAACCGTTGTCCACGACGCCGCGGAGGAGGTCCGCGAGGGGCTTCCAATAGCCTCCCTGGTCGACGATCACGATCGGCTTGCTGTGCAGGCCGAGCGTACGCCAGGACAGGACCTCGAAGAACTCCTCCAGAGTGCCGAGACCGCCAGGCAACACGACGAAGGCATCGGAACGCTCGAACATCTGCAGCTTTCGCTCATGCATGGTCTGCACGACGACGGTCTCGGTCAGGTCCGGGTGGCCGGCTTCGCGCTGCAGCAGGAAGTCGGGGATGACACCGACGACCTTCGCGCCACCCGCCAGGGCGGCATTCGCGACCAGGCCCATCAGGCCGACGCCACCGCCACCATAAATGAGGCGTATGCCCTCGCGCGCCATCAAGGCACCGAGCTGGATGGCCGTGTCACGGGTGGCCGGGTCGGCGCCGAAGCGGGAACCGCAGAAGACGCATAGGGCGGGAGGGTTGTTTTTGGGCACGGAAGCTTCTTATTTTAAGGGCGATCCGATGTCGTTCCGGACCGGGGAGGCATGGTATCATTTCGCCAAGCAGGGTTGCGATGCCGGCGGCGGTCGGTCGTCGCACCGTTGGGAGGGCGATGTCACGCACTGTTTTTGGATTGCTGCTGGGCGGGGTGATTGTCATCGCCGTGGCCCTTGCAGTTGCCTGGCGCAGCGAACTGACCGAGCAGGCATTCATCGACCGGGTGGTCAAGCCCGCCGCGGTGGCGACGCCCGCGCCTGCGCCCGCAGCTGAAACGTCTCAGGTTCCGCCAATGGTGCCGCCGCCGGCCCCGCCAGCGGCGGCCGCGAAGCCAAGCTTCGACATCGCCCGGGTCGGGCCGGACGGGCGGGCCGTGGTTGCCGGCCGGGCCGCTCCGGGAGCCAAGGTTTTGTTGCTCGATGGCGGCAAGGAGATCGCCAGCAGCACGGCAGATGCCAACGGCGAATGGGTTGTCGTTACCCAGGATACCCCTCTCGGCCCAGGCCAACACGAACTGCGGGTGATCGAGCATATCGATGGCCGTGCGCCCGTTACCTCCGACCAGGTTGTGGTCGTCGTCGTGCCGGATCCGCCGGTGGCGGGTGCGGCGTCCAAGGAGCCACTGGCGGTGGCAGGCGCGCCCCCCAGGGATCAGACGCTGGTCATGATCACACCGCCAGCGGGGCCGACGACGCTCGTCCAGCCGCCGACATCGGCCGGTGTGCCAAAGTCGGGCGACCTCGTGCTGTCGACACTGGACTACGACGACCGTGGCCATGTCACGGTCACCGGGCAGGCGACGCCGGGAACGGCGGTGCGGGTCTATGTCGACGACAAGGCCGTCGCCGAAGGCGTCGCCGGCGCCGATGGCCGGTGGCGTCTGACGCCGTCCGAGCCCCTCGCCCATGGCAAGCACAAGCTGCGACTCGATCGATTGGCCAAGGACGGCAAGCCCGTTGGCCGCCTCGAGCTGCCGTTCGAGCGGGCCGTCGTGCCGCCGGGCACGGCCGGCGACGGCCGGCGCTTGTATGTGGTGCGCGGCGACAATCTTTGGAATATAGCCCGCGCTCATTATGGTCAGGGATGGCATCACACGAAGATATACAATGCCAACAAGGATCAGATCCGAGACCCTGACCTGATATATCCGGGCCAGGTCTTCAGCCTGCCAAAGGCCAACTGACGGCCCCAAGCGACAATAGAGTACGTTCATGCTGGCAAATTTTCTTGTGCCCATTCTTGCCGACGGCTGGCGGTTCATCGCCGCTTTTGCGGGCGCGGCCTTTCTTGCGGCGTTGACAGGGGCAGCGTGGCTGTTCTGGCCGCTGATGGTCCTGACCCTGTGGTCGATCTATTTCTTCCGCGACCCGCCGCGTGGCGTGCCGCAGGACGACGGGGTACTGATCGCACCGGCCGACGGCCTCGTGCAGATGGTCGTCGATGCGGTTCCGCCGCCGGAACTCGGGTTGGGAAATGAAGCCCTGACCCGCGTCTCGATCTTTCTCAGCGTCTTCGATGTTCACATTAATCGCGCGCCCTGTGCGGCGTCCGTTGAGGTCGTGGCCTATCGTCCCGGCAAGTTCCTGAACGCCGCCGCCGACAAGGCGAGCGACGATAACGAGCGTACGGCGATTGCCTTGCGCCGTTCCGATGGCCGCGTGATCGGCTGCGTACAGATCGCGGGCTGGGTGGCGCGCCGGATTATCTGCTACGTCAAGCCTGGCCAGGTCGTCGCGGCCGGCGAGCGTTTCGGCCATATTCGGTTTGGCAGCCGTACCGATCTCTATCTGCCGCATGGCGCGCGTCTGCTGGTCGCGCCGGGGCAGCGCATGATCGGAGGTGAGACGGTCATGGCCGAACTCGATCCGGTCGCGTCGGGGCGGCGCGTGGCGATCGAATTCTAGGAGGCCACCATGGACAGCGATCACGGCACGCATCGGCGCCGGCTGATGGGCTTCTCTATCAACCGGCTGATCCCCAATGTTCTCACGCTCGCGGCGTTGTGTTCGGGCTTGACCGCGATCCGCTTCGCCCTTCGGGGCGAGATGCGTCTTGCCGTTATTGCCATCATCGTTGCCGCGATCTTCGATGCCCTCGATGGGCGGGTTGCGCGCCGGCTCGGTGTCACCAGCCGTTTCGGCGCGGAACTGGATTCGCTGTCGGATTTCTTGTGCTTCGGCGTCGCGCCGGCGCTCGTGCTCTATCTGGCGTCATTGAGCGACGCAGGCTCGCTCGGTTGGGTGGTAACCTTGATGTTTCCCATCTGCTCGGCCCTGAGATTGGCGCGCTTCAATACCGCGCTGGTGGCCGACAGCCCGCCACCTGCCTGGACAGGTTCGTATTTCACCGGTGTGCCGGCGCCGGCAGGTGCGTTGCTGGCGTTGATTCCGCTGATGGTAAGTTTCGAAATCGAAGCGGCATGGCCGCGCCACGCACTGGTCGTGGGCGCAGTATTGATTGTCGTCGGAGGACTGATGGTGAGCAGCCTGCCCACCTATTCCTTCAAGAAGGGACGAATCCCGCGCCACCTCGTGTTGCCGTCTCTGCTCGGCGCTGCACTGGTGATGGGCATGCTGGCGAGTTCTCCCTGGATTGCCTTGTCCCTGATTGGCTTGGTCTATGTGTCGCTGATCCCGTTCAGTTGGACCGCCTATCGCCGCCAGACGTCGAAGGACCGGCAGGCCGAGGCCAGGCCGGCGGAGGTCGTATCGCTGCGCGCCGTCGATTCCGGGCCGCCGCCGCGCGATTGAGGCGGTCGCGCGTCAATGTTCGACCCCGTCCTGCGGCGCTTGATCGATCCGCCGCTCAACCGCGGCGGGGCTTGGCTGGCGGGGCAGGGCGTATCGGCCAATGCCGCAAGTCTGGTTGGATTGGCTGTCGGACTGCTTTCGGTTCCGCTGCTGGCCTTCGGCTTGTTCGGTTTTGCCTTGCTGGCCATCCTGCTCAATCGTCTGATCGACGGGCTGGATGGGCCGATCGCACGGCAGGGCAAACCTACGCCCTTTGGCGGTTATCTCGATATCGTCTGCGACATGGCGTTCTATGCTGCCGTTCCCGTCGGCTTCGCGCTGGCGAGCCAGACCAATGCGGTGTGGGCTGCCGTCCTCCTGGCGGCATTCGTTTGCACCGGAGCGTCGTTCCTCGGGCGAGCTGTCATGGCCGCTCAGCGCGGCGAAACCGACGACGGCAGGCGCGGTCGAAAGTCGTTTTTTTACGCCGCAGGGTTGATCGAGGGGACCGAGACGATAGTGGCGTTCGTGTTGTTCTGTGTCTTTCCGGAGGCCTTTCCCTGGTTGGCTGGCCTGTTCGCAGGCTTGTGCTTGTGGACGGCGGTGGCGCGTCTTGCCGAAGCCCGCCAGATCACGGCAGCCGGTTCTTGACGATTCGAGGTGTAGGCATGAAGAATTTCAATATATTCAATATATTGTACCATATTCTTCATATTTTTGTCTAATTTCAATTGACCGAAGAATCGGTGTTAAGTACGCTCCCCAAAGGCATGCTATCCAAAGTAAATTGGCTAACCGTCGCCTGCGTCTTGGGTTCTGGAGATGAAGTATGTTGTCGATGTTCCGTCGGATGATGAAAAACGACCAAGGTGCGACGGCGGTTGAGTATACGTTGATCGCCTCGCTGATTGCTGTGGCGGCGATCGCATCCATGCGCACCGTCGGCGACAAGATTTCGAACGTCCTGGGCAATGTTTCAAATACAGTGACCTGACAATGCAGTCCCATATGACGGGCGCGATCCACCAATAGGCCGCTGACTGCGACTGCCTTCTATTGGAAATTCTTGGGAATTTTCCATTTAATAATAACGCTATAGTAAAGTATCTTGATGTAGTGCTGAAATATCGTTCGTAACGATATTGTCTAGTGTCTTTTCGTCTGTGTATTCGTCTTGAAGTTTTCTACTTCAAGTTATTTCCAAGGCCACATTACGCAGTCAGGCGGCGCGAAGGTGACCGGATCATCGGAATGGCCCCTGAAGGTGCTTGGCGGCACTGATGGGGTAGAGGGTATCGGATGTCACTGCTAGTCCCTCTCCAGTCCGTTTGCCTGATTGTCTTCGTGCTGCTTCTGTTGGCGGCCGCCCGGCAGGACTTGCGCTCTATGCGGATTGCCGACGGGTTCTCGGTGGCCGTCGTCGCAACGTTCGGTGTCTGGACACTCTGCGGTTTCGCGGGCGACGGCCCCTCGCTTGCCCGGATCGGTCTGGCGGTGGGCTGCGCGGCGGCCGTGTTCGCCCTCGGGGCGCTCGCCTTTGCCCTCGGTGGCCTGGGAGGTGGCGACGTCAAGCTACTTGCCGCATCCAGTCTGTTCGCCGGTTCCGATCTGCTCGTCGAATTCCTTACAGTTACGGCTCTGGCTGGCGGCGTATTGGGGCTCGCTGTCCTGGCAGGCGCGCCAATCGGGCCTACCGCGACGGCGGGTGGCACATCGGTGCAAACCCGTCTGCGTGGTGGCTTACCGTATGGCCCGGCGATCGCCGTCGGCGGCCTGTGGATTGCAGCCGCGTCGGCGATGTCGTGAAGCCGGCGAAGCTTTCATCGTGAACAGCAAGTGCGTGGTTGCAAGCCGAACGCGGCGGGGATTGGCGGCGGCATTGATCTCGATGGGGCGGTCCGATCTTTTACTGTGTCAGTTCGAGGCCGCGCTGTAATCGGCCCCCCGCGATTGCTGTGTGCTGAATGCCTTGGGCGTCGTGCTCGACATGCGGGGATGCCATGCCGATGCCCAGGCGCGGCATCGCCAGGGCATGGAGGTGCCGCCGACGGGTGCATCCGGCAGAATCTCGCCTTCGCCTACGCCATGGCGGGCGACATGGAAGATGCATTGCAGGTCAGTCGAAAGGATCTGGACGAGAAGAGCGCATAGAGGCAACTTTCGCACTTCAATGCAGCTCGGGAGCCTGCCGCCGGAGGCCCGCAGCGCCGAATTGTGGCGTTTCTTTCCGCAAGCCGACAGTGGCGCCTGACGGTCGAATCGAGGAGGATGCTAGCGATGTACAGATCGTATGGATCGGGCCTGACGGCCCTTGTGTGTCTGGTCGGACTCACGATCGCGCCGGCCGCGCTTGGGCAAGCCCCACGCAGCAGCGTCGACACGCCGGCATCGGCGGGCGTGCCCGAGTTTCGTGACCCCAAGACCGGCCAGATCTGGACGCCGGAAAATGTCGGCCTGGTTCCAGGGCCGAATACGCCGAGCGACCGTGCCTTCGATCCTTTGGCGCAAGCGGTTCACGTCGACGGCGTGGTCGTGCAGCGACCGAGGATCACGCCGCTTGGCAGCGTGCCAATCACGGCCGGGCCAACGGTGCCGATCGTCAATATCGACGACGCCACTCTCCGCGCCGTCCCGTCGCAGCGCTGGCAAGTCGTGCTTTATCTGAACAATAACAGCGCCAAGACGGTCGTCCCATTGCTCCATTGCGGTTTCACCAACAACGGCAAGCCGGTCGAAGAGACGCGTGTGCTTGTCCCGGCGGTGGGAAGCGGCATGCGCGTCGGCTTGACCGTCTATGGGCCCAAGACGGGGCTCTTCGTCGATCGCGCGACGTGCCGGGTCCAATCGCCGTAGTGGATATTGCCGGTCACCCCTGTACGGAATAGCCGCCGTCGACGGTGATTGCGGCACCTGTCACGTAATCGGATGCGGCTGCAGCCAGAAACACCGCGATGCCGGCGAAGTCGTCGGGGGTGCCCCAGCGGCCGGCCGGCGTGCGCTTCAGAACCGAGTCGTGCAGCGTCGGGACTTCCTGTCTCGCACGCTGGGTCAGCGCCGTATCAATCCACCCCGGCAGGATCGCATTCACCTGGATGTTGTCCTTGGCCCATGCGGTGGCCATCGCCTTGGTCATCTGCACCATGCCGCCCTTGCTCGCGGCATAGGCGGTGGCAAACGACGCACCGAAGATCGACATCATCGAGCCGATGTTGATCATCTTGCCGGCGCCGGCTTTCTTC
>CALDNT010000167.1 GCA_937915145.1 uncultured Reyranella sp.
CATGCGCTTGGCCATCAGGACCTGGCCCAGCACATTGTTGATCTTGTGGCTGCCGGTGTGATTCAGTTCATCGCGCTTGAGATAGACCTTGGCGCCGCCCAGCTTCTCGGTCAGGCGCTTGGCGAAATAGAGCGGGCTGGGCCGTCCGGCATAGTGCTCAAGAAGATAGTCGAGCTCGTCCTGGAACGCCGGATCGGCTTTGGCCTCGTTGTAGGCTTTTTCGAGATCGAGAATCAGTGGCATCAGCGTTTCGGCGACATAGCGGCCGCCAAAGATGCCGAAATGCCCGCGCTCGTCGGGGCCGGTGCGAAAACTGTTGGGTGAAGTGGCCATTGCTCTTCCTGTCGGGACGGGCGGGCTTAGCAGCCCCGGCAGGGGGTGGTCAAAGAGTCCTAGCGCTTCTTGGCCTTGGCCGACTTGATCTTGGTCTTGGCCGACTTGGCCTTCGCTTTGGGTGCCGATTTCAGCTTGGTAGCGGGTTTGGCGGCAGCGACGCGCGGGACGGGCTCCGCCTCGACCTCGACGATCACTTCGATCTCGACCGGAATGCCACGCGGCAGAGAGCCCATGCCGACCGCCGAGCGCGCATGGCGGCCGCGTTCGCCAAACACCTCGACAAAGAGATCGGAGCAGCCGTTGATCACTTCCGGCTGGCTGCCGTATTCCGACGTGGCATTGACCATGCCCAGCACCTTGACGATCCGCTTCACGCGGTCGAGGTCGCCCAGCTCTTCCTTGAGGGTAGCGAGGATGCTGAGGCCGGTGTCGCGCGCGAAGCCGTAGCCCTGATCGATCGAGAAGTCGCGGCCGAGCTTGCCCACGGGCAGCGGCTTGCCTGGCAGGCCTGGGCCCTTGCCGGCGAGATAGAGCAGGTTTCCGGTGCGCACAGCATTCACATAGCTGCCCACCGGAGTCGTGGGCCTGGTGAGTTCGATGCCGAGTTCCTTCAATCGCAGCTCGACTTTCATGTCCGTCCCCTTCTCAAAGCGCCTTCACCCGGTCGAGGAAGGCACGAATCAACTCGATCGATTTCACACCCCGGCTCGATTCGACGCCAGAAGAAACATCGACGGCAGCTGCGCCCGCAACGCGCACCGCTTCGGCGACATTGTCGGGCGTGAGCCCGCCGGCCAAGAGCCACGGCAACGGTATGGTAAGGCCGCGCAGGATGGTCCAGTCGAAGGCCTTGCCGTTGCCGCCGGGCAGGATGCCCTCGGCCGGCTCGAACATCAGCCGATCGGCCACCGATGCGTAGGCAGCGATGCCGCGTTCGGCATCTTCGGACGTGGCGACCTTGATCACCTTCATTACCGGCTTGCCGGTGCGCACCTTCAGCTCGGCCACGCGCGCCGGTGTCTCCGAACCGTGAAGCTGCAGCATGTCGATCGTGCCGGCGGCCAGTCGCTCGTCCAGTAGCGCGTCGTCGGGATCGACGAACAATCCAACCCGGCCGACGCTCCCGGGAACCCGTGCACCCAGCGTACGCAACAGGTCAGTCGAGATATGGCGCGGCGAGCGCGGATAGGTGACGAAGCCCACCCAGCGGGCCCCGCCGGCGACTGCGGCATCCACCGTCTCTGGCGTCGACAGACCACAAATCTTGGCCACGACTCTCATAGGTCGTTGACCCCGGCCTCGCGCGCGATGGCTTCAGCCGCCGCGCGCGGATCGGCCGCCTGATAGATCGGCCGGCCGACGACCAGATTGGTGGCGCCAAGATCGACCGCCTGGCGCGGTGTCATCGCCCGCTTCTGGTCGTTGGCGGCGCTGCCGACCGGCCGAATGCCTGGCACCATCAGTACAAAATCCGGACCGCACTGTTTGCGCAGTGCCGCGATCTCGAGCGGTGAGCAGATCACCCCGTCAAGCCCGCTTTCGCGCGCCAGCGCCGCCAGCCGCAGCACCTGATCCGAGGGATCGGCGTCGACGCCCGTGGCTTCGAGGTCCGACCGGTCGAGCGACGTGAGCACGGTCACGCCCAGCAGCTTGGGCCGCGGCACGCCCAGCCTGGCGGCCTGCGAGTCAGCTTCCTCAACCGCCGCCTTCATCATCTCGCGGCCGCCGCTTGCATGGATGGTAATGAAAGTGGGCGCAAGTTCGGCCACGGCGCGGATACCGCCCGCCACGGTGTTGGGAATGTCATGCAGCTTGAGGTCGAGAAAGAAGCCCACACCCGTCGCTCGTACTGGGCTCGGGAAGGCGTACCGCACGCCCGGCGCACCATGTGCCAGAAAGAATTCCAAGCCGAGCTTGATGCCGCCAACCGCCGGTTTCGGCCCCCCGGCGATGCTCTGTATGAGCCGTGTGGCTTGGGCGAGATCGATGGTGTCGACGCCGCAATAGACGGGATTGGCACGGGATTTCATGGCGGGCGCAACCTAATGGCCACGCCGCCCGCCAGCAATCAGGAACTGCGGACCCTGCGCACCGCGTCCTGCCAGCCGGCATAACGGCGATCACGCGAAGCAGCGTCCTCGGCCGACCGGAAGGCACGGTCGAGCGTCCAGGTCGCCGACAGTGCCTCGAGCGACGGCCACAGCCCCGCATGAAGGCCGGCCAGGTATGCTGCACCCAGCGCCGTGGTTTCAGTGACTTTGGGCCGTTCAACCGGCGTGCCCAAGGTGTCGGCGAGGCGCTGCATCAGGGAATTGTTCACCACCATGCCGCCGTCGACTCTGAGTTCGTCGATCCTGGCACCATCGCTGCGCATCGCTTCGACAAGGTCGCGGGTCTGGTAACAAACTGAATCGAGGGTGGCGGCGGCGATTTCGGCGGGCCCGGAATCGCGGGTGAGCCCGAGCAGCGCCCCCCGCGCGCCGGCATCCCAGTAAGGCGCCCCGAGGCCGACGAACGCCGGCACCATGTAGACGCCGTGATCGTGCTTGGCCCGCCCAGCAACCGCCTCGACTTCGCCCGACGTCCGGATGAGATGCAGGCCGTCGCGCAGCCACTGCACGGCCGCCCCGGCCATGAAGATGCTGCCCTCCAGGGCATAGGTCCGCCTGCCCCCGAACTGGTAGGCGACGGTGGTGAGCAAGCGATTGTGCGAACGCATTGCAATGCTGCCGGTATTCAGCAGCGCGAAGCAGCCGGTTCCGTAGGTCGCCTTCACCATGCCGGGCTTGATGCAGGCCTGGCCAACGGTCGCAGCCTGTTGGGCACCCGCCATGCCGAGCACCGGTACCGGCGCCCCCAGGAGATCGGC
>CALDNT010000168.1 GCA_937915145.1 uncultured Reyranella sp.
TTTGAATCACATAGCGCATCGTCGCGGAAGCCTTTTATGAGTACAGAACCTAGGCGAAGACCTTCTGCGCCACCAGCACCAGTAGCGTCACCGAGGCGACGAGGATGGTCAGCAGCGTCAGGGCGATGCCGGCCGACCGTCCGGGATTGACGGCCAGCGTGCTGGCCAGTCCGTAGGCATGGGCGAGGCGGCCAATGATGAAGCCGGCGCCCAGGACATGCACCAGCCAGCGCGGGCCGCCGCAGATTTCGATCAGTGCCAGCAACACCAGCACCAACGCCGCATATTCGGCGAAGTTCCCGAAGACCCGGGCCATGCGCCCCAACCTGTCGTCGCCGCCGTCGCCGATGCTGGTATGGGTCCGCAGCCGCTGGCGAATCACCAGGCTCGACAGCACCACGCACAGCAACCCGGTCAGGGCGGCGTAGAAGGCGGCGACGAAGGGCAGGGCAGGCGGTGCCATGATGAAATCTCCTACGGTGAGCGCACGAAGCGAAACAGCACCTTGTCCTGGCTGTAGTAGCGGAGCTGGTCGACGATCTTTGGAAAGTAGTCGCTGCCGACCGTCACCGGCATGAAAGCATCGAGCGCCAGTGGCTGAACCGAAACGGCGAAACCGGCCTCGGAGAAGACCGCGGCAACGCGATCGAGCGAATGGTCATAGACCGGGATCGACGAGGTCTCGGCGATCACCTTGCGCCAGCGCGGCCACACGGCACTGTCGGTGTGGCAGCCCATGGCGGCGACATAGGCGCCGCCAGGGCGAAGTGCGGCCTTGATGTCGGCGGCGTGGTCGGCGAGATCGGGCAGCAGGTAGAGCACTTCGTGGCTGAAGGCGAAGTCGAAGACACGACCGAGCATGGCCGCATGGTCGGCCGCCTGGTATTCGATCGGCCGCTGACGTTTCAGCAACTGGGCGCGCGCCACCGATTCGCGGGCAATGTCGATGCCGACCCCCGCCTGGAAAGGATGGCGGTCGTACAGCATGCGCAGGAAGCCGCCCTGGTTGCAGCCATAGTCGAGCACCGTCGACTGGCTGAGGTCGTCGAGGACGGAGACGTCGATCATGCGCCGCCAGATCGGCGCATGTGCGGCGCCCATCGCTTCTTCCTCAGCCGGGTTGCGGTTCCAGGTTGAGATCGTGCCGCTGCGCTGCATGCTTCCCTCCCGCTTGGGAGGAACAGTCTATCACGCCCGACCGCGCCGCGTGACGCATGCCATTTCCTCAATCTGCCGATTTCAGGCGCTTGCCATAGGTGATAGGCTTGAGTTGACAGGCTTTGTAGCCACTGATCGTCGGTACCGACGCGACGATGTTCTCAACGGACGTCAACCTCGTCGCTTTTGTAGGTGGAACGTCGAGCCATCTCTACCCAACCCGAAGGAGCCCTGCGAATGTTAGAGGGTGCAATGCTGGTTTGGTTTGTTCTGACGGCATTCAGTTTGGCATTCGTCATCTGGGATTCCTTGACCAATGGCGTGACGAGTTGGGTGCAGCGGTTGGCCTGGATCCTTGTCACGCTCTACACGGGTCCGGTGGGGGCATTTTTCTACATCCTCGCCTGTCGCCGGCCGTTTGCGGGAGGCCACGACGCCTATACCAAGGCTACCTGGAAGCAAGGCATCAACAGCGAAATGCATTGCCTCGCGGGCGACGCGACCGGGATCATAATTGCCGCCTCGATCGTGCCGGTGTTCGGGCTCAGCAATGGCTGGGACGCTCTTCTGGAATATCTGGCCGGCTTCATCTGTGGTCTCTTTGTGTTTCAGGCCCTGATGATGAGAGGCATGTTCGACGGCGATTATTGGATGGCCGTCCGCAAGACTTTTTTTGCTGAAACCGTATCCATGAACGTTGTGATGGCGGGCATGATTCCCGTCATGGTGATCCTGGCCGATGCCTGGGAAGGATCGGAGGACCCGATGCGGCCGGCCTTCTGGTTCCGGATGAGCCTTGCATCGATTGCCGGCGGCATCCTGGCATTTCCGGTCAACTTCTGGCTGGTGAAGGCCCATCTCAAGCATGGCTGCATGACGTTGCCGGGGGCGGATGGGGCAGCGCCCGGCCTCGGGCATCATTCGCCCGAGGCTCACCACCATCACCACGGCGCAGGGAAAGACAGCGGGATGGATGGGGATATGGGAGGCATGAAAATGGAAATGAACGATCTGACCCAGAGTGCGAAAATTGCTCGAATCGTTCTGTCGTTTGCCTTTCTGGCGATTGTCCTGTGGTTGACGGCTCAATGGGTGCCGATCCGATTCACCTGACGATCGGTCGCCGTATCCGCTCACACAGACCGTTGCTCCGGTTCGCTGTCACGCCCGGCCGCGCCAGGGATGGATAAGCAACGGCCCCGCGATCAGCGTGCTGAAGGTGATCATGCCGACGGCGACGGCAACAAAGACACCTTGTAGTCCCCAACCCAGGGTCTCGACCGCGAACCATCCGCCCAGAGTCGCCACCAACAGGCGAGCGATGCCGGCCGCAAAGGGGGCCGCCATCCGGTTCGCGCCCTGACTCGCAAACGAGAGCGTCATGCCGACGCCGAACAGGCAATAGAAGGGCGCCACGCGGGTGACGTAGGCCACGGTTGCCGCAATCACGTCGGGGTCGCTGGTGAACAGTCGAGCCCAGCCCTCGGGCACGAGGGCTACGATCCAGCCGAAAGCGCCGATGCCGAGACCCGCAACCAGACTGCCGATCCAGGCGGCCCGCACGGCGCGGCGCCAATCGTCGGCGCCGGCCGCGACCCCCACGATCGTGGTGAGGCCCGAGCCGATGCCGAAAGCAAGCGGCACCAGCATGAACTCGAGGCGAACGCCGATTCCGTAACCGGCAAGGGCGGCGACGCCGAAGCGGCCGACCAGGCCGGTCACCAGCATGGCGGTGAGGTTGGCGGTGAAGGCCGAGAAGGAGGCGATCAGGCCGACCTTGAGGATATCCCAGAACAGCCGGCCTTGCAGCGAGAGGCCGCCCAGGCCCGGCGTGAAGCCGAGCTTACCGCGCCACAGTGCGCGGGCCTGCAGCAGTGCCGAGACGGCGGAGGTTGCGAGCGAGGAGAGGGCGGGGCCGGCCATGCCGAGGCCGGGCCAATCGCCTATACCGAGTGCCAGCACATAGGAGAGTGGCACCTGGGCCAGTGAGGACATCAGCATGTAGCGACCGGGTGTGGCGGCATCGCCGCCGCCACGCAGGAGGGCGGAGAGGAAGAAGTTGGCCCAGATCGCGATCGCCCCGGTGAACAGGATGTTGGAATAGGTGAGCGCATGATCGAGCGCGCCGCCGGTGCCGCCCAGTACGCGGTAAAGCGCCGGTGCCGCGGTCCAGGCGAGCAGCGTGAACAGCATCGCAAGCGCCGCGCCCAGAACGAGCGCGTGCACCACCAGCGCCCGTGCGTCGTCGCGTCGTCCGGCGCCCAGGGCGCGGGCCATGGCAGCCGCCACGCCGCCGCCCATGCCGCCCGCGGCCATCATCGTCATCATCATCATGAGCGGAAAGACCAACGCAAAACCTGCCAGCGCCTCGGTGCCGAGGCGGCCGAAGATGAAGGTCTCGGCGATGGCGACGAAGGTTTGCGCCACCATCACGAGCGTGGTCGGCCCGGCGAGCTTCACCAGGCTCGATCCGATGGGGGCGGTCAGCAGCGGGTGGGCCATGGCGGCTTGGGACAGGGTGGATCTCCGGCATTTAGGTGCATATACACCGTATCAAGGCAGGCCATCCTGTCACCTGACAAATCTCCGGGCGCCCATTAGCTTTCACACATGACCGACAAGGAACGCCCCCTCGCCAAGCCCTCCGTCCAGATCGACAACGACCGCGTGATTGTCACCGAATGGCGGTTTCCGCCCGGCGGCCATACCGGCTGGCACCGGCATAATCACGACTATGTCGTGGTTCCGGTAACGACCGGTGAACTGCACATCTTCGACGGCAAGGCGACCGTGCCGGCGCCTTTGCGTGCCGGCGTGTCCTATGCCCGTCAGATCGGAGTTGAACACGACGTCATAAATCCCAACGATTTCGAGTTCGTTTTCGTGGAAATCGAGCTCAAGACCTGACCAGCCTGGGAGGCTGCCTCCAGGCGGGCCGCATTGACTTGGGCCATTCGAGGCCCCATATCAGGGCCGCCAGCGGTCCGGCCCGATTCACGAGCCTTATGAGACCGCTCCAAAGTCCAGCGGATAGAATGGACTAAACCACGGAAATTAAATGAGTTTTGAGAGTTTGGGGCTGAGCGCCCCGGTACTACAGGCAGTCGCCGAAAAGGGCTACACCACGCCGACCCCGATCCAGGAAAAGGCCATTCCCATCGTCCTGATGGGGCGCGACGTCCTCGGATGCGCCCAGACGGGTACTGGCAAGACCGCCGGCTTCGTCCTGCCGATGATCGATATTCTCTCGCAGGGCCGCGCCAAGGCACGCATGCCGCGCTCGCTCATCCTGGAGCCGACGCGCGAACTGGCCGCCCAGGTGGCGGAGAATTTCGAAACCTACGGCAAGCACAACAAGCTCAACATGGCGCTGCTGATCGGCGGCGTCAGCTTCCCCGACCAGGAACGCGCGCTGGAGCGCGGTGTCGACGTGCTGATCGCCACCCCGGGCCGCCTGCTCGACCATTTCGAGCGTGGCGGCATTTTGCTGAACGACGTCAAGATCCTGGTGATCGACGAAGCCGACCGCATGCTCGACATGGGCTTCATTCCCGATGTCGAACGAATCGTATCGACGCTGCCGCCGCTGCGTCAGACCCTGTTCTTTTCGGCCACCATGCCGCCGGAGATCAAGCGGCTGGCCGACCGCTTCCTCAGCAACCCCAAGGAAGTCACGGTCTCGCCGCCGGCCTCGGCCGGCACCAACATCGTCCAGGGGCTTGCCGTCGTTCCCGAGGACGACAAGCGCGACGCGCTGCTCGCCCTGATCAAGAGTCAGGACGTGAAGAACGCCATCGTGTTCTGCAACCGCAAGCGCGACGTGGCCACCCTGCACACCACCTTGAAGAAGCACGGCCTCAATGCCGGTGCGCTGCATGGCGACATGAGTCAGCCGGCGCGCACCGAGACGCTGGAGAAGTTCAAGGCCGGTGACATCCAGATCCTGGTGGCCTCGGACGTGGCCGCGCGCGGCCTCGACGTTCAGGACATGAGCCACGTCTTCAACTACGACGTGCCGTTCTCGCCGGAAGACTATGTGCATCGCATCGGCCGCACCGGCCGCGCCGGCAAGACCGGACATTCCTTCACGCTCGCCGCGCCGTTCGAAGGCGGCCTGATCGAGGCGATCGAGAAGCTGATCGGCACCTCCATCCCGCGCGTCGAGATTCCCGGCCTCGAGACCGCGACGCTGGAAGCCGGTGACGGGCGTCGTCGTGGCCGTGGCGGTCGTGGCGGCCGCCCCGGTGGCCGCAGCAGCGGTGGTGCCGGCGACAAGCCGCGCGGCCCGCGCCGCGAGCCGCGCGAACAGCGTGGGCCCCGCCCCGAGGCATCGGTGGAGCCTCAGGCTGCGGCTGCGGCCGAGGCGCCCCGTGACGTTCCGCGCGAGCCGCGGCCGGAACGCGCGCCTCGCGAGCGCCGTCCGGAGCGCGTCCATGCGCCCCGTGATCATGCGCCCCGCGAGCAGCGTGCAGAACGGCGCCCCGAGCGCAGCCAGGAGCGTCGCCCGGAACAGCGGCGCGACCGCGACGACGGTGTCGCTCCCAAGGGACTCGGCGATCACGTGCCGGCTTTCCTTGCCCGGCCGTCGCGCTAGACTGGCCATCGGAGCAACACCAGGGCGGCCGGGACCATGCAGACCATTTTCGTCATGGTGAAATGCGAACTCGGCAAGGCCTACGAGGTCGCCGACGACGCCGTCACCGTCGAGCAGGTGTCGGAGGTCTATTCGACGTCCGGCCAGTACGACCTGCTGATGAAGTGCTACCTCGACGACAAGACCGATATCGGCCATTTCGTCACCAGCCAGATCCAGACGCTGGGCGGCGTGAAGGACACCTTCACTCTCATTACCTTCAAGGCGTTCTCCTGACCACGGCCGTGCCGCAGAGGCACCTCCCACGCGGGGAGGACTTTCTGCTCCTGCCGCCGGCAATCCAGCCCTACGCCTATCGAATTGTCGACCAGCTGTTTGCCCATCGCGTGATCCAGTGCCGACCGAACGCGCGCGAACTGTCGCGCGGCGAGGAGATCGCGCCGCGCTATGTGGTCGATGGCCGCGAGCACGATGTCGCGGCGTTCATGGACCGCAACGTCATTTCGGGGTTGCTGGTGATCCGTCACGGCAAAGTGGTGCTGGAGCGCTATGGCCTCGGCTTGGGCGAGCGCGACCGCTGGTCGACCATGTCGACCGTGAAGTCGATGACGGCGATGCTGGTCGGTGCGGCGGTCCGCGACGGCGCCATCTCTTCGATCGACGAGCCTCTGACGCGCTATCTGTCGGCCTTGCGCGGTTCGGCCTATGAGGGTGTGACGCTCCGCCATGTCATGACCATGTCGTCCGGCGTGCGCTGGAACGAGGACTACATGGATCGAAATTCCGACGTGAACCGCTACTCGAAGTCGCTGGCCGACAAGGTGCCGGGCGGCGTGCTGCGGCTGATGGCGTCGCTGCCGCGCGCCCATTCGCCCGGCAGCACCTTCCTCTACAACTCCGGCGACACATATCTGTTGGGTGCAGCCCTCAGCCAGGCGATCGGCAAGCCGTTGGCCGACTATATGTCGGAGAAAGTCTGGCAGCCCGCCGGCATGGAATGCGACGCTTTCTATACGCTCGAGAGCGACGGCGGCCAGGAGATCGGTGGCAGCCGCGCCGGCATGGTCCTGCGTGACTTCGGCCGCTTCGGGCTCTTCGTCCTGGGCGACGGCGTGATCGACGGGACGCGTGTGCTGCCCGAGGGCTGGGTCGAGGCGGCGGCGACGCCCGCCTTTGCGCTCACCGCGCCGCCGGTCATCGACATTACGCACTATGGCTACAGCTGGTGGCTGGGCAAGGGAGTGATGGCGGCGCTGGGCCATGCCGGCCAGCGCATCGACATCTTCCGTGACGAGGACCTGGTCGTGGTGACGCTTGGCGCCTTTCCGCAGCCGCTCTACGCGCCACCGGCCGACCACAACCGGCGCAACGAGGTGGTCGCCTTCACCAACGCGGTGCGGGCGACATGAGCGGTGGCCAGGCGGTTCTCGCCATCTGGGTCGATATCGATCCTGCAGACGATGCCTTGTTCGAGCACTGGCACAGCCGCGAGCACGCGCAGGAGCGCGTCGGTTGTCCCGGCTGGTTGCGCGGCAGTCGCTTCAAGGGCGTCGAAAATCCCGACCGCTATCTTCTGTTCTACGACGCCGAGACGGCGGCCGCGTTCGAGAGCGACGAGTATTACGCGCGGCTCGGCAGTCCGAGCGAGATGAGTCGCGCCATCTTCCCGAAATTCCGCGACACCTGGCGCACTGTCTGTGCGGTCGAGCAGCGCTGGGGCGATGGCATCGGTGCGGCGGCGTTGACGCTGCGCATGAAGGCCGAGAATACCGCACCCTTCGAAGCGCTTGCGGCGCTTGAGACCGCGCGGGTCGACCTGCTGACAGGCCAGATCAACATCGGCCAGGCCCAGACAGCGGAGAAGGATCTTCGCACCGCGCCCGATCGCCAGATCGAGCGCGCGCTGGTTGCCTTCTTCTGGTCGGTCGAGGCAGCGCTCGCCGCGCGTGCCCGGCACGCGCCCGAGGGCGAGGTCTTCGTCCTCCGCCACACCGTGTCGAAGGGCGACCTCGCCTGACCGATCGGGGCTAGTTGATCAGCCCGTAGAACTTGCCGGCGTTGGTGCAGGTGATCATCTTGACCTGCTCGGCCGGGACGTCGGCGAACTGCTCCTTGATGTACTTGTCGGAGTGCGGCCACACGCCGTCGCCGTGCGGGTAGTCGGAGCCCCACATCAGGCTTTCCGCGCCCATGTCGTCGATCAGCTTGGCGCCGATGCGGTCGAACTGAAACGTGGCCTTGCACTGGCGACGCCAGTAGTCCGACGGCTTCATTTTCAGGCCGAGGTCGGTGAAGCGGTCCTCCCATTCGAAGTCCATGCGGTCGAGGGCATAGGGGATCCAGCCCGAGCCGCTCTCGCCGAAGGCGATGCGGACGTTGGGGTAACGCTCCAGCACATTGGCGCCGATGATGGCGGCCAGGATGTTCACCAGGTTCATCTGGAAGCCCGAGACGATGGTGAAGAACACCGACCGACCGACCCGGCCGGGATGCTTCTCGATGGTGTCGGGCGGCACCGCCGGGAAGGTGTGGAAGTGCAGCGGCAGCTGCACGTCGTTCACCGCCTTCCACAGCGGCTCCCACATCGGATGCCACATCGGTTCCATGTCCCACGAGCAGGAGAGCTCCAGGCCCTTGATGCCCATCTTGGCGACGCGATGGATCTCCTTCACCGCCGCATCGATGTCGCCATAGGGCAGGCAGGCCAGACCGATGTGGCGGTCGGGATAGTGGCTGCAGAAGTCCTTCAGCCAGTCGTTGTAGATCGTCAGCATCTGGTTGCCGGCTTCGCGGTCGTTGAGCCGGCTGGCGGCGCCCAGGATGCCGTAGATCACTTCGGCATCGACGCCGTCGCGGTCGAGATCCTTGATGCGCAGGTGCGGATCGGAGATGCGGCGGATGTCCTTGGCGCCGTCCGAGTAGAGGCCGGTCTCGGCCATGATGTCGACGCGGTGATGCTTGCCGGGCACGAATTTCGAGCCGGCCGGACCGACGCCGTTCTTGTAGCCGAACGAGGCGCCGTTCCTGGCCATCCACTTCGGGCCGTCGTCGGTGTCGGTGACGAACGGCATGCGGTCTTTCATGTCGCGCGGCGCCATCGAGGTGAACAGGTCGGGCGGCATCCAGGGCAGGTCGAGATGGCTGTCGGCCGAAATGCGCTTGTATTGCATGGCATCGCTCCAGGTGAATTCCTTGGCTAAAGTATGCGCGTTGCGTCGCAGATTGGGCAAGGGCAGGAATGGAAGAGTTCGATTACATCGTCGTGGGCGCCGGTTCCGCAGGGTGCGTGCTGGCCAACCGGCTGTCGGCCGATCCCAAGATCCGCGTCCTGGTG
This sequence comes from uncultured Reyranella sp., assembly GCA_937915145.1. GTDB lineage: Bacteria > Pseudomonadota > Alphaproteobacteria > Reyranellales > Reyranellaceae > Reyranella. The sequence goes on from CALDNT010000168.1 coordinate 9,087, forward strand.
CTGGAAGCGGGCGGCCGCGACAACTGGATCTGGTTTCACATTCCGGTCGGCTATCTCTTTGCCATGGGCAATCCGCGGGCCGACTGGATGTTCCAGACCGAGAAGGAGCCGGGCCTGAACGGCCGGGCGCTCAACTATCCGCGCGGCAAGGTGATCGGCGGCTGCTCGGCCATCAACGGCATGATCTCGATGCGCGGCCAGGCGGCCGACTACGACCATTGGCGCCAGCTCGGCCTCAGCGGCTGGGGCTGGGACGACGTGCTGCCGGTCTTCAGGAAGCTCGACGGGCATTTCCTCGGCGACACCGAACATCATGGCGGCAGCGGCGAGTGGCGCGTCGAAGAGATGCGGCTGAAGTGGGACGTGCTCGATGCCGTCACCAGTGCCGCGACCGAGATGGGCATTCCGCGGACGGCCGACTTCAATACCGGCGACAACAACGGCGTCGGCTACTTCCATGTGAACCAGAAGCGCGGGCTGCGCATGTCCACGGCCAAGGCGTTCCTGAAGCCGGCACTCGCGCGCCCCAACCTCAAGCTGGAAACCGGCGTGCTGGTCGAGAAGGTGCTGTTCGAGGGCAAACGCGCGACAGGTGTGCGCTATCGCCAGAATGGCCGGGTCGTCGAGGCCCGCGCCCGCGGCGAGGTGGTCCTGTCGGCCGGCGCCGTGGGTTCGCCGCAGATCCTGCAGCTCTCCGGCGTCGGTCCAGCCGACTGGCTCACCGAAC
>CALDNT010000169.1 GCA_937915145.1 uncultured Reyranella sp.
GAACCCGGTCTCGATCCAGTGGCGCGACCACGCGAAGGCGCTCTCCTCGGTCTGCCCGAACTTCTGCCGCAGGTAGCTCATTACCCGCAGATTCTGGATGGGATGAATATCGGCCGTCGGGATCAGCGCCAGCGCCCGCACCCGCGCGCGGCCTACCGGATCCCGAGGCAGCAGCGGCGGCATCGGGTGGGTTTCCTCAAGGTACTCGAGGATGGCCAGCGACTGGGTCAGGACTTCGCCGGAATCGAGCACCATCGCAGGCACGAGCTTCTGGGGATTGATCGCGACATAGTCGGGAGCCGCCTGCTCGCCCTTGCGCAGATGACGCGAGGCGTGTTCGACTTCGATTCCCTTGAGGTTGAGTGCGATGCGCACACGGTACGCCGCCGAGGAACGAAAATACCCGATGAGCTTCATGGCCGCCTCCGGCAATCACTCTAGCATGGCTCAGACCGGCGGCGTGTATCGCACGACCTTCTGGTCGATGGCGCCGAAGATCGATCTGCCGTCGCGATCGAACATCTCTATCCGAATCCGGTCGCCGAACTTCATGAACGGCGTGACCGGCTTGCCGTCGTCGATTGTCTCCCGCACCCGCCGCTCGGCAATACAGGAACATCCGGCCGCCGCATCGCGATTGGCGACCGTCCCGGAGCCGATGACGGTGCCGGCCTCGAGGTGACGGGTCTTCGCGGCATGGGCGATGAGCTGGCCGAAATCGAACGTGAGATCGATGGCGGTATTGGGATGACCGAATTCCCGGCCGTTGAGCGTCGAGATCAGCGGCAGGTTGAGCCGGGCGCCATCCCAGGCTGCGCCCAATTCATCCGGCGTCACGGCGACCGGGGCGAAGGCGGTTGCCGGCTTGCCATGCAGGAAGCCAAAGCCCTTGTTGAGCTCGGCCGGGATCAGATTGCGCAGCGAGACGTCATTCAGGATCGTGACCAGCTTGATATGCTTCCGCGCCGCGGTGGCCGATGTCCCCATCGGCACGTCGTCGACGAAAACCCCGATCTCACCCTCGAAGTCGATGCCCCAGGCCTCGTCGCCGGCCTCGATGTCGTCGGTCGATCCGATGAAGGAATCCGAACCGCCCTGGTACATCAGCGGGTCGGTCCAGAACGACGGCGGCATCTCCACGCCGCGGGCTTTGCGCACCAGTTCGACATGGACGACGTAGGCCGAACCGTCGGCCCATTGATAGGCGCGCGGCAACGGGGCGGCGAGTGCCGTGCTGTCGAGCTTGAACGAGCCCGGCGCCGTGTCGCCGGCAAGCCGCCCGGCAAGCGCCTGCAGCCGCGGCTCCGTCGCCGCCCAGTCGTCGAGCGCCCGTTGCAACGTCGGCGCCACGTCGGTGGCGCGGACAGCATGCGTCAGCTCACGGTTGACCACGACGAGCGTACCGTCGCGGCCGCCTTCCTTCAGCGTCCCCAATTTCATTGACTGTCTTTCCTATTCCGCCGCCTGCTTCATTTCCGGTGGCCGCCACGACGTCACATATCCATCGAACTCCACGCCGGCCGGCATCGCCGCCACGTCGAGGGCGTCACGGGTATCGACCATGACGGCAACCTCGTCGGTTTCGGTCTTGCCGCCTTTGGTCGCGGCATTGAAGGCCTTGGGATGGGGGCCGTGGGTGAAGCCTGTCGGATGGATCGTCATCATGCCGGGATGGATGTTGTCGCGGCTGAAGAAGCTGCCCTTGTGATAGAAGATCACTTCCTCGTAGTCGTCGTTGCTGTGGAAGAACGGCAGCCGCAGCGCCTCGGGATCGCTCTCCAGCGGCCGCGGCACGAAGGTGCAGACGACGAACCGGCTGGCCACGAAGGTCGAGTGCGCCGACGGCGGCAGGTGGAAGCGGTGGCTCATCAGTGGGCGGATGTCGCGCCAGTTGATGCGCACGACGCTGAGGTCGCCGTGCCAGCCCACCGCGTCCAGCGGATTGAACGGGTAGGTGACCGTCGACAGCACCCCGCGGCGCTTGACCGAGACCTTCCAGGGGCGCTCGTCCTGCTGCGCCCGGAAGGCATCGTCGATGACCGGCGTGTCGAGCATCGCCGGATCGAAGATAGCATGCCGGCCGACCAGGCCCTTGTCGGGCAGCCGGTAGCTGTCGTTGGTGGCTTCGATCATCAGGCAGGTGGTCGGCACCCTGGCCTCCAGCCGCCACATCGTGCCGCGCGGGATCATGAGGTAATCGCCTTCGCGGTACGGCAGATGACCGTAGTCGCAGAACAGCGCGCCCTCGCCTTCATGGACGAACAGCAGATCGTCGCCGTCGCCGTTGCGGGCCAGTTCCGTCATGGCGCCGTCGAGCCGCCAGATGCGCATCTGCATGTGGGCGCTGGACATGACGGGCTGGGCGCTCCATGGCGTCTTCTTCCCGGCGACCAGCTTGTTGAGGTCGAAGGCGCGCGGCCGGATCGGCCCTTCGAAGGCCGTCCAATCCGTCGGCTTGTGGCGGTGGTGGAACTGGGCGGAGGGCCCGAAGAAGCCCTCCTTGCTGATCTCGCGCTCGTAGGTGCCTTCGGGCAGGCGGACATGGGCCTGGCGCGAAGCGGTGCCTTCATGCTGGCGCAGCGGAATCCAGTTCTTGGCCATCGTTTCCTCCCTATGCCTTCAGCACGCCGCGGCGGATCTGATCGAGCTCGATCGATTCGAACAGGGCACGGAAATTGCCCTCGCCGAAGCCCTCGTTGCCGCGGCGCTGGATGATCTCGAAGAAGATCGGTCCGATCACGGTCTGGGTGAAGATCTGCAGCAACAAGCCGCCGCCTTCGGTCGGCGCGCCGTCGATCAGGATACGGTCGGCCGCCAGTCGCACGATATCCTCGCCATGGCCCGGCAGGCGCGCGTCGATCTGCTCGTAGTAGGTATCGGGCACGGTCTGGAACGGCACCCCTTTGGTTTTCAGTGTCTCGACGGTGTCGTAAATGTCGCCGGTGCCGAGCGCGATGTGCTGAATGCCCTCGCCGTGATAGGCGGAGAGATATTCCTGGATCTGTGATTTGTCGTCGGTGCTCTCGTTGATCGGGATTCGGATCTTGCCGCACGGGCTGGTCATCGCCTTGGACTTCAACCCCGTCAGCTTGCCTTCGATGTCGAAATAGCGGATCTCGCGAAAATTGAAGAGCCGCTCATAGAAGGACGACCATTCGTCCATGCGGCCGCGATGGACGTTGTGGGTCAGGTGGTCGATGTAGGTGAGGCCAACGCCTTTTGGATTGCGCTCTACGCCGGGCAGGAATTCGAAGTCGACGTCGTAGATGCTGCCCTTATCGCCATAGCGATCGACCAGATAGATCAGCGAATCGCCGATGCCCTTGATCGCCGGGATGTTGAGCTCCATCGGGCCGACCTTGTTCTCGACGCCCCAGGCGCCGAGCGACAGGGCGCGCTTGTAGGCGAAGGCGGCGTTCTTCACGCGAAAGGCGATGGCGCAGACGCTGGGGCCGTGCACGCGGGCGAAGCCCTGGGCGAAACTCTCCTTTTCGCCGTTAACGATGAAGTTCACGTCGCCCTGGCGGAACAAGGAAACGTCCTTGGAACGATGCCGGGCCACACGCACGAAGCCCATGCTCTCGAACAGAACACCCAACGCCGCCGGATCGGGTGCGGTGTATTCGACGAACTCGAACCCATCGGTGCCCATCGGGTTCACTCCATCCGCCTTGAGGACAGTTCCCTCACTGACGCTGGCCATAATTGACCTCCCGGCTAAATTAGTTTCATATGTAACTATTATGCCGAACGCTTTGCAAGCCCTCGAACTCGAGAAATTCCTCCCCTATCGCCTTTCCGTGCTCGCCCAGCTGGTGAGCGAATCGCTACATGACCTATATACTCAGCCTTTTGGGCTATCGGTGACGCAGTGGCGTGTCATGGCGGCCCTCGGACGCTTCGCGCCGCTCACTGCATCTGAAGTGGGCCAGCGGATCATCATGGACAAGGTCGCCGTCAGCCGCGCGGTGGCGGGCCTGCTCAAGCGTGGCCTGATCGAGCGGGCGACCGACCGCAGCGACCGCCGCCGTGTCCCCCTGAGGTTGAGCGCCCACGGCCATGCCATGCACGCACGCATCGTGCCCTTGGCGCTGGCCTACCAGGAACGGCTCTATGAAGTGCTGAGCCCCGTCGAAAGACTGAGTTTCGATGCATTGTCCGATCGGTTGTTTGCACGCGCCCAAACTCTCCGGAGCGCAGCCTAAGGCGCTCCGACCCTGCCTTGTGGGCCCGACTCGCCATGCTATAACGCCGGCCACTTAAATGAATCCGAGGAGGCAGGCTTGGCCGCAAAGGCCGCCCGGCGCCCGCCGGTCATCAAGCCGGTGCTGGTGCTCAACGGGCCCAATCTCAACATGCTGGGCAAGCGGCAGCCGGAAATCTATGGCCGCGAGACCCTGGCGGACGTCGAGGCGGCGTGCCGGAGCGAGGCTTTGCGCCTGGGCCTGGCGGTTGAATTTGCCCAGAGCAACCACGAGGGCGTACTGATCGACCGCATTCAGGCGGCGCGCGAGACCAATGCGGGCATCGTCATCAACGCGGGAGCCTACACCCATACGTCAGTGGCCTTACTGGACGCACTGAATGCCGCCGAACTGCCAACCGTCGAAGTCCACCTGTCGAATATCTACAAGCGCGAAGACTTTCGGCACCATTCCTATATCAGCCCGGCGGCGATCGGCGTGATCGCCGGCCTTGGCACTCAAGGCTACCTTCTGGCCCTTCAGGCTCTCGCCCGCCTGCTGGTTCGCTGACAAACATCCAGGAGCGATTCTCCATGGCAAAATTCGAGATGGATACCGAGTTCGTCCGCAAGCTGGCGGAGATTCTTGAGGAGAACCATCTCGGCGAGATCGAACTCGTCGACGGCGAACGCCGGATCCGGGTGGCCCGCCCGGCAATCACCTATGCCGCCGCACCAATACCCGCCGCAGCCAGCCCGGCCGCTGCCGTGCCGCCAATGGTCACCCCGTCCGCCGGTGCGACCGGCCCCGGCGACCTCGGCAAGCATCCGGACGCGGTGAAGTCGCCCATGGTCGGCACGGCCTACCTCGCACCGGAGCCCGGCAAGCCCAATTTCGTCGCGGTGGGCGACAAGGTTGCCGCCGGCCAGACCCTGCTCATCATCGAGGCGATGAAGACCTTCAATCCCATCAAGGCAACCAAGGCCGGCACGGTGGCGCAGATCCTGATCGAGAACGCCCAGCCGGTCGAATTCGGTGAAGCGCTGATGATCGTCGAATAAGGGCGGCTCGGCACAATGTTCGAAAAGGTCCTGATCGCCAATCGCGGCGAGATCGCGCTTCGTATTCATCGTGCCTGTCGCGAGATGGGCATCCAGACCGTTGCCGTCCATTCGACCGCCGACAGCGATGCGATGCATGTTCGCCTTGCCGACGAGTCGGTCTGCATCGGCCCGCCGCCAGCGCGCGACAGCTACCTCAACATCCCCTCGATCCTGTCGGCCGCGACCATCGCCGGCGTCGATGCCATCCATCCGGGCTACGGCTTCCTGTCAGAGAACGCGCGCTTTGCCGAAGCAGTCGAGGCCCACGGCTTCGCCTTCATCGGCCCGACACCGCAGCACATTTCGATGATGGGCGACAAGATCGTGGCCAAGCAGACCGCCAAGGAGCTGGGCCTGCCGCTGGTGCCGGGCTCTCCCGGTCCGGTCGAGTCACTCGAGGAGATCGTGGAGCTCGGAACCAGGATCGGCTGGCCGGTGTTGATCAAGGCCGTGGCAGGCGGTGGCGGGCGTGGCATGAAAGTGGTCGATGACGCCGACTCGGCCGCCGAGGCATTCTCGCTCGCCCGCGCCGAGGCCAAGGCTGCATTCAGCAACGATTCTGTCTACGTCGAGAAGTATCTGCCGCGGCCGCGCCACATCGAAATCCAGGTGCTGGGCGACGGCCTGGGCGCCGGCGTCCATCTCGGCGAACGCGACTGCTCGCTGCAGCGCCGCCACCAGAAGGTGCTGGGGGAGGCCCCCTCGCCGGCACTTAATGCCGAACAGCGCAACCGGATAGGTGAACTGGCCGCCGACGCTGTGCGCAGGCTCAAGTATCGCGGTGCCGGAACGATGGAGTTCCTGTTCCAGGATGGCGAGTTCTACTTCATCGAGATGAACACCCGCATCCAGGTTGAGCACCCGATTACCGAGGCAGTGACCGGTATCGATCTGGTCCGTGAGCAGATCCGCATCGCCGCCGGCGGCTCGCTCGGCATGACCCAGAAGGACATCATCATCCAGGGTCATGCCATCGAATGCCGGATCAACGCCGAACATCCCGAGACCTTCATGCCGTGCCCCGGACGAATCGCCGACTACCACCCGCCGGGTGGACTGGGCGTACGCGTCGATTCGGGCCTCTATACCGGTTACGTGATGCCGCCCTATTACGACTCGATGGTTGCCAAGCTGATCGTCAACGGCACCAGCCGCAACGAATGCCTGATGCGCCTGCGCCGCTCGCTTGAGGAATTCGTGATCGGCGGCATCGACACGACGATTCCGCTGCATCGACGGATCATCGGCGAGCAATCGTTCATCGACGGCGATTACGACATCCATTGGCTGGAGAAACTGGTCGGTCTCAAGAAGTAGCCGCGGCCATGCTGGAGATCACACCCGACCTCCTGCTGCAGGCTTACCGCATCGGCGTCTTTCCCATGGGCGAGCGCCGTGACGATCCCAAGCTTCACTGGCTCGATCCCCGGCTGCGCGCGGTCCTGCCGTTCGACCGCTTCCACCTGCCCCACCGGCTCGCGCGCACGATCCGTTCAGGCCGGTTTGCGGTCGACGCCGATACCGCGTTCGCCGACATCGTCCGTGCCTGCGCCGAGCCACGGCCGGGTCATCCGGAAAGCTGGATCAACGAACCGATCATCGACCTCTACACGGAGCTGCACACCCGCGGGCACGCCCACAGCGTCGAATGCCGGATCGATGGTCACCTCGTTGGGGGGCTCTACGGCGTTTCAGTCGGCGCGGCGTTCTTCGGCGAGAGCATGTTCAGCCGCGAGCGCGACGCCTCGAAAGTGGCCATGGTCCATCTCGTGGCACGGCTTATCCGGGGCGGATTCCGCCTGCTCGACTGCCAGTTCATGACCGAACATCTCAGGCGCTTTGGCGCCATCGAAATCCCCCGCCAGGCATTTCGCCTGCTGCTGGCCGATGCGATCGACCAGCCAGCAGTGTTTCAGCGTGAGCTGGGCGGCGCCGATCCCTGCGCCATCGTGCAGGACAGAACGCGCACGTCGTAGACGCCATGGTCGAGTGCGGAAAGCGACGGCGTGGAGGCGAACATCCAGCCGGCGAACAGCTTCTCCTCCGCCTGGCCCGGCTTGTGGTCGACGATCGTGAGGTAAGCCACCGATTCCGGCGGCGCTTCCGGCACGTTCACCAGACAATCGGCGACTGTGATCTCAAGGGTACCGAACCGAGTCGGTCCGCCAACCGGGGCGTAAAACCGCTGGGTGCGCGCCGTGACCTTGTCGAGGCCCTGCAATTCGGCAGCAGGTTTTCCCGGGCCGTCAGGGATCGCTCGCAGGTTGGCACTTCCAGGTCGCGAGGGAGATTGAGCCGCCGCGGCACCGATGGTGGCCGCAAGGGCCGCCACAACAGCCAATCCGCGCATGTTCAGCCCTTTGCGCCCGGCGGCGTCAGTCCATCGATCAGCGCATGGAGCGCGGCTTTGATCTGATCGACGTCGCATCCCATCAGAACTCCGTCCTCCAGCGCATCGGCGCAGAGGGTTTCGATTTCATGCACATTCTGATTCAGGACTTTGATCTTTTCGAGGCACGACACCGGCTTGCCATCGGGTTGCCGCCACACCGGCGGCACCTTGGGCTTGCCCGCACTCATCACTTGGATCCGGTTCCGCCGAACATGAACTTGGCAATCAGTTCGGTGAGTGGAATGGAGTCCTGGGTATTCTGGATTTCACCATCGGCGCGGATCAGATTCTTGTCGCCACCAGGTTCAAGAGCCACGACCGTCCCACCAAGGAGCGATTCGCTCACGATCTTGGCATTGGTATCGGCCGGCAGAGCGACATTCGACGATACCGCGATACGCACGACCGCCTGGTAAGTCTTGCCGTCGAGAGCAATGCCGGTGACGGTACCGACCTTGACGCCACTCAGGGTCACGTCGGCGCCGCGCTTTAGCCCATCGATCCGGCCGAAGCGCGCGACCACCTCGTAGCCGTCCGGCCCGGTCCGATCGGATTTGGCAAAGGCGTAGAAGACGAAGACTCCCGCCACCACCAGAACCAATGCGCCAACGATCGTCTCGACGATATTGCGGCCCACGCCTTTTCTCCTGTGCTGCCGTCGCGCTCAGCCCGGGCGCCACGCCTCGTAGTGCGGCTTCGGCTTGTCGCCGACGCTCAGCGTGTGTCCCGGCGGACGGTAAGCATGGCTGGTGCCGGTACGGTTTGCTTCATGATCCTTCTGCCATGCCTGCCGGGGCAGGCCTCCTGCGGGCGGGATCGCATTGCTCGTGTGGTGCAGCCAGCCATGCCAATCCGGCGGAACGCGTGACGCTTCCGCCACGCCGTCGTAGACGACCCAGCGCTTGCGCCGGCGGCCCGCGATCACACGCTTGTCCTGGAAGTAGCGATTGCCTTCAGCATCCATGCCGACGAGTTCGCCGCGCAGCTTTGTGAAGAGCCAAGTGCCGATAGTCATGAACCAACCACGCTTCGAAGAGTGACCGCGCCGCTTGTACGCGCGCGCCCGATGACGCGCAACGCGTCGTGCTCAAGCCGTCGAGCGATGTCGTTCGACGACATTCAAATTGCCCGCCTGGACCTACTGTTGCGCGCTTGCATCATCTAGTATCATCAACACCACAGCCTACAAAATATAGTTGCGCACACAAGATTTTGTAATTTACTATCACCCAGTGTCTACATGTGCGCTCTCGATTTCAAATCGAGGGGATCCCGCTGGCAAGCAAAGCAGGGGAGAGAGACACGGGGGATCGTCGATGCGCTTCGAGCGTCGGTATACGCAAGCAGGAAAGTCGCCATTCCAGGGAATGGCTTTTCGTGTTGCCGACTCCGAAATCCGCAACCCTGACGGATCGATCGTCTTCCAGTTGAAGGGCATCGAGGTTCCGGCGGAATGGTCGCCCGTTGCGTCGGACGTCCTGGCCCAGAAGTATTTTCGCCGTGCCGGCGTGCCTACCCACTTGACCAAGGTTTGCGAAGCCGACGTGCCGGAATGGCTTTGGCGTTCCCAGCCGGACGAGGTCTCGCTCGCCGGCCTGCCCGACGCGGCGCGCTTCGGCAGCGAACGCAGTGCGCGACAGGTCTTCGAGCGTATGGCTGGCGCCTGGACCTACTGGGGATGGAAAGGCGGATACTTCGACAGCGAAGACGACGCCCGCGCCTTCCACGACGAGCATTGCTACATGCTGGCGGCACAGATCTGTGCGCCGAACTCGCCACAGTGGTTCAACACCGGTCTGCACTGGGCCTATGGCATCGATGGCCCTGGACAGGGTCATTGGTACGTCGACCACCGCGACGGCAATGCCTATCCGTCCGAATCGGCCTACGAGCGCCCTCAGCCGCACGCCTGCTTCATCCAGAGCGTCACCGACGACCTGGTGAACGAGGGCGGTATCATGGACCTCTGGGTGCGCGAGGCGCGTCTGTTCAAGTACGGTTCGGGGACTGGCTCCAATTTTTCGCGCCTGCGCGGAGAGGGTGAGCGCCTGTCCGGCGGCGGCCAGTCCTCCGGCCTGATGTCGTTCCTCAAGATCGGTGATCGCGCGGCTGGCGCCATCAAGTCGGGCGGCACCACACGCCGCGCTGCCAAGATGGTGACGGTGGACATCGACCATCCGGATATCGAGGACTTCATCGCCTGGAAGATGCTGGAGGAGCAGAAGGTCGCCGCGCTGGTCGCGGGCTCCCGGCTGGCGAATCGTCATCTCAATGCCGTGATGCGCGCCTGCCTCGAGGACGAGACGGCCGGCGATGCAGCGTTCGATCCCCGGCAGAATCCGAAACTGCGCCGCGAGATCGTTGCGGCGCGCCGGGCGGAGTTGCCCGAGAATTATATCCAGCGAGTCATCCAGTTCGCCCGGCAGGGTTATCGCCATATCGAATTCCCGGCCTTCGATACCGATTGGCAGTCGGAAGCCTATGTTTCCGTGGCCGGCCAGAACGCCAACAACTCGGTTCGGGTCACCGACGACTTCCTGCGGGCCGTCGAAGCCGACCGTCAGTGGTCGCTCACCGAGCGCACGACCGGCAAGGTCGCCAAGACGCTCAGCGCACGAACGCTGTGGGACGGCGTCGCCGAGGCGGCATGGCACTCGGCGGATCCCGGCGTTCAGTACGACACCACGATCAACGACTGGCACACTTGCCCCGCGTCGGGGCGGATCAACGCGTCCAATCCCTGCTCGGAGTACATGTTCCTTGACGACACGGCATGCAATCTGGCGTCATTGAACCTGATGCGGTTCCGCCGGGCCGACGGTTCGCTCGACGTCGAGGCGCTGGAACACGCGTCCCGGCTATGGACCGTCGTGCTCGAGATTTCCGTGATGATGGCGCAGTACCCTTCGCGCACCATCGCCGAACTCTCCTACCAATATCGCACGCTGGGCCTTGGCTACGCCAACCTTGGCGCCCTGCTGATGGCGTCCGGCCTCGGTTACGACAGCCCGCGGGGCCGCGCCATCGCCGGGGCGGTGACCGCTGTGATGACCGGCGCTGCCTACGCGACGTCGGCCGAAATGGCTGGCCTCATGGGCCCTTTCCCCGGCTTTGCTGCCAATCGCGACGCCATGCTG
>CALDNT010000170.1 GCA_937915145.1 uncultured Reyranella sp.
TAGGGGCGCGCATTCACCATGGATCTTGCCGTCAAGCTCATCGTCTTCCTGCCGCTGCTTGCCGCGGTGATAGCCGGCCTTTTTTGCCGCGTGATCGGCGCTCGTCCGGCGCAGATCGTGACCTGTGCGGCGCTGCTGGTCGCGGCGGCGCTATCGATTTTCGTGTTCGTTCGCATCGGCTTCGGTCCGGAAAACGGCAAGCTGATCGTGGTGAAACTGTTCACCTGGATGGACTCAGGAACGCTTAACGTCGATTGGTCGCTCCGCATCGACACGTTGACGGCGGTCATGTTCATCGTGGTTACCGTCGTGTCGTCGATGGTGCATGTCTATTCGATCGGCTACATGGCCGACGATACCAGCATCCCGCGCTTCATGGCCTACCTCAGCCTGTTCACCTTCTTCATGCTGATGCTGGTGACGTCGGACAATCTGGTGCAGCTCTTCTTCGGCTGGGAAGGCGTGGGGCTGGCGTCGTATTTGCTGATCGGTTTCTGGTACGACAAGCCCTCGGCCAACGCCGCGGCCATGAAGGCGTTCATCGTGAACCGGGTTGGCGACTTCGGGTTCGCTCTCGGCATTTTCGCCGTATGGATGCTGAGTGGCGCGGTCAATTTCGCCGATATATTCGCCAAGGCGCCGGACATGGCGCAGATGCGCATTTACTTCCTTGGCATGGATCTGCCGGCTCTCGAGACAGCCTGCCTGCTGCTGTTTGTCGGCGCCATGGGCAAGTCGGCGCAGATCGGGCTTCACACCTGGCTGCCGGATGCTATGGAGGGACCGACGCCGGTCTCCGCGCTGATCCATGCGGCCACGATGGTCACGGCCGGCGTCTTCATGGTTGCCCGCCTGTCACCGCTCTTCGAGCTGGCGCCCGTCGCATCGCAGGTCGTGACGTTAGTCGGCGCAGCAACGGCCTTCTTTGCCGCCACGATTGGGCTTACCCAATTCGACATCAAGCGGGTCGTCGCATATTCGACCTGCAGCCAGCTCGGGTACATGTTTTTCGCCTGTGGCGTCGGCGCCTATTCGGCAGCGATGTTCCACCTGATGACCCATGCCTTCTTCAAGTCGCTGCTGTTCCTGGGGTCCGGTTCGGTCATCACCTGCCTGCACCATGAGCAGGACATGCGAAAGATGGGCGGGGTAAGAGAGAAGGCACCGCAAACATTCGTGCTGATGTGGATCGGCACTCTGGCGCTGTCAGGCATCGGCGTTCCGTTTATTCTAGGCAACGGCCTGGGATTCGCTGGCTTCTACTCCAAAGACATCATGCTCGAATCGGCATTCGGGACGCACTCTTTGGTTGGCTTCATCGCTTTCTGGATGGGAACGGTTGCAGCGTTCCTGACGGCGTTTTACTCGACGCGGCTGATGTTCATGACGTTCTACGGCAAGTACCGTGGCGATCATCACACCTGGGAGCACGCCCACGAGTCGCCGTCCGTCATGCTGGTGCCGTTGTACGTGCTGGGGGCGGGCGCCGCGTTGTCGGGTCTCGTCGCCTACGGCTGGTTTGTGGGCCACGACTGGATGAACTTCTGGGGACAGTCGATTGCGGTGAAAGCAACCGAGGAGGTCCTGCATCATGCACACGAAGTGCCGGTGTGGGTGAAACTGATGCCGTTGATATTCGCGCTGGCCGGCATCGCCCTCAGCTACACCTACTACATTGCCCGGCCACGGCTTCCGGCGCTTACCGTTGCGCGCTTCCCGGCGTTGTATGCGCTGTTCTTCAACAAGTGGTATTTCGACGAGATCTACGACGCACTCTTCGTTCGCCCCGCTCTCGCGCTCGGGCGCGTGCTTTGGAAGAAGGGCGATGGCGCGGTGATCGATGGGCTTGGCGCCGACAATATCGCGGCACGGGCACAAGACATGGCGGGCGTCCTGAGCCGCTTCCAGAGCGGCTATCTCTATCACTATGCGTTCGCGATGCTGGTTGGTGTGGCCGGCCTCATTACCTACTTCATGCTGGCGGCGGGGTAGGAGGATGTCGAGCTGGCCAATCCTTTCCCTCGTCACGTTCCTGCCACTGGCAGGCGCCTTCTTTTGCCTGGTCGTAAACGGCCCCAAAGAGGCGGTTGACCGCAATTGCCGCAGCGCCGCTCTACTTACGTCTCTGGCGACGTTTCTGATCTCATTGATCCTGTGGCTGAAGTTCGATGTTGCAAAGGCGGATTTCCAGTTTGAGGAGAAACTCGACTGGGTCCCGGCGCTTGGCATCGGTTACCACATGGGCATCGACGGCATCTCGCTGTTCTTTGTGCTGCTGTCGACGCTCCTAACGCCGATCTGCATCCTTGCAAGCTGGGAATCGGTTCAGACCCGCGTCAAGGAGTACATGGTCGCGTTCCTGGTGCTCGAGACCTTCATGGTCGGCATGTTCTGCGCGCTCGATCTGGCACTGTTCTACATTTTCTTCGAGGGCGTCCTGATCCCGATGTTCCTCATCATCGGTGTGTGGGGCGGCAAGCGGCGGGTTTATGCCGCCTTCAAATTCTTCCTCTACACGCTGCTCGGCTCGGTGCTGATGCTGCTGGCGATCATCGCCATCTACTGGCAGGTCGGCACGACGGACCTGCCGACGGTGATGGAGAAACTCAGCCTGCCTTTCACTTGGCAGTGCTGGCTGTGGCTCGCCTTCTTCGCCTCGTTCGCGGTCAAGGTTCCGATGTGGCCGGTCCATACATGGTTGCCTGACGCCCACGTCGAAGCGCCGACCGCCGGTTCGGTGATCCTGGCCGGTGTATTGCTGAAGATGGGGGGATACGGCTTCCTGCGGTTTTCGATTCCACTTTTGCCGGAGGCATCGCAGTACTTCGCGCCGCTCATCTTCGGCCTTAGCATCGTGGCCATCATCTACACCTCGCTGGTTGCGCTGGTCCAGGAGGACATGAAGAAGCTGATTGCCTATTCGTCGATCGCCCATATGGGTTTCGTGACGATCGGCGCCTTCGTGATGAACATGCAGGCCGTCCAGGGTTCGCTCTTTCTGATGCTGAGCCATGGCGTCGTTTCGGCTGCGCTCTTCCTTTGCGTCGGCGTCGTCTACGATCGCATGCACACCCGCGAGATCGCGGCTTACGGCGGGTTGGTGCATCGTATGCCGCGGTACGCCTTTACATTCCTGTTCTTCACGCTGGCGAGCGTCGGCTTGCCGGGATTGTCGGGGTTCGTGGGTGAATTCCTGGTTCTGATCGGTACTTTCAAGGCCAACACCTGGGTGGCGTTTCTGGCGACGACGGGCATCATTCTGGGCGCTGCTTATGCGCTGTGGCTCTACCGCAAGATCATTTTCGGTGAACTCACCAAGGACTCGCTGAAGGGTATTCTCGACATGAACCGGCGTGAGATCGCCATTTTCCTGCCGCTGATTTTGATCACGCTGTGGATGGGCGTTTACCCCAGTTCCTTCCTCGATCCGATGGCGCCTGCCGTCGACAAGCTGATCGGTGACTATCAGGCGGCTCTCAAGCTCGCCCATACCGCGGCGTTGGCGCCGTGAGCGGCCGGGAGTGGTGAATATGACGCTCGGTCTGGAATCCTGGACGCTGGCGCGGCCTGAGATTTTTCTCGCCGCCGCGACCCTCTTGTTGTTGGTCTACGGCGTCGTCCGGGGCGAGGTGGCGACGCCGTTCGTGTCTGCTGCGACATCGGCCGTTCTGCTGGTAACGGCGGCGCTGTTGTTTGCGCCCTACCAGGAAGGCACGGCTTTCGCCTCGCTCTTCCTCGTCGACCGCCTCACGGCGACGATGAAGGCCCTGGTGCTGATCGGCGCGTCGGTCGCGGTTCTTATGTCTCGCGCCTATTTCGAGCAGGCCAAGGCATGGCGCTTCGAATATCCACTGCTCGTGGCACTGGCGACCCTCGGCATGATGCTGATGATCTCGGCCAACGATCTGATGGCGCTTTATGTCGGCCTCGAACTGCAATCACTGGCACTTTACGTGATCGCGGCTTTTCAGCGCGACAATCTCCGCTCGACCGAGGCGGGTGTGAAGTACTTCGTCCTGGGTTCGGTGGCGTCGGGGATGTTGTTGTTTGGCGCGTCACTGATCTACGGCTTTTGCGGCGGAACCGCGTTCGTCCAGATCTCACGGGCATTGCTCGACGGCCGAGCGGCCGAGTTCGGCGTTGTCGTAGGGCTGGTGTTCGTGGTTGCAGGCCTTGCCTTCAAGGTTTCCGCGGTGCCATTCCATATGTGGACGCCTGACGTTTATGAAGGAGCGCCAACACCTGTGACGGCGCTGTTTGCGGTGGCGCCCAAGATCGCCGCCGTTTCGCTGCTCGTCTCCGTTCTGATGGGACCATTCAAGCCGCTGTTCCTGCAATGGCAGCAGATCATCATTGTGGCCGCGGTTCTGTCGATGGCGCTCGGGGCGTTTGCCGCCCTCCGCCAGCAGAATATCAAACGCCTGATGGCGTATTCGTCGATCGGAAATGTCGGCTACGTGCTTCTGGGATTGGCCAGTGGCAGCGAGAAAGGTATCCAGGCGATCGTCTTCTATCTGGCGATCTACCTCGTCATGACCCTGGGTGTGTTTGCCACGATTTTGATGATGAGACGTCGGGGCGTCATGGTCGAGAGCGTTTCCGATCTGGCCGGGCTGGCCAAGAGTCAGCCAATGATGGCTCTCGCCATGCTGCTCTTCATGTTCTCATTGGCGGGTATCCCGCCGCTCGCCGGCTTCTGGGGAAAACTCTACATCTTCATCGCGGCGGTCGAGGCGCAACTCTTCGTGCCTGCGGTGTTGGGCGTGTTGGCCTCCGTCGTGGCATCATACTACTATCTGCGCATCGTCAAAGTGATGTACTTCGATGAGGCTACAGAGGCGCCGCTCGATCGCGCGCCGTTCGGCATCCATCGCGCCGTTGCACTCGTTGCGGCGCTCCTGGTTACGGTGTTCTCGCTGGTGCCCCAGCCGCTCAGCCTGATCGCGGCTGCGGCAGCGAAAGGCCTGTTCCCGTGAGCCTTGCACCCGTCCTGCCGGACGGGTGGACGCTGGTCGCCCTGGACAGCGTCGGCAGCACCAACGACGAGGCGGCACGACTTGCCGACGCGGGCGCGGCTGAAGGCACAATCGTGTGGGCGCGTGAGCAGACCGGCGGGCGTGGTCGGCGCGGCCGACATTGGGCCTCGCCGGCCGGCAATCTCTACAGCTCGACCATCCTGAGGCCGAGCTGCGCCGCGGCACGCGCCACTGAGCTGGGCTTTGTCGCCGCCTTGGCGGTCGCCGACATCGTCCCTGGAGGACGAGAGATCAGGGTGAAGTGGCCGAATGATGTCATGGTCGATGGCGGCAAGATCGCGGGAATTCTGCTTGAGAGTTCGATCGGTCAAGGCGGTCTCGTCGAGCATGTGATTGCCGGGATCGGCGTCAATGTGGGGTTTGCCCCGCAATTGCCCGAGATGCGTTATCCCGGTGCAGCACTTGGCGGCTCGGTGGTCGCTGCGCTCGAGTCGCTTACCCAAGCCCTGGCCCGGCGTCTTTCCGAATGGCGCCGTGACGGTTTTGCATCGGTGCGGGAGGCATGGCTGGCCAAAGCCGGGCCACTTGGAGCCGATGTCGACGTCAGGTTGGGGGAGGAGCTGGTACGTGGCCGATTTGCCGGACTGGACGGTGAGGGCGCCTTGCTGCTGGATACCGTGGCAGGCCGGCGCAAAATCGTATCGGGTGAGTTGCTGGGCCGTGCGGCCTGAGGAGATCGGAGGATGCTGCTCGCTATTGATGTCGGCAACACTAATTCGAAATTCGCCGTGTTCGACGGCGACAGGATCGTGTCGCAGTTTCGTTTGCGTACCGAAGCCAAACGCACATCCGACGAGTACGCCGCCTGGCTGACACAGCTCATGCATTTGCAGGGCTTCGACTTACAGTCGATCAAGGGAGCGATCCTGGCCAGTGTCGTGCCACAGGTGAATCTCCACATCCGCCGTCTCTGCGAGACTTACTTCAAGACCAAGCTGCTGATCGTCGGTGAGCCAGGCTGCGAACTGGGCATCAAGGTGCTGATCGACCGTCCGCAGGAGGCTGGTGCCGACCGACTGGTGGGAGTGATCGCGGGCTACAAGAAATATGGTGGTCCATTGATTACCATAGACTTCGGCAGCGCCACCACGTTCGACCTTGCCGACAAGGACGGTAACTTCATCGGAGGTGTATTTGCTCCCGGAGTCGAGCTCACAATCGAAGCCTTCTACCTGATGACGGCCCGGCTACCGCGTATCCGAGTCGAGAAACCGGCAAAAGTCATCGGCAAGAGTACGGTCGCGAATATGCAGTCCGGCATCTTCTGGGGTTATGTCGGACTGATCGAAAGCCTGATCCGGCGTATCCGGAACGAATACGGCGAACCCATGAAGGTAATTGCGACTGGTGGGCTCGCCGCGGTGTTCAAGGACGAGATCGGGCTGTTTGATGCCATCGAGCCTGACTTGATGTCGCTCGGCCTGCTGGAAATTTGGCGCCGCAACAGTAAATGACCATCCCGTCGGACGATGAACTGCTGTTTCTTGCCTTGGGCGGTGCCGGCGAGATCGGCATGAACCTCAATCTGTATGGCCATGCCGGCAAATGGCTGATGCTCGATCTCGGCATCGCCTTCGGTGACGATAGTATGCCGGGAGTCGAAGTCATAATGCCTGATCCCAGCTTCATCGAGGAGCGGCGCAAGGATCTGGTCGGCATCGTGCTCACGCACGCACACGAGGATCACCTTGGCGCGGTGGCTGATCTATGGCCGCGCCTGAAGGCACCAGTCTATGCCACTCCGTTTGCAGCGTCGGTTCTGCGGCGCAAGCTCACGCAGGCTGGCCTGGTCGATGCGGTCCGGATCACCGAGATACCGCTGCGTGGCAAATTCCGCCTCGGTCCGTTCGATCTCGAGATGGTCACCATGACGCACTCGATCCTCGAGCCGAACGGGCTGGCCATTCGAACCAAGTTCGGCACGGTGTTCCACACTGGAGACTGGAAGATCGATCCCGAGCCGCTGCTCGGTGAACTGACCGACGAGGCGCTGCTGAAGCGCATCGGCGACGAGGGCGTGCTGGCCATGGTGTGCGATAGCACCAACGTCTTCGTCGAGGGCGAAGCTGGGTCCGAAGCCATGGTGCGGGCCAATCTCAGGGAACTTCTGAAGGGCCGGACGGGGCGTGTCGCCGTCACGTGCTTTGCTTCCAACCTTGCACGCGTGGAGAGCATCGCGCTGGCGGCGGTCGCTGTGGGGCGCCATCCGGTCCTGTCCGGACCGGCGCTGCTGCGCATGATCGAGGCGGCGCAGGATTGTGGTTATATGCTGGATTTTCCCGAGTGCGTCAGCCCGCAGGATGGGGCCTATCTGCCCAAGGACAAGGTGCTGTTCATATGTACTGGCAGCCAGGGGGAGCCACGCGCTTCCATGGCCAAGATCGCCAATGATGAGCACCGCGATCTCATACTGGAGGAGGGTGATACCGCGATCTTCTCCTCGCGGGTCATTCCCGGCAACGAGCGCTCGGTCGGGCGTCTGCAGAACGCTCTGATGGCGAGCGGCGTCGAGGTCATCACCGATCGCGACGCCGGCATCCATGTTTCCGGCCATCCCGCGCGAGACGAGCTCGTGCGCGTCTACCAGTGGGTGCGGCCCCGGATCGCCCTGCCGGTCCACGGCGAGATCCGGCATATGGTTGAGCATGCTGCTCTGGCCCAGACCTGTCAGGTGCCGGAGGCCATTGTGGCGCCGAACGGCACCTTGGTCCGGCTGGCCCCAGGGCCGGCTGAAATCGTCGGCCATGTGCCGGTGGGCCGGCTTGCCCGCGATGGCGACGCTCTGGTGCCGCTCGACGGTGCCTCGCTGCGGGAGCGCCGCAAGCTCTTGTGGAATGGTGCAGCGGCGGCGACCCTGGTGATCGACGGGCGAGGCCAGGCGGTGGCGGCCCCCAAGGTCTCGCTGCGAGGCATCGAAGATGGGGATGGTGCGCTTGTCGATGCCATTGTCGTGGGCCTGCGGGAAATGCTGGCCGATCTCAGCGCCTCAGAGCGGCGCGATGACGGACGGATCGGGGAGGCGGCCCGGCAGGCTGTCCGGCGCGTCGTGCGCACGCACCTTGGCAAGAAGCCGTTGACGGACGTTCATATCGTCCGCATCTAGGCCGGAAGACTATCTGGAGAACCTGATGATCGGACGCCTGAACCACATCGCCATCGCTGTGCCGGATCTGGCCAAGGCCTCGGAACTGTATCGTACGGTCATGGGCGCCAAGGTGAGCGCGCCGAAGGCGCAGCCGGCGCATGGCGTGACCGTGGTGTTTGTCGAACTGCCCAACGCCAAGATCGAGCTCCTGCATCCACTCGGCGAGAAGTCGCCTATCGCGAACTTCCTTTCCCGCAACGCCGACGGCGGTGTCCACCATGTCTGCTACGAAGTCGAGGATATCTATGCCGCCCGCGACAAGCTGAAATCCCAGGGTGCGCGGGTGCTGGGCGACGGTGAACCCAAAATCGGCGCCCATGATAAGCCGGTGCTATTCCTGCATCCCAAGGATTTCGCAGGCACGTTGATCGAACTCGAACAGGTCTGAGGAGGAACAACATCGTGAACTGGGCCACCGGCGTGATGGTCTACGTCGTGATTTGGTGGATCGTGCTGTTTGGCGTTCTGCCGCTGGGTGTCCGGCGTGTCGATAAACCCGGACCGGGCGAGGACCACGGTGCTCCGGAGCGCCCCGAATTGCGGCGTAAGGCAATCATCACCACGGTTGTCGCGGCGGTGCTTTGGCTGGGATTTTATGGGTTACATCGCGCTGACATCTTCAGTTTTCGCAAACTGGTCGATGTCAATTAAACTAATATCTTAGAAATCATCTCTAACTATCTGAAATAAAAAGGAAACGGCGGGCACATGGCCCGCCGTTCTTCTACCCCGAAACTCGTCGTTCGACGGCTTTTGCCGCTCTCCTCCCTAAACTCAGGCAGCGCCCAAGAGGTAGGCTTTCTAGCGCGCGCTCCCGACCTTGCCAAGACCTTTTCTTTCGATCTTCAGGGTCCCATCGAACAATTGTTAGGGTGCGGTGTCGTTCGACATCAAACAAATTTCCTTACTCAATTGTTGATCATCCGATGACCACGTACTTGATCACGAACAGGACAGCGAGAATGGCGACGGCAGGATGGACGTCGGCGTATCGGCCCGCAACGATCTTGATGCCGGTGTACGCAATGAAGCCGAAGGCGATACCCTCGGCAATCGAGAAGGTGAACGGCATGGTGAGTGCAGTGATGACTGCAGGTGCTGCCTCGGTGATGTCATCCCACAGGATCTCCGTGAGGCTGCGTGTCAGCAGGCAGGCGACGTAGAGCAGCGCCGGCGCCGTGGCATAAGCCGGTATCGAACTGGCAAGCGGCGCGACAAACAGAGCCAGCAGGAACAGCAAGCCGACTGTCGCAGCGGTCAGCCCGGTCCGGCCGCCCGCATTGATGCCCGATGCGCTTTCGATATAGCTGGTCGTGGTCGAGGTGCCGATGGCGGCACCGAGCATTGCCGCGCCGCTGTCAGCGATCAGGGCACCGCGCAGGCGCGGCACGGTGCCATCCGGGCGCATGAAGCCGCCGCGATGGGCCAGCGCAATCAGGGTGCCGGTGTTGTCGAACAGGTCGACGAACAGAAAGGCGAACACCACTGTCACCAGTCCGACCTGGAGGGCGCCAGCGAGGTCCATCTGCAGGAACACAGGCGCGATCGACGGCGGCATGGCGAAGATGCCTTCGAATTTCTGGTGGCCGGCAAGGATCGAGATCACCGTGACGACCAGGATACCGACAATAACTCCGCCCATGACCTGGCGATATTCGAGGGCGACGATCACCGCAAACCCAAGGCATGCCATCAGGACAGGCCAGCTTATGATCTTGCCGTGCGTGACCAGGGTTTCGGGATGGGCAACGACAACGCCGGCGTTCTTCAGGGCGATCAGCGCCAGGAACAGGCCGATGCCGGCGGCGATCGCCATCTTGAGCGATTTCGGGATGGCATTGACCAGCCACTCGCGGATCGGCAGGACACTGATGATGAAGAAGATGACGCCTGAAATGAATACGCAGCCCAAGGCGATCTGCCAGCTATAGCCCATGCCGCCGACGACCCCGAAGGCGAAGTAGGCATTAAGTCCCATGCCGGGGGCGAGTGCGATCGGGTAGTTGGCGAGGAATGCCATGAGCAGGCAGCCGACAGCCGCTGCGACACAGGTTGCCACGAATACCGGGCCGAATGGCATCTTGGCGGCGCTCAGAATCGCCGGATTGACGAAGATGATATAGGCCATCGTCAAGAAAGTTGTGATGCCCGCGACGATTTCGGTCCGGATATTGGTCTTGTTCGCGCTCAGCTTGAAGATTCGCTCAAGCATTGTCGTCTCCCCCGATTGTCGCGTGGAGTGTGCGGCCATTGCCCTGTGCAAAGCCAGCCAGCACTGGACAGGTTTGCCTTTGGAAGGACCGTTCCCTACAGTCCGCCGCCACCCCGGACGACCCGACGAGGACCGATTTAGCATGCGGATGAGCCAATATTTTCTGCCGACCTTGAAGGAAAATCCTGCCGAGGCGCAGATCGTATCGCACCGCCTGATGCTGCGTGCCGGCCTCGTTCGCCAGACCAGCGCCGGCATTTACGCCTGGCTGCCGCTCGGCTTTCGCGTCCTGAAGAACATCGAGCGGATCGTGCGTGAAGAGCAGGACGCCGCGGGTGCCCAGGAAGTTCTGATGCCGACCATCCAGTCGGCGGACCTGTGGCGCGAGAGCGGGCGCTATGACGCCTATGG
>CALDNT010000171.1 GCA_937915145.1 uncultured Reyranella sp.
CCTGGTTCGACGGTCCGCCACTTTCGTTGGTGGTGCAGCTTGTGACGAGACCCAGCGCCGCCACGACGCCGATCAATTTAACGAGGAACCGCGGGCGCATGGCCGCGCGAAATGTCGACATGGCAACCACAGCATTCATCGCGCACATCTCCGACTGTATTCAGCGACCTTGATCATAGACCACAAATTCACCTTTTTGCCACGGGCTTCGTCCTCGACGTCGGCATAGGCACGCGGGGCATCGCAGGAAGCCAGCACCAAACCACCCCGGACCAGCGCCAGAGCCAGGTCGACACGGTCCGAATCCGGAATATCGGCGAGTGGTTCCTGGGCATCGAGCTTGGTCACCAGGCAGCGATAGAGCGGCGTGCCATCGGTCAGGCGGTCGGTTTGACGGCAATGCAAGTTGCGCGGCTTGGCCGCCAGGGCGTTGACCCCGGCCTGACGCAAGCCAGGCTCATCCACGACATCGATCCCCTGCAGGCGAATCTCATTGGGATTGTCGCGCAGGGTCAGCAACATCAGCGTCTTGCCGAAATGATCGAACTGTCCAGTGACCCGTTCGGCCGCCTTGCGAGCGTCCTCCTCGGCCTTGCGCTTTGCCGCCGCTTCGGCTTCCACCCTCGCCTTCCCCTCGTCTTCGAGCCGTTTTTTCTCGGCCTGCCCGGCCTGCTCGGCCTCAATCCGCTGCCGTTCCGCTTCAGCGGCTTGGCGACGGATCGCTGCCTCCTGCGCCTCCTTCTGTCGCGCCTCCTCGGCGGTCCGGCGTTTGGCTTCCTCCGCGGCCTTCTCCGCGCGCAGTGCCTCGGCTTCCTCCTCCGCCTTGCGCTTGGCTGCTTCGGCGGCGTCCGCCGCAGCCTTCGCCTTCACAACTTCCGGATCGGGCCCGCGCAAGGCGGTCGCGTAATATCCGCCGCCGCCGAGGCCGGCGAGCAGCAGGACAGCCACGGCGACCCAGAGCCCGACGCGAGACTTTGCCTTTTGGCCGGCGGGCGCCGCGTCCATCGTGGGTGTGAGCACGGATTGACGACCGGCAACGGAAGGCGACGCCTTGGCCATGACGACGGTGCCATCCGCTGCCGGAGCCGAGGTCATCCCGAGAATGGGTCGCCAACCGGCGATCGACTGCGGCCGATCCCGGGCAGCGACTGCCAGTCCGGCATCGATGCCAGCCAGAAGGCCCGGCGAAAAGCCCTTGGGCATCAGCCGGGCAAGCGGCTCGTAGCCGTCATCGAGCATGCGGTCGAAAGCGCTGGGCGGCGTCTTGCCGGCGATGGCGTGGTAGAGGGTCGCGGCGAGACCATAAATGTCGGTCCATGGCCCCTGCTTGGCCGACGTCATCTGCTCGGCCGCGGCATAGCCCGGGGTGAAAATCGCCGTCATCGCCGACGTCCGCCCGACCATCGCCTCGCGCGCCGCACCGAAATCGATCAGCGTCGGGTCGCCGGCGGCATTGAGCAGGATGTTGGCCGGCTTGATGTCACGATGGAGAAAGCCCGCACCATGGACCTGCTCCAACCCATCGAGCAGCGGCCACAGGATGCGGTCGACCTCGGCGGGCTTGAGCGGGCCGTCGCGTTTGATCCGGTCCTCCAGCGTCTCGCCGCTCAGCAGCTCCATGACGATGTAGGCGGTGCCGTTGGCCTCGAGGAAGTCGAATACATGCACGATCGCCGGCACGCGATGCAATGTCGCCAACGTACGACCCTCGGTGACGAAGCGATCGCGTCCCCAACTGAAATCGTCGGCCATCCTGGTGGCGCGCGGCAGCACGGTGACACCGTCCTGGCGTACGGCCAGCGCCGACGGCAGGTACTCCTTGATCGCGACTTCGCGCCCGAGCTGAATGTCGCGCGCACGATAGGTGATGCCGAACCCGCCCTGGCCAAGGACCGAGACGATCTCGTAGCGGCCGATCGTCTGCCCGGCCCGGAGCGCGACATAGTCGATCTCGGGTGTTGCGCCCGACGGCGGGGTTACGGGATCGTTCATGCCCAGCGCCTGCCCCTAGATCTGCCGCACCAGCAGTTCGACGTCACCGATGCGGAGCTTGTTGCCGGCGTGAAGCGTCACCGGCGTGCCGCTGCCAAGTGCCGCGCCATTTACCGCCGTCCCATTGGTCGAGCCGAGATCCTCGACCTGCAGGGCCTCGCCGGAAAGGCTGAGACGCGCGTGGCGGCGCGACACCGTGGCGTGTGCCACCACCAGCTCGCTTTGGTCGGCGGAGCGGCCGATCACCATGCCCTGCGGCTGGGTTATCAACTTGTCGAGGGCGACGTCGAACGCGTGCTTGCGGCCAGCCGAGTCGGGACCTTCAAAACGGAGCGTGATCTGCGGCACCATTCGGGTCGTAGTCCCGAGCGTCGGCTGCCGGGCGGGCCGCACGTGGAATATCTGCACGGCACGGCTAACGTTCTTCATCTGCTGTTCGCCACCGTCGGCGAATGCATACTCGACCTTGAGTTCGACCAGGTCACGCACGGCGCGCGACACAGCGATGCCGCCAGGCTCGGCCAGCGCCTGGATCCGGGCAGCGAGATTGACGCCATCGCCGAAAATGTTCTGGTCCTCTTCGTCGATGATGACCTCGCCGAGGTGGACGCCGATACGAAACATCATGCGCTGATCCAGGCTGAGGGCATCGTTGAAACGTGCCATGCGTTCCTGGATATCGATGGCAGCCCCGACGGCGGTCACCGCCGAGCCGAACTCGGCCAGCATGGCGTCGCCCGCCGTTCCGACCAGTCGGCCCTGGGACGCCTCGATCGCCGGCCGCCAGACCTCGATCTGGGCGGACTTGAGATGGCGGAAGGTGCGGGTTTCAGCGCCCTCCATCATCCGGGTGAATCCGGCGAGGTCGGCATGAACGATGGCGGCAAGGCGGCGTTGCATGGGCGAACTCAGTCTAACTGAATCGTACCGGGGCGAGCGTCAACCGGCCCGCGCGCATATCACCGCCCCTTGAAGGTCGGAGCGCGTCTTTCACGGAGCGCCGCCAGGCCTTCCTGAAGATCATCCGAGACAGCACAGGCCTGGGCGCCATTGCGAATTGATGGCAGGTCCGGCGCGGCCTGGGCGAATTGTTCGATCGCACGCTTCATGCCCACCATGGAGAGCGGTGCCAGAGAGGCCAGCTTCGCGGCCTTCTCCTCGACCTTGTCCCTGAATTCGGCACGATCGACCAGCCAATCGAGATAACCGACGGCGAGCAATTCCGTATCGGCGAAATCCTCCGACAGGAGAAAGGCGCGCTTGGCGAAGCTCGGGCTCACCTTCTGGGTATAGCGGCGCAGCCCACCCGGATAGTAGTGCAGGCCGAAGCGGGCCGCCGGCATGAAGAACTTCATGCCCCTGACGCCGAGGCGGAAATCGCAGGCAAGCGCAAGGTCGGTCGCCCCGCCGTAGACACCGCCATTCAGCGCACAGAGCGTCGGCATGCGCATCGCCTCGAGGCGATCCATGACTTTTTCGAAGCTGTCGTCATCGGCCGACTGCGAGCGGCGCTCGCTGGCCGAGATCGAACCGAGGTCGTAGCCCGAACAGAAGGTTTTCTCGCCCGCCCCCGTGATCACCGTCACGCGCACCGCGGGGTCGGCATCGGCCTTCTCGATTGCCGCCCGCAACGCCCGCAGACCGGCCGGATCGAGCCGGTTGTGCTTGGCAGGGTCGTTGAGCGTGATGGTGGCCCGGGGGCCATCGATGGAGAGCAGGACGGTGGTGGGCTGAGCGGGGTCGGTCATGTTGCCGTCAAGGTACCTGAGCCGGTCGCCAAAAGCGACGGGGCGCGGCATATTGCGGTTTGGAGGAAAACACATGACTTACAGCGCCCCGCTCGCCGACATTCGTTTCGCGCTGCGCGAAGTGGCCGGTCTGGCGGGTGTTTCGACCCTGCCAGGCTACGAACACGCGACCGACGACACGGTCGACGCCGTGTTGGAGGAAGCCGCCAAGCTCGCCGGCAACGGCCTGGCGCCGCTCAACCGCGACGGCGACAAGATCGGCGCCAAGCTGGAGAACGGCGTCGTCCGCACGGCGCCGGGATTCGCCGGCATCTACAAGGAATTCGTCGCAGGCGGCTGGAACTCGTTGCCCTTCGACCCGGAATTCGGCGGCCAGGGCATGCCGTGGCTGCTCGCGACCTCGGTGCAGGAGATGTGGCAGGCGGCCAACATGGGCTTCGGCCTGGTGCTGCTGCTGAACCAGGGTGCGATCGACGCCATCCACCACCACGGCTCGCCCGAGCAGCGGGCCACTTACCTGCCAAGGATGATCTCGGGCGAATGGACGGGAACCATGAACCTGACCGAACCGCAGGCGGGTTCCGACCTTGGCCAGCTCAAGAGCCGGGCGGTCCGGGATGGCGACCATTACCTCGTCACCGGCCAGAAGATATTCATCACCTACGGCGATCACGACATGGCCGAGAACATCGTGCACCTGGTGCTGGCTCGCACGCCGGATGCGCCGGCCGGCGTACGTGGCATCTCGCTGTTCATCGTGCCGAAGTTCCTGGTCGACACCGATGGCAAGCCTGGCAAGCGCAACGACCTGCATTGCGTGTCGCTGGAGCACAAGCTGGGCATCCATGCCAGCCCGACCTGCGTGATGTCGTTCGGCGACGACGGCGGTGCGGTCGGCTATCTGGTCGGCGAGGAGGGCCGCGGACTGTCGTACATGTTCACCATGATGAACAACGCCCGTCTGTCGGTCGGTATCCAGGGTCTGGCGATCGCCGAACGCGCCTACCAGCAGGCCGCCACTTTCGCGCGCACGCGTGTGCAGTCCAAGGACGACGGCAGCCCGAGGCCTGAGTCGGTGGCGATCGTCCACCATGCCGATGTCCGCCGCATGCTGATGACCATGCGCGCCCAGATCGAGGCCATGCGGGCGCTGGGTTACTACACCGCGGCCGGCATCGACGGGGCCTTGAAGCACCCGGACAAGGAAACCGCCCGCAAGACGCAGGACCGGGTCGACCTGCTGATCCCGATCGTGAAGGCGTGGTTCACCGATCTCGGTAACGAGATCGCCTCGACCGGCGTGCAGATCCACGGCGGCATGGGCTTTATCGAGGAAACGGGCGCGGCGCAGCATTTGCGCGATGCCCGCATCCTGCCGATCTACGAGGGCACCAACGGCATCCAGGCGCGCGACCTGGTGGGCCGCAAGGTCGCCAAGGACGGCGGCGAGACCATGCTGGCACTGGTGGCGGAGATGCAGGCGCTGGCCGGCGAACTCGAGGCGGCACCGGGTGACGATCTGGCGGCGATCCGCGACGGCGTCGTGGCATCAGCGGAGGCGCTGGCCGACGCCACCAGATGGGTGGCGCAGTCGGTCAAGCAGGACCTGGTGACGGCGCTTGCCGGTTCGGTGCCATTCCTGCGCTTGGCCGGCACGGCGTTGGGCGGATGGCTGCTGGCCCGTGGCGCGCTGATCGCCCAGAACAGGTTGGCGAGCCGCGACGGCGACCCAGCCTTCCTCGAGGCCAAACTGGTCACGGCACGCTTCTACGCCGAAGTCGTGCTGCCGCCGGCACTGGCCCAGTTGGGACCGCTCAAGGCTGCCGGTCGAACGGTGTTCGCGCTCAAGGAGGATCAGTTCTGAGTCCGGCCCTGATCGAACTGCCCGCCGACGAAGCCCGGGCTTTTGCGGAGCGTTTCGATCTGGCGGCACTGGAGCCCGCCTTCCTGGAAAACCCGTTCCCCTATTACCACGCGCTGCGCCGCCATGCGCCGCTGAAGCGTCTGCCCGACGGCAGCGTCTTTGTCTCCCGCTACGCCGACGTCGCCGTCTGCTATCGCGATTCGCGCATGAGTTCCGACAAGAAGGCCGAGTTCGGCCCCAAGTTCGGTGTCGACACGCCGCTCTACCGGCATCATACGACCAGCCTGGTGTTCAACGATCCGCCGTTGCACACGCGGGTGCGCAAGCTCCTGGCCGCCGCCTTCACGCCCCGCGCGTTGGCCGCCATGCAGCCGCGAATCGAGGCCGTGGTCGATGACCTGATCGACCGGAGCATCGCGCGCGGCAGCATGGACTTGATCGAGGATTTTGCCTTTCGGCTGCCCGTCGAGGTGATCTGCGACATGCTGGGCGTGCCGCCCGGCGAGCGGGCGCCCTTTCGCCGCTATTCCCTGGCCATCCTGGGAGCGCTGGAGCCGGTCACCGGACCCGAGCGGCTGGCAGCCGGCAATGCCGCCGTGAGCGAGTTCTCTAGCTACCTCGACGGCCTGATTGCCGCACGGCGCCAGCGCCAGGCCGACGATCGCGACGTTCTGGGCACCCTGATCCACGGCGAGATCGACGGCGAACGCCTCAGCCACGATGAGCTGGTGCAGAATTGCATCTTCCTCCTGAATGCTGGCCATGAAACCACGACCAACCTGATCGGCAATACGGTCGACGCCCTGCTGCGCTTCCCCGACGAGCTGCGGCGGGTGCGGCGCGACCCCTCGCTGCTCAAGAGCTGCATCGAGGAAGGCCTGCGCTTCGAGAGCTCCAACCAGCTCGGCAACCGACGCCTGACCGCCGACCTCGAGATCGATGGCGAACGGCTGGCGGCTGGCACCTACCTCCATATCGGCATCGGTGCTGCGAATCGCGACCCCGCGCAGTTCGCCGCTCCCGACCGCTTCGATGCCGGCCGCGAGCCCAACCGGCACTTCGCCTTCGGTTCGGGCGTACACATGTGCCTGGGCGCCGTTCTGGCGCGCCTGGAAGGCACGATCGCCCTCGGGCGGCTGGTGAGCCGGCTCGACGGCCTGCGGGGCAACGGCACGCCCGAACGCGGTGGCCGCGCCCGCTTCCGCGGTTTCAACCACTATCCTGTCGCCTGGGACGGGCTCGGAGCCTGAGGCAAAGAAAAACGCCCGGGGCAGTGCCGCCGGGCGTTTCAAAGGCCTTCGAGGAAGCGACTACGCCGCTTCCTGCTGCTCAGCCGGCTCGGCCGATGGGCCGCTGTCCTGGCCCTTCGCGGCGATGTCGCGCTCGACGAACTCGATCACCGCCATCGGGGCGGCGTCACCGAAACGGAACCCTGCCTTCAGCACCCTCAGGTAGC
The DNA here is from genome assembly GCA_937915145.1 of uncultured Reyranella sp. Taxonomy (GTDB): domain Bacteria; phylum Pseudomonadota; class Alphaproteobacteria; order Reyranellales; family Reyranellaceae; genus Reyranella. Next base: position 7,061 of record CALDNT010000171.1, read on the forward strand.
CGCCGGCACGCTTGGAATAGCGCGGGCCGAGGGTCGAGAAGAGCTTGTCGGCGACGTAGGGATCGCGCAGGAAGCCGATCGCCTGACGGCGCGCGTGCAGATCGCCCTTCTTGCCGAGCGTGACCAGCTTCTCGACGATCGGACGCAAGTCCTTCGCCTTGTGCAGCGTGGTCGTGATCTGCTCGTGCTTGATGAGAGCACCCGCGAGATTCATGAACATCGCCTTGCGATGCTCGGAGGTGCGGTGGAATTTCCGACCGCGATTGCCGTGACGCATGACCTGTTATCCTTCCAGCCGGCCTAGTACGGCTCTTCCAGCCGCTTTGCCATCTCTTCGATGTTGTCCGGCGGCCAACCCGGGATTTCCATGCCCAGGTGAAGACCCATTCCGGCCAGTACTTCCTTGATCTCGTTCAGCGACTTGCGGCCGAAGTTCGGCGTGCGCAGCATCTCCGCCTCGGTCTTCTGAACCAGATCGCCGATATAGATGATGTTGTCGTTCTTCAGGCAATTGGCCGAGCGGACCGAGAGTTCGAGTTCGTCGACCTTGCGCAGGAGGTTGCGGTTGAACGGGAAGTCGTCCTGCTGCTCTTCCTTGCGGACCTCGCGCGGCTCCTCGAAGTTGATGAAGAGCTGAAGCTGGTCCTGAAGGATGCGCGCGGCGAGCGCCACGGCGTCGGCCGGCAGCGTCGTTCCGTTGGTCTCGACCGTCATCGACAGCTTGTCGTAGTCGGTGACCTGGCCAACGCGGCTGTTCTCGATCTTGTAGGAGACGCGCTTGACCGGGCTGAACACCGAATCGACCGGGATCAGGCCGATCGGAGCGTCCTCCGGCCGGTTGGCCGAGGCCGGGATGTAGCCCTTGCCCGTCGCGACCATCAGTTCCATCGAAATCGACGCACCGTCGTCGAGCGTGCAGATCAGATGCTTGGGATCCATGATCTGTACGTCGCCGGGAAGCTCGATCATGCCGGCGGTGACCTCGCCGGGGCCGACAGCGCGCAGATAAAGGCGCTGCGGGCGGTCGCCCTGCATCTTCACTGCCATCGCCTTGATGTTGAGCACGATGTCGACCACATCTTCACGTGCGCCGGGAATTGATGAGAACTCGTGCAGCACGTTGTCGATCTTGATCGACGTGACGGCCGCACCCTGCAACGACGACAGCAGCACGCGGCGGAGCGCATTGCCGAGCGTGAGCCCGAAGCCCCGCTCAAGCGGCTCGGCGACGATGGTCGCGGTACGACCAGGTTCGACGCCGGCCTCTGTAACAAGCTTCTCCGGCTTGATCAGGTCCTGCCAGTTCTTCTGAAGCACGGGGGCTACCTCTCTAGACCGGTGTTCTGCGAGCTCATGGAGCCCGCAACTGCATCTTTTGGAACCCGCGGAAATGCCCGCGGTTCTCTGGACGGCCCGTCTCCCGCAAGGGGAGCCGGCCACCCGGTAGGCAAATCAGACGCGCCGCCGGCTCATACGCGACGACGTTTCGGCGGGCGGCAGCCGTTGTGCGGGATTGGCGTCACGTCGCGGATCGACGTGACGGCGAGACCGACGGCCTGCAACGCGCGCAGGGCGGACTCGCGGCCCGAACCGGGACCGCGCACCTGAATCTCCAAGGTGCGCATGCCGTGTTCCATGGCCTTGCGACCCGCGCCTTCGGCGGCCATCTGGGCCGCGAACGGCGTCGACTTGCGCGATCCCTTGAAGCCCTGCTGTCCCGACGACGACCAGGCGATGGTGTTGCCCTGCGCGTCGGTGATGGTGACGATCGTGTTGTTGAACGAGGCGTTCACGTGAGCGACGCCGGCGATGATGTTCTTGCGTTCCTTGCGACGGGGACGCGCGGCGGCAGAAGTGCCGCCTGCGGCAGCTGCTGGCTTGGCCATGATCCGATTTCCCCTCGACTTACTTCGTAATCTTCTTCTTGCCGGCAATCGGCTTGGCCGGACCCTTGCGGGTGCGCGCATTGGTATGCGTGCGCTGCCCGTGAACCGGCAAGCCGCGGCGATGCCGCAATCCCCGATAGCAGGCGAGATCCATCAATCGCTTGATGTTCATCGCCACTTCGCGGCGCAGATCGCCTTCGACCGTGTAGTCGCGGTCAATAGTCTCGCGGATGCGGATGACCTCGTCGTCGCTCAGCGTATTGACGCGGCGCGACATTTCGATCCCGACTTTTCCACAGATCTCGTTGGCTTTCGCCGCACCGATCCCGTGGATGTACTGCAACCCGATCACCACCCGCTTGGCGGTCGGAATGTTCACACCGGCTATACGAGCCAAAATTCCAACTCCTTCAAAGACTTACGGCGCGCTTGCGCGCGCCCGTCGAACGTTCCGCTGGCCCCGGAAAAGCGCGCGATTATAGGTACCTGCGCCCCCGAGTCAACGGAACTTAAACTTGTCAAGCCCCCGCCAAAACCGCGGAGATTTGACGGTAAACCGCGTCCATCGCCGCCATTCCGTCAACCTTCCGCAGCACCCCCCGGGCGCCATAGTAGGGCAACAAAGGCTCGGTCTGGGCCCGATAGGCGGCCATGCGGGTCTTCACCGTCTCGGCGTTGTCGTCCTTGCGCCGGGTGAATTCCTTGTTTCCGCACACGTCGCAGACGCCCTCGACCTTGGGCCGCTTGAAACTGTCATGGTAGCCCGCACCGCATTTGGCGCAGCTGAACCGGCCGACGATGCGCCCGGTCAGTGCCGCCTCGTCGACCTCCATTTCGACCACCCGGTCGAGCCTGGCGCCGCTGGCCGCCAGCATGCGGTCGAGAGCCTCGGCCTGGGCCTGGGTGCGCGGAAAGCCATCGAGAATGAAGCCCTTGGCGCAATCGGGCTGGGCGATGCGATCCTCGATCAGTCCGACCATCAGCTCGTCTGGCACCAGATCGCCGCGTTCCATGATGGCCTTGGCGGTCTTGCCGAGATCGCTGCCCGACGCCACGGCGGCGCGTAACATGTCGCCCGTCGACAGCTGAACCATGCCGCGCTCCTGCTGGAGCCGCTGCGCCTGGGTGCCTTTGCCGGCGCCGGGGGGTCCGAGAAGAATGATGTTCATCGCCCCTTCCCACGCAACCGGGCCTTCTTGATGAGACCCTCGTACTGATGGGCAAGCAGGTGCGCCTGCACCTGGGTCACCGTATCGAGCGTGACCGAGACCACGATCAGCAGGCTGGTTCCGCCGAAGTAGAAAGGCACGCCGCCACGGGCAATCAGCAGTTCCGGCAGAATGCAGACTGCCGAAAGGTAGATGGCACCGACCACCGTCAGGCGAGTCAGGATGTATTCCAGATACTCAGCCGTGTTCTTGCCCGGCCGAATCCCCGGCACGAACCCGCCGTTCTTCTTGAGATTGTCGGCGGTGTCGGCGGGATTGAAGACGACCGTGGTGTAAAAGAAGCAGAAAAAGACAATCAGGCCGACATAGGACAGAAGATAGAGAGGCTGGCCGTGGCCGAGCCAGGTTGCCATCCACTGCACCCAGCCACCGTCACCGGTATTGCCTTGGAACGATGCGATGGTCGCCGGAAAGAGCAGCAGAGACGACGCGAAAATCGGCGGAATGACGCCCGCGGTGTTGATCTTGAGCGGCAGATGGGACGCCTCGCCGCCATACATGCGATTACCGACCTGACGCTTGGGATACTGCACCACGATCCGTCGTTGCGAGGTTTCGACGAACACCACGACGGCCACGACCACGATCACGCCGACGATGAGGGCAATGATGAATAGTGCCGACAGGGCGCCGGTACGTCCAAGTTCCAGGGTCTGGACCATGGCCCCGGGAAGCGCTGCCACAATGCCGGCGAAGATGATCAGCGATATGCCGTTACCGACGCCCCGGGCAGTGATCTGCTCTCCCAGCCACATCAGGAAGAGCGTTCCACCAACCAGGGTGATGACGGTCACAAACCGGAAAAATACACCCGGGTCAGGCACCACAGGCCCCATGGAAGAGACCTGGCTTTCCAGGCCGGCCGAGATGGCGTAGGCCTGAAACGCCGCCAGAACCACCGTGCCATAGCGCGTGTACTGGTTGATTTTCTTGCGGCCGGCCTCGCCCTCCTTCTTCAGAGCCTCGAGCGACGGCACCACCGTCGTCAGGATCTGCATGATGATGGAGGCTGAGATGTACGGCATGATCGACAGCGCCAGGATCGACATGCGCCCGATCGAGCCGCCCGAGAACACGTCGAGCATGCCCGCTATGCCACCGGCATTCTGCTTGAAAATCTCGGCAAGTGCCGCGGGATCGACGCCCGGCACCGGAATGTAGGCACCCATGCGAAAGACGACGAGCGCACCCAAGGTGAACCACAGGCGCTTCTTCAGCTCGGCCGCTTTGCCGATTGCGCCCCAGTTCAGGTTGGATGCTAGTTGCTCGGCGGCGGATGCCATGGAACCTCACGCGTGATCGACACAAGAGGGAAGCGACGCCCTCGACAATGACGCCGCCGGGGTCAGGCCGCCTTGGCTTCCGGCTTGGGCGGCAGTTCGACCTTGCCGCCGGCTTTCTCGACGGCCGCAACCGCCGACGCCGAGGCGCCCGCGACCTTCACTTCAATCTTGGCCTTCAGTTCGCCTTTGCCAAGGAGGCGTACGCCGTCTGACGCATTCTTGAACAGGCCCGCCGCCAACATCGCGGCGGCGTCGATCAACTTCGCGGCATCGAGCTTCTTGTCGTCGATTGCCTTCTGCAGGGTACCGAGATTGACGACCTGCCACGTCTTCTGATGCGGCGGACGGAAGCCGCGCTTGGGAAGGCGCCGGTAGAGCGGCATCTGGCCGCCCTCGAAGCCCTTGATGGCGACGCCGGTTCGCGACTTCTGGCCCTTGACGCCGCGGCCGGCAGTCTTGCCCTTGCCCGATCCGATGCCGCGGCCAACGCGCATGCGCCCCTTGCGGGCACCTGAGTTGTCGGCAATTTCGTTAAGTCTCATCGTTCGTTCCTCCGCACTGCACCAGCCAACCGGCTACTCAGCGCGCTTCCTCGTCGATGCGCAGCAGATGGCGCACCTTGTTGATCATGCCGCGCACCTCGGGTGTATCCACGAGTTCACGGCTGCGATGGCGTTTGTTCAATCCCAGGCCGACCAGCGTGGCGCGCTGATCCTCGGTGCGGCCGATGTGGCTGCCCGTCTGGGTGATCTTGATCATCTTGCGTTCGGCCATGGTCCGGTTCCTTACGCCGCCTCGACGGCGGTCTCGTCACGACGGCCGAGCAGGTCGCCCACCTTCTTGCCGCGGCGAGTCGCGACCATGCGCGGCGAGTTGAGCTGCTCAAGCGCCTTGAAGGTCGCCTTGATCATATTGTGCGGATTGGACGTGCCGACCGACTTGGCGACGATGTCCTTGAGACCGAGCGTCTCGAACACGGCGCGCATCGGGCCGCCGGCAATGATGCCGGTACCGGCCGGAGCGGACCGCAGCGTCACCTTGCCGGCGCCGAACCGGCCCTTGACGTCATGGTGCAGCGTGCGGCCGTCACGCAACGGCACGCGGATCAGCGCGCGCTTGGCGGCCTCCGTTGCCTTGCGGATCGCCTCGGGTACTTCGCGGGCCTTGCCGGCGCCGTGGCCAACCCGGCCGCGCTGGTCGCCGACGACGACGATGGCGGCAAAAGCGAAGCGTCGACCGCCCTTCACCACCTTCGCAACGCGATTGATCGTGACCAACTTGTCGGTCAGTTCGTTGTCCTCGTCGCGGTCACGGCCCCGATCGCGATCGCGCGGGGAACGGCCGGAACCGCCGGGTGAACGAGCCATGTGCTAACTCCCGATCAGAACGACAGGCCGCCCTCTCGGGCGGCATTGGCCAGCGCAGCGACGCGGCCATGGAAAATGTAGCCGCCGCGGTCGAAGACGACTTCCTTGACGCCGGCAGCGACGGCGCGCTGGGCGATCAGCTTGCCGACCTCGGCAGCGGCACCCTTGTCGGCACCGGTCTTGAGCTTGCCCTTGACGTCCTTGTCGAGCGACGAGGCGGCAGCCAGGGTCAAGCCCTTCCGGTCGTCGATGACCTGGGCATAGATGTGCTTGCCGGAGCGGAATACGCTGAGGCGCGGACGGCCGCCAGAAGCCTGGCGCAGTGCGTAACGCGTGCGCCTCTGCCGGCGGGCGAATAGAGCGTTGCGATCGGACATGTTGGTCTCGCCTCTACTTCTTCTTGCCTTCTTTGCGCCGGATCTTCTCGTGGGCATACTTGATACCCTTGCCCTTATAGGGCTCCGGCGGGCGCAGACTGCGGATTTCCGCGGCGATCTGGCCGACTTTCTGACGATCCGCGCCGGTGATCTCGACCTCGGTCGGCTTGGTTGCCTTGATCTGGATCCCGGCCGGGATCGGAACCTCGACGTCGTGGCTGTAGCCAAGCTGCAGCTTCAGCGTCTTGGCATCGGCCTGGGCACGATAGCCGACGCCGTTGATCTCGAGATTGATGGTGAAGCCGTCCGAGACCCCACGAACGACATTGCTCGCAAGATTACGTGCCGTGCCCCACTGCATGCGGGCGCGGCGGCTCTCGGTGCGCGGCTTGAAGGTGAGCGCATCGCCCTCCCGGGCGATCACCACATCGTCGTGCACCATGAGCTGAAGCTCGCCCCGCTTGCCCTTGGCCTTGAGATGCTGGCCTTTGAGCTCGATGGTGACTCCGGCAGGGATGGGAATCGGATTTTTGCCGACGCGCGACATGATCAGAATACCTTGCAGATGACTTCGCCACCGACATTGGCGGCACGCGCCTCGGCATCGGACATGACACCGCGCGGTGTGGACAGGATCGAGATTCCAAGGCCGTTGAAGTGGCGTGGCAGCTCCCGGATCTTCGAGTAGACGCGACGGCCCGGGGTCGAGACTCGCTTGATCTCCTTGATGACCGGACGCCCGTTGTCATACTTCAGCTCGACGCGAAGCTCCTTCACGCCAGGCCTCAGTTCTTCCTCGAACCAGCCGCGAATGTATCCCTCGCGCTGAAGCACATCGAGAACGTTCGAGCGCAGGCGCGAAGCAGGCGCGGTCACGCTGTCTAGGCGCGCCGACTGGCCGTTGCGGATGCGTGTCAGCAAATCGCCGACGGGATCTGTCATCATGGTCTACAGTCCCCCGTTACCAGCTCGACTTCACGACGCCAGGCAGAGCGCCCGACGAAGCGAGCTGGCGCAGCGCGATGCGCGACAGCTTGAATTTGCGATACACCGCCCGCGGACGACCCGTGACCTCGCAGCGGTTTCGAATGCGCGTCGGCGAGGAATTGCGCGGCAGCTTGGCGAGCTTGAGCCGGGCGCCAAAGCGATCCTCCGGTGTCAGCTTGTCGTCGACCGCCATCGCCTTCAACGCGGCACGCTTGGCGGCGAATTTCTTCGCCATCTTGGCGCGCCGGTTATTCTTCTCAACGGAGCTTGTCTTGGCCATTTGGTTCTCCGGCCTCAGTTCGCGAACGGGAAGTCGAAACCGCGGAGAAGTGCTCTTGCTTCCGCGTCCGTCTTCGCCGTCGTGCAAATGATGATGTCCATACCGCGCACCTGGTCGACCTTGTCGTATTCGATCTCGGGGAAGACGATCTGTTCCTTGAGGCCCATGGCGAAGTTGCCATTGCCATCGAACGACTTGCCATTCAGCCCGCGGAAGTCGCGGACGCGCGGCAGTGCGATGTTGATCAGGCGATCGACGAATTCGTACATCCGGTCGCGCCGAAGCGTGACCTTGGCGCCGATCGCCATGCCTTCCCGCAGTTTGAAGGTCGCAATCGACAGGCGCGACTTGGTAATGACCGGCTTCTGGCCGGTAATCGCCGTCAAATCGGCCGCAGCGCCGTCAACGGCCTTGCGATCGTTGACCGCCTCGCCGACGCCCATGTTGATCACGATCTTGTCCAGCTTCGGCACTTCAAAGGCGTTCTTGTAGGAGAACTCCTTCGTCAGCGCGTCGCGGACGGTGCTCTTGTAGTGCTCTTGCAGTCGCGCGGGCATGGCCCGTTCTCCTAGCGGTCTATGGTCTCGCCGGAGGCACGCGCAAAGCGCACCTTACGGCCGTCTTCAAGGAACCGGAACCCGACCTTGGTCGGCTTTTCCGATTTGGGATCCAGCAAGGCCACGTTGGAGACGTGGATCGTGGCCTCACGTTCGATAATTCCGCCGGACTCGGTCCGGGTAGGCTTGGTGTGACGCTTGACCATGTTCACACCGGAAACGACGACGCGCTGTTCCTTCGGAAGCACGCGAAGCACATCGCCCACCTTGCCTTTGCTGCCCCCGGTGATGACCTTC
>CALDNT010000172.1 GCA_937915145.1 uncultured Reyranella sp.
GGGCGACGGCACCGACGTCGAACCCAGCTTCACCGGCATGGGATCGAGGCCCTGAAAGTTGCCGCAGATCGCCCAGCCGGTTTCGGTCTGCCACCAGTGATCGACCACCGGCACGCCCAAGAGCTTCTGTGCCCACTCCACGGTCGGCGGATCGCCGCGCTCGCCGGCGAGGAAGAGCGTGCGGAAGTTGGAGAGATCGTAGGTCTTGAGCAGCTTGCCGTCCGGATCCTCGCGCTTGATGGCGCGGAACGCGGTCGGCGCGGTGAACAGCGCCATCGCCTTGTGCTCGGAGATCACGCGCCAGAAGGCGCCGGCATCGGGCGTGCCCACCGGCTTGCCCTCGTAGAGGATGGTGGTCGCGCCGTGGATCAGGGGACCGTAGACGATGTAGCTGTGACCGACGACCCAGCCCACGTCCGAGGCGCACCAGTACACTTCGCCGGGTTCTACGCCGTAGAGGTTCTTCATCGACCACGCCAGGGCTACGCAGTAGCCGCCGGCATCGCGCACCACACCCTTGGGCTGGCCGGTCGTGCCGGAGGTGTAGAGAATGTAGAGCGGATCGGTCGCCTTCACCGGCACGCAGGCCGCCGGCGCCGCGGCGGCGAGCGCCGCGTTCCAGTCGAGGTCGCGGCCGTTCATCATCGCGGCCGCGGCCTGCGTCCGCTGCAGCACGATCACGCGCGGCACCTTGTGTCTTGCCTGCTCGATCGCCTGGTCGATCAACGGCTTGTACTGCACGACGCGGTTGGGCTCGATGCCGCACGAGGCGGTGAGGATCAGCTTCGGTTCGCAATCGTCGATTCGGCTGGAAAGCTCCTTGGCCGCGAAGCCGCCGAACACCACCGAATGTACCGCTCCCAGCCGAGCGCAGGCCAGCATCGCCATCACCGCCTCGGGGATCATCGGCATGTAGAGAATGACGCGGTCGCCCTTCGCAACGCCTTGCGCCGCGATCATGCCGGCGATCCTCGCCACCTGGTCGCGCAGCTCGCGGTAGGTGAAGGTCTTTTTCGTGCCGGTGACCGGCGAATCGTAGATCAGTGCCGCCTGGTCGGCACGGCCGCGTTCGACATGGCGATCGAGTGCATTGTAGCAGGTGTTGAGCTCGGCGCCGGCAAACCAGCGATAGAAAGGCGGGTTCGAGGAGTCCAGCACCTTGTCCCAGAGCTTCGTCCAGTCGATCGCCGCGGCCTGTTCGGCCCAGAAACCCTCCGGGTCGCTGAGCGAGCGCGCATGCATCGCCCGATACTTGTCCCCCACGGCCATAGTTTCCTCCGCACTTTCTGTCGCTTGCCGGTTTGATGCGCTAGGATTGGCCGACTGACAAGGCCTCTGACGGGAAGCGAACATGGTCAAGGGAAAATCGGGAAAGAAGAAGACCGCCAAGAGCAAACGGCCGGTCAAACGCAAGGTCGCGGCGAAGGTGAAAAAGCCGGCGCGGCGCGTTGCGAAGCCCGCGCCGAAGAAGCCGCTGCCGCCCAAGCCGCTGGCCAGAATTTCAGTGCGCCGTTCGGTAAAGGGCCGCGCCGCCGTGGCGCGCATGCCGTCGGCCCGCCCCGCGCCGCACAAGGCGGCACTTGCCGCCCACAACATCTACGAACGCGATCTCGACAAGACCTCGGCGAATTACGCCCAACTGACGCCGCTGCAGTTCATCGAACGCACCGCCAGCGTCTATCCCGATCACATCGCCCTGGTGCACGGCGAGCGCCGCCAGACCTGGGCCGAGACCTATGCGCGTTGCCGCCGTCTCGCCTCGGCGCTGGTGAAGGTGGGCATCGGCGTCGGCGACACCGTGGCGATCATGGCGCCCAACATTCCCGAGATGTACGAGGCGCATTTCGGTGTGCCGATGACCGGCGCGGTGCTTAATTCGCTCAACACCCGCCTCGATGCCGCGATGGTGGCCTTCATCCTCGACCATAGCGAGACCAAGGTGCTGCTGGTCGACCGCGAATACCATCGCACCGTGACCGAGGCGCTGGCGATCGCCAAGGTCCAGCCGCTGGTCGTCGACATCGACGATCCGCAGTGCGACGACCGCGCCCAGATCGGCGACACGACCTGGGAGGAATTCATCGCGTCGGGCAATGCCGAATATGCCTGGACCTATCCCGCCGACGAATGGAACGCGATCTCGCTCAACTACACCTCGGGCACCACCGGCAATCCCAAGGGCGTGGTGTTCAGCCATCGCGGCGCCGCGCTCTCGGCCTACGGAAACGCCACGCAATGGGCGATCGGCATCCACCCAGTCTATCTCTGGACCCTGCCGATGTTCCACTGCAACGGCTGGTGCTTCCCGTGGACGCTGGCGCTGGTGGCCGGCACCAGCGTCTGCCTGCGCCGCGCCGCCGCCAAGACGATCTTCGACTCGCTGGCCGACCACGGCGTCACGCACATGTGCGGCGCGCCGATCATCATGCAGTTCATCATCGGCGCCACGCCCGAAGAGCGCCGCCCGCTCTCGCGCAAGGTCGAGTTCATGACCGCCGCCGCGCCACCGCCGGCCGCCGTGCTGGAGGCGCTGGAAAAGGAGAACTTCCGCGTCACCCACGTCTATGGCCTCACCGAGGTCTATGGCCCGGCGACGATCTGCTCGTGGCACGAAGCCTGGGACTCGCTGCCGTCGCATGAGCGGGCACGGCTGAAAGCCCGTCAGGGCGTGCGCTATACTGCCGAAGACGGCGTCACGGTTATGGATCCGATCGCCATGAAG
>CALDNT010000173.1 GCA_937915145.1 uncultured Reyranella sp.
GGGCAAGAAGTCGATGACCCCGTCCAGCATGAGCTGGACGCCCTTGTTCTTGAACGCCGAGCCGCACAACACCGGAACGAACGCGTAGGAGATCGTACCCTTGCGGATGCACTTGATCAGCGTGTCGTAGTCGGGCTGCTCGCCGGCGAGATACTTCTCGAGCGCAACGTCGTCCTGCTCGACGGCCATTTCGACCAGCTTCATGCGGTACTCGGCAGCCTGCTCCTTGAGGTCAGCCGGGATCTCGACGACCTCGTACTTGGCGCCGAGCGTCTCTTCCAGCCAGATGATGGCTTTGTTGGAAACAAGATCGACCAGGCCGCGATAGTCGGACTCGGCACCGATCGGAATCTGGGTCACCAGCGGCTTGCTGCCGAGGCGGTCCCGGATCATGTCGACGGTGCGCCAGAAGTTGGCGCCGGTACGATCCATCTTGTTGATGAAGCAGATGCGCGGCACGCCATATTTGTCGGCCTGCCGCCACACCGTCTCGGACTGCGGCTCCACGCCGGCAACGCTGTCGAACACGCAGACGGCGCCGTCGAGCACGCGCAGCGAACGCTCGACTTCGATCGTAAAGTCAACGTGACCTGGCGTGTCGATGATGTTGATGCGGTAGTTGATGCCCGCGCTTGGGCCGGTTTCGACCGTCCAGAAGCACGTGGTCGCGGCCGACGTGATCGTTATGCCGCGCTCCTGCTCCTGCTCCATCCAGTCCATCGTGGCGGCGCCATCGTGGACTTCGCCGATCTTATGCGACTTGCCCGTGTAGTACAGGACACGCTCGGTCGTCGTCGTCTTGCCGGCGTCGATGTGCGCCATGATACCGATGTTTCGGTAGTCGGCGATGGGGGTAATACGAGCCATGGACTGGGCTTTCTGGGAGGGGGCCTGAGACGCGCTTACCAGCGATAGTGCGCGAATGCCTTGTTGGCATCGGCCATCTTGTGCGTGTCTTCGCGTTTCTTGACTGCGTTGCCGCGACGATTGAAGGCGTCGAGCAACTCGGCGGAGAGCTTTTCGGTCATGCTGTGGCCCGAGCGATCACGGGCAGCCTGGATGATCCAGCGAATGGCGAGCGCCTGGCGGCGTTCCGGACGAACCTCGACCGGCACCTGATAGGTGGCACCGCCGACTCGGCGCGAGCGAACCTCGACGGCCGGTTTCACGTTCTCCAGCGCCTCGTGGAAGGCCGGCACCGGATCCTGCTTGAGCTTGCCCTGGACCTCGTCGAGGGCGCCATAGACGACGCGCTCGGCGACCGATTTCTTGCCACGCTCCATAAGCGTGTTCATGAATTTGCTGATGACGATGTCGCCGAACTTGGCATCCGGCAGGACTTGACGTTTTTCGGCAGCGCGACGGCGAGACATGCTTTCCTCCCCGCCTTACTTCGGACGCTTCGCGCCGTACTTCGAACGGCGTTGCTTGCGGTCCTTGACACCCTGGGTATCGAGGGTGCCGCGAATGATGTGGTAGCGCACGCCGGGAAGATCCTTCACGCGGCCGCCGCGGATCATGACGACCGAATGCTCCTGCAGATTGTGGCCCTCGCCCGGAATGTAGCTCACCACTTCATAGCCGTTGGTGAGGCGCACCTTGGCGACCTTGCGCAGCGCCGAGTTCGGCTTCTTCGGCGTCGTCGTATACACGCGGGTGCACACGCCACGCTTTTGCGGGCAGGCTTCTAGTGCCGGCACCTTGTTGTGCGACGTGAGGCCTAGGCGCGGCTTGCGGATCAGCTGGTTAATCGTCGGCATAGAATTTCTGTTTCCTTAACGCCGTCTCAGGTCCGCCCAACATCATCGCCGTGACGCAAAGCAAATACGCGGGCATAGCGGCAAGAGCGCAGCCCCGCGCGAAAGAAAAGCTTTGCGGCCAAAAGGCCTGACTTGTAGCGGTCCTCGACGTCAGGCTGTGTCTAGGCTTGTAGGCCTACTAACCAGCCCCCCGGCGAGGTGGCGCGCTTATATGATTGCTGCGCCGGGGCGTCAAGCACGCTTCTCATTGATTTCCTTGGCTATTCCGGGCCTGCCTCGGACGACTCGTTCCTGACTCCGTGTCACGCGGTCACGCAATAATCTTCTAACCACATCTTGTGGTCTGCCACTCCACGGCCACAAGTTTACTTCACGAACATTGTGCGCTATGTCCGCAACCATGTTGCACCGGCACCCGCGTATGACCTCGGCTACCAAAGATGCCTTTGGGGCGGGGAGAGTTGCGCGCGTTCTGATTTAAACGCCGACTTGAAAACCCTGACCCCGCCGAGATGGTCGGGGTCAAGCGCAACGGGTCCCGCCCCTCCGGTCAACGGAAGCGAGACCCACGATGCCACCCGCCAGGCCACCCTCCAGTTCCATGCCGCCGACGCCCGTGCTCGAGACGCCGCGCCTCGTCCTGCGCCCCGTGTGCCGCAAGGACGCGGCTGTCATTCAGCGCCGGTTCCCGAAGTGGGAAATCGTGCGCTGGCTGGACGCCAAGATCCCCTGGCCCTACCCGGCCGACGGCGCTGCCACCTATGTCTCGTCCTGCCTCGAGGAAATGGCCCGGGGCCACAAGTCTCATTGGGCGATCGTGCCGAAGTCGGGCCCGGCCAACCTGATCGGAATCATCGATCTGTGGCCTGACGACGGTGTCAGCCGCAGCCAGCGAGGCTTCTGGTTGGCCTCCGAGTTTCAGGGCAAAGGCCTGATGATGGAGGCTGCGGAGCGCGTGACGCAATACGCCTTCCATGACCTCGACTGGCCGCATCTGTGGCTGACCAACGCGCAGGACAATCATCCGTCGCGCCGCATCAAGGAAAGGCAGGGCGCCCGGCTGGTCGACCTGATGATCGGCGAGCACGTCGGCGGCCGAGGGCCGCGAATGGTCTGGTTGCTGACACAGGAGAATTGGATGGCACGACAGGCCGCGTGACACTGCCTGCCGGCGCCCACAAAAAGGCCGTCCCCTTGCAGGGACGGCCTTCGATTTGTGCGAGAATTGACGGTCAGTCGGCCGCGCGTTCCTCTTCGAGGGTCGGGATCGGACGGTCCTCGCCGTCGGCGCCAGCCGTCATGATGGCCCGGTCGCGCTGGGCGGCGATCGTCTTCAGGCGGTTCACGACTCCGCCGGTGCCGGCCGGGATCAGGCGGCCGACGATGACGTTCTCCTTCAGGCCCTGCAGGGTATCGACGCGGCCCGACACCGCCGCCTCGGTCAGAACACGGGTGGTCTCCTGGAAGGAGGCCGCCGAGATGAACGACTTGGTCTGCAGGCTCGCCTTGGTGATGCCGAGCAGGACCGGATCGGCCTTGGCGAGCTTCAGCTTCTCCACCCCGAGCTTGGCGTTCTCCATCTCATATTCCTGCTTGTCGAGCTGCTCGCCAATCAGGAAGGTGGAGTCACCGGGATCGGTGATCTCGACTTTCTGCAACATCTGACGCGCGATCGTCTCGATGTGCTTGTCGTTGATCTTGACGCCCTGGAGTCGATAGACCTCCTGGATTTCGTTCACCAGATACTCGGCCAGCTTCTCGATTCCCAGCACGCGCAAGATGTCGTGCGGCACCGGGTTGCCGTCGATCAGGAGATCGCCGCGTTCCACGAAATCGCCTTCCTGGACGGCAATACGCTTGCCCTTCGGAATCAGGTACTCGACAGGCTCCGCCTCGCCTTCCGGCACGATCACGACCCGGCGCTTGTTCTTGTAGTCCTTGCCGAACTCGATGCGACCCGAGATGTCGCAGATGATCGCGAAATCCTTGGGCTTGCGCGCCTCGAACAGCTCGGCCACACGCGGCAGACCGCCCGTGATGTCGCGGTTCTTGCCGCCCTCGCGCGGGATACGCGCGAGAATGTCACCGGCATGGACTTCCTGGCCATTCTCGATCGACAAGACCGAGTCGATCGACAGCAGGTATCGAGCCTCCTGGCCGTTGGCCAGCATGATGGGCTGGCCCTCGGCGTCGTGAATGGCAATGCGCGGACGCAGGTCGCCGCCGCGCGGCTGGCCCTTCCAGTCGACGACGACGCGATTGGAAATGCCCGTCGAATCGTCGATTACCTCGCGCATCGACACACCATCGACGAGATCGACATAGACCGCCTTGCCGGCCTTCTCGGTGATGATGGGAAGCGTGTACGGATCCCATTCGGCAAGCCGCTGGCCCTTGTGGACCGGCGCGTCGTTGTCGACCAGCAGGCGCGCGCCGTAAGGCACGCGGTGCTTGGCGCGTTCGCGCTGCGCGCCGTCGATCAGCACCAGCTCGGTGTTGCGGCCCATCACGACTGGCACGCCCTGGCTGTTGACGACGACGTTGCGGTTGCGCACCTGGATGCGGCCGTCGTGGCTTGCCTCGATGTTCGACTGCTCGGCGCCGCGCTGGGCGGCACCGCCGATGTGGAAGGTACGCATGGTGAGCTGCGTGCCCGGCTCGCCGATCGACTGGGCGGCGATGACACCCACCGCCTCGCCGATATTGACGGGCGTGCCACGGGCCAGGTCTCGGCCGTAACACTTGCCGCAGACGCCGACCTTGGTCTCGCAGGTCAGCACCGAACGGATGCGCATCTCCTCGATGCCGGCCTTGTCGATCTGCTCGATCGTGACCTCGTCGATCAGGTCGCCGGCCTTGCAGATCACCGTGCCGTTCAGCGGGTCGACGACGTCGTCGAGCGCCGTACGGCCGAGCACCCGCTCGCTGAGGGGCTCAATCACGTCGCCGCCGTCGACGACCGCACGCATCGTGAGGCCGCGCTCGGTGCCGCAATCGGGCTCGATGATGATGCAGTCCTGCGCCACATCGACCAGTCGCCGGGTCAGGTAACCCGAGTTCGCGGTCTTGAGCGCGGTATCCGCCAGGCCCTTGCGCGCGCCGTGGGTGGAGTTGAAGTACTCCAGCACCGACAGGCCTTCCTTGAAGTTCGAGATGATCGGCGTCTCGATGATCTCGCCCGACGGCTTGGTCATGAGGCCGCGCATGCCGGCAAGCTGCTTCATCTGCGTGGTCGATCCGCGCGCACCGGAGTGCGCCATCATCCACACCGAGTTCACCGGCTTGCCCGGAGTCGGCGTCGAAATGCCCTTCATCATCTCTTCGGCGACGCGATCGGAGCAGCGTGACCAGGCGTCGACCACCTTGTTGTACTTCTCGCCCGAAGTGATCAGGCCGTCCTGATACTGCTGCTCGTATTCCTTGACCTCCTTCGTCGTCTGGGCGACCAGCTTAAGCTTGGCGGCCGGAATGACGAGGTCGTCCTTGCCGAAGGAAATGCCGGCACGGCAGGCGTGATAGAAGCCCAGTCCCATCAGGCGGTCGGCGAAGATCACCGTGTCCTTCTGGCCGCAGTGGCGGTAAACCGAGTCGATGACGTTCTGCAGGTCCTTCTTCGTCAGAAGACGGTTGATCAGCGAGAACGGCAGATTGGGATGCTTCGGCAGGATCTGCGCCAGAAGAATGCGGCCCGGCGTGGTCTCGACCACGCGGTTCGCCAGCACGCCCTTGTCGTCGTAGGCCTCGAGACGCATCTTGATCTTGCTGTGCATCGTGATCGAGCGTGCGTGCAGGGCATGCTCGAGTTCACCGATTTCGGCGAACAACGAGCCCTCGCCGGTTTCGCCGTCGCGCTCCAGCGTGATGTAGTAGATGCCGAGCACGATGTCCTGCGACGGCACGATGATCGGCTTGCCGCTGGCCGGCGAAAGGATGTTGTTCGTCGACATCATCAGCACGCGCGCCTCAAGCTGGGCTTCCAGGGACAGCGGCACGTGCACCGCCATCTGGTCACCGTCGAAGTCGGCATTGAAGGCGGTGCAAACCAGCGGATGGAGCTGGATCGCCTTGCCTTCGATCAGCACCGGCTCGAACGCCTGGATACCGAGGCGATGGAGTGTCGGCGCGCGATTCAACAGCACCGGATGCTCGCGGATGACCTCTTCGAGAATGTCCCAGACCTCGGGACGTTCCTTCTCGACCATGCGCTTGGCAGCCTTGATGGTGTTGGCCATGCCGTAGGCCTGGAGCCGCGAATAGATGAACGGCTTGAACAGCTCGAGCGCCATCTTCTTCGGCAGACCGCACTGGTGCAGCTTGAGTTCGGGGCCGACCACGATCACCGAGCGGCCGGAATAATCGACGCGCTTGCCAAGCAGGTTCTGACGGAACCGGCCCTGCTTGCCCTTGAGCATGTCGCTGAGCGACTTCAACGGGCGCTTGTTGGCGCCGGTGATGACACGGCCACGGCGGCCGTTGTCGAACAGGGCGTCAACCGACTCCTGCAGCATGCGCTTCTCGTTGCGCACGATGATGTCGGGCGCGCGCAACTCCATCAGACGCTTAAGGCGGTTGTTGCGGTTGATGACGCGGCGATAGAGATCGTTGAGGTCCGACGTGGCGAAGCGGCCGCCGTCGAGTGGAACCAGCGGCCGCAACTCGGGCGGGATCACCGGCACCAGCTCGAGGATCATCCATTCCGGGCGGGCGCCCGACTCAATGAAGCTCTCGCAGAGCTTCAACCGCTTCACCAGCTTCTTGCGCTTGGCCTCCGATGTCGTCTCGCGCAATTCCTCGCGCAACCGCGGCCGCTCCTCGTTGAGGTCGATGACCTGCAGCATGGCGCGGATCGCCTCGGCGCCGATGTCGGCGCGGAACGAATCGTCGCCATATTCGTCGAGGGCGTTGAGATACTGCTCCTCGTTGAGAAGTTCACGGTACTTCAGCGGCGTCAGGCCGGGTTCGGTGACGACGTAGTTCTCGAAGTAGAGGATGCGCTCGAGGTCGCGCAGCGTCATATCGAGCAGCAGCCCGATACGGCTCGGCAGCGACTTCAGAAACCAGATATGGGCAACCGGAGAGGCCAGCTCGATATGGCCCATGCGCTCGCGCCGCACCTTGGTCAGCGTCACCTCGACACCGCACTTTTCGCAGGTGATACCGCGGAACTTCATGCGCTTGTATTTGCCGCACAGGCACTCGTAGTCCTTGATCGGTCCGAAAATGCGGGCGCAGAACAGGCCATCGCGTTCCGGCTTGAAGGTCCGGTAGTTAATCGTCTCCGGCTTCTTGATTTCGCCATGGCTCCAAGCGCGGATGCGCTCGGGGCTGGCGATCGAGATGCGGATCTCGTCGAAGGTCGGAGTGCCCTGGGGCTGGCCCAGCACGTTGATGAGGTCGGTCATTTTTATGGTCCTACGGTTTCGTTGGACTTGATTCGCGAAGGATGGAGAAGCCGGTCACCTGCTCAGGTGGCCGACTGATTGAGTTCGACGTTGAGGCCGAGCGAACGCAGCTCCTTGACCAGAACGTTGAAGGACTCGGGGATACCGGCCTCGAATGTGTCGTCGCCGCGCACGATGGCCTCGTAGACCTTAGTGCGGCCGGCCACGTCGTCGGACTTGACGGTGAGGATCTCCTGCAGCGTGTAGGCGGCGCCGTAGGCCTCGAGCGCCCACACCTCCATCTCGCCGAAGCGCTGGCCGCCGAACTGCGCCTTGCCGCCCAGCGGCTGCTGGGTGAC
>CALDNT010000174.1 GCA_937915145.1 uncultured Reyranella sp.
GATCTCGGCCAGGCGTTCGTCGGGGGTCATCATCTCTGGCTTCAGCGGGTTCATGTTCAATCGCCGTTGTGGCGAAGGAACATGATCGCGCTTCATTTGAGAGAAAATGAGAATCTGCCAATGAGCGAAGCTGCGCGGTAAAGAAAGTAGCAGAGTGAAAAGTCCGACGCGCTCTGGGTGATTCGCTAGTGTCGCGAACCTCTTTAGCGCCCCAGTTTCAGACGGCGCAAATCACGCCGTTCACAGGGCTCTTATCGATGAGCTAGATCAACGCATGCTGCAACACAAAGCCGCCCAAGGCGCGGATCCGCGGCACGACGGTGTCAGAGGCGTCGGTGGACGAAGTAGAAGTCGCAGTCGGCCTCGGGTCTGGAAAGTTCGGGAAGGCCGACACGAGCATATCGAAACGGCGAAACGTCACTAGAAATCCTCGACGATTGCCAAGATCTCCTTCGATGGTGCTTCGTAACTCATAACCTGAAGGTCGTAGGTTCAAATCCTGCCCCCGCAACCAAAAAGGCGGCTAACCCAAAAGGTTGACGGGCTTTGGCTTTTGGCGATTCTCCTGCCAGTGCGCCGTGGAAGCACTGTGGAAGCAAGAGGGCGCGTAATCCTGCTCAATTCCATGACGCCCTGGAGAGTTGTCCGCGTCAACGACGCGTCCATACGAGCGCAAAACATATTGTCCATCTTGGCGCCGTTTGCTCTACCCTCCGACGTCGAACTTCAAGGGGACCCGCATGCCCGACACCGTCGCTGAGACTCATACGATCCCGGCGCCCAGCCATCCGCTAGATCCGTTGACGCCGGGCGAGATTCGCCGCGCGTCCGCTGCAGTTCGGGCCGAGCACGATCTCGGAGCGGGCATGATGTTCGAGACCATCACGCTGCACGAACCGGAAAAAAGCGCGGTGCAAGGTTTCCGCGCGGGAGCGCCGTTTCCACGCGAAGCGTTCGTTTGTGCCTTCGACCGAACTAATGGCGAGGTTTGGGAAGCGCGGGTCGATCTCATCGCAAATAAGGTCGTCGACTGGCGGCACATTCCCGGCGTTCGGCCCCGCATTTTGCTGGATGACATAACTCTGGTCGGGGAAGTGGCGCGGGCCGATCCGCGGTTTCGGGAGGCACTGGCCAAGCGCGGCATCACCGATATCGAAAACGTTCAAGTCGACCCCTGGTCGGCTGGTAACTATGGCCTGCCGGACGAAGAGGGCCGGCGGCTCTCGCATACGTTCTGCTGGTATCGGAGCGAGAAGAACGACAACGGCTATGCCCATCCCATCGAGGGACTTTGCGCCGTGGTCGACCTCGACCGTGCGGAGGTTCTCCGCGTCGACGATCATGGTGTTGCCGACATCCCGAAGCACGATCGCAACTATGCAGCACGCTATCGCACTGTCTTTCGCGACGACGTGAAGCCTCTGGAAATCGTTCAGCCGGCCGGCCCAAGCTTTGTCGTCGAGGGCAACGAGGTTCGCTGGCAGAAATGGCGGTTACGCGTGGGCTTCAACGCCCGCGAGGGGCTGGTGCTTCATGCGATAGGCTACGAGGACGGGGGGCAGTTGCGTCCCGTGCTGCATCGGGCGGCGTTATCTGAAATGGTGGTTCCCTATGGGCACCCGGGCGGCGGACATTTTCGGAAGAACGCTTTTGATGTCGGCGAATACGGTATCGGCGTGCTCGCCAACTCCTTGACGCTAGGCTGCGACTGTCTCGGCGCCATTCGCTATTTCGACGCCTGGCTGGCGGACAGCAAGGGTGACCCCTACTGCATCGAGAGCGCCGTGTGCCTGCATGAGGAGGATTTCGGAATCCTCTGGAAGCATACGGATCTCTTCACCGGCGAGGTCGACGTCAGGCGCGCCCGGCGGCTGGTCGTGTCTTCGATCTCGACCGTGGGCAACTATGAATACGGATTGTTCTGGTATTTTCATCAGGATGGTTCGATCCACTTCGAAATCAAGGCGACAGGGATTCTCAATACAGCCGGCCTTGCGCCGGGCGAGGCACCGACATTTGGCACCATCGTCTCTCCCGGCGTCTATGCCCACTATCATCAGCACGTATTCAACATACGGCTCGACGTAGCAATCGATGGGGAGCGTAACCGCGTCGTCGAAGTCGACACGGTGGCGTTGCCGGTTGGCCCGGACAATCCTCACGGCAATGCCTTCACCATTCGCGAAACCGTCCTTGCGACGGAGCAGAGCGCCCAGCGCAACGTCGATTTTAACGCGGCCCGCTACTGGAAAATCGAGAATGCCGAGGCGCGCAACCGGCTGGGGCAGCCCACCGCCTACAAGCTGCTGCCGCTGAATCCGATTCCGACCTTCTCAAGTCCTCAGTCGATGGTGTCCCGACGCGCTGCCTTCATGACCCGGCAGCTCTGGGTCACCGCCTATCATCCCGACGAGATTTATGCCGCCGGCCGCTACCCCAACCAAAGTCGCGGTGGGGACGGTTTGCCCGCGTGGACTGCTGCCAATCGGCCGCTGGTCGATACGGACGTCGTGGTCTGGCACAGCTTTGGTCTGCACCACATTCCTCGCCCCGAGGATTTTCCTGTTCAGCCCGTTATCACGGCGGGCTTCGCCCTTCATCCGTCGGGCTTCTTCGCCGAGAATCCGGCTCTCGATGTTCCTCCGGCTGCCAGCAGCATGAGCTGCTGCGTCGACTGACACGGCGACTCAACTCTCAGGGTTGACCTATGCAGCCTGAGCAGCTGCTCTATCAACATAATGCGGTCGGCGTCGCCTCCGCACGCTGGCACGCGCGGGATCGCGACATCATCAAAACCGGTAGAGCACCTAGCGTGCCTTCTCAAATGTCTGCCTCGCCCAGGCGCAGGCCTCGGCCATTGCGTCGTCCGCCTTGGCGACCACGCCGGCCCAGAACAGAAAGCCGTGGTTCATGCCAGGGCGGCGGGTGATCACGGTCGGCACCCCTGCCGCCCGGAGCCGTTCCCCGTAATGCTCGGCTTCGTCACGCAAGGGGTCGTACTCGGCGCTCATCACGAAGGCCGGTGGCAACCCGGAGAAGTCCCGGGCGCGCAGCGGTGAAGCATACGGACTCTCCGCCTCCACGGGGTTGGTGAGGTAGTGCTCCCAGAACCACTTCATGGTGTCGCGGGTCAGTCCGTAACCGTCGGCGTTCTGGTCGTACGAAGGCGTACCTGGCGTATGGTAGTCGGTCACCGGGTAGAGCAGCATCTGGCCGCAAAACTCCGGCCCGCCTTCGTCACGAACGCGTAGCGCGGTGACGGCGGCCATGTTGCCGCCGGCGCTGTCGCCGGCCAACATAATGCGCGCCGGGTAGGTGCCGAGTTCTGCTGCGTGTGCGGCTGCCCAGAGAGTCGCCGCCAAGCAGTCGTCTGGCCCGTTCGGAAACTTGTGCTCGGGCGCAAGCCGGTAGTCTACCGACACCACCACGCAGCCTATACCGGCCGCCAGGTTACGGCACATGCCGTCGTGTGTATCCAGGCTGCACAGCACGAAGCCGCTGCCATGAAAGAACATCATTAAGGGGAACGGCCCGCTGCCTACGGGCGTGTAAATCCGAAGCTTGAGTGGCCCACCCGGCCCGTCGATGCTGCGTTCAACGATCTTCGCCACCGGGGCTGGTGGAGCCATAAGGGCAATGCGTGCTTCGTATTGGCGCCGCGCTTCGGCCACCGGCAGGGTGTGTGTTGCGGGGACACCGGTTCCCCGATCCAGCAAGGTTTGGATTTGCGGGTCAACGGGCATGGAATCTCCTCTACGGCTGTTGGTGTCGTAGGCATTCTGTTGGGGGCCGTCGGCTGCAATGGCGATGAGCCAATTCGTACAACCGGGCCACCTTAAGTGAGGTCAGGTGTTTGCCATCTTGGCCTCTAGACCACCGGGACGCGCCTTGCGGCGACTGCCGCTGGTGAAATCACCTCTATGTCGAGTGGAACCCGCCAGCGTTCGGTAAATCGTACCTTTGGCTCTGCGTTGCTAGCGCGAGCACCTTCCAGAACAAAGCCCTTGAAGCCGCCGGTCATGACCTCGTTGCACTTCTGCACATATACTGGGAAGCCACCGATGTATGGCATGAACACACGCGGCCGGCCGGGGATATTGGCGCCGACATACCAGGAGCTACAGGTCGATCGCAGGGAGACCGTCGAAACCTCGTTCACGTGCTCGACCCAGGCATCTTCGTTCTCAAGGACTGGCTCGATTGTCTGTGCACCGATGTCCCGCATGTGGCCCATGCAGTCTGCCATCCAGTCGACGTGCTGTTCGATCGCCTGGATCATGCTGGCGAGAACCGAGGGGCTGCCGGGACCGGTGATCATGAAGAGGTTGGGAAAGCCCACGGAAGCCACGCCCAGGTAGGCACAAGGACCCGCCCGCCATTTTTCTGCAAGCGTCAGGCCCTTGCGACCGGTGATGCGGATCTTGTCGAACGATCCGGTCATTGCGGCAAAGCCTGTGGCACAAACAACGGCATCCAGAGGGTACTCGACGCCGTTCACCTCGATGCCGTTTTCGGTAAAGCGCTCGATCGGCGTTTTCGAGACATCGACCAGCCTTACATGCGGCAGGTTGTAGGTCTCGAAGTAGCCGGTATCGACGCACAGCCGCTTGCAGCCAAAAATATTGTCCGGACACAGCAACTCGGCAGTCTTTGGGTCCTTGACGATGCTACGGATCTTGCGGCGGGCGAAGTCGGCAATGGTGTCGTTGGCAGCCTTCTCGAACAGCAGGTCGCCATACGATCCCAGGAATGGCAATCCGCCGCGTGCCCAGGCTTCTTCGTACTGCTTTTCGCGTTCCTTGGGGTTGACCTCGAGCGCGGACTTCATGTTGAAGGGAAAATAGAAGCCCGTCGGGCGGGCGCGGGCTTTTGCCCTGAGGCCAGGGTAATCGGCCTTGATCGATTGCCGGTATTCCGGCGTCAGCTTTTCGTTCCGGGCCGGTACGGAATAGGTGGCTGTCCGCTGGAAAACTGTGAGCGCTGACGCCTGCTGAGCAATGATCGGGATCGACTGAATTGCTGACGAGCCAGTACCGATGACGCCAACGCGCAGGCTGGTGAAGTCGACGCCCTCATGTGGCCATTCGCCGGTGTGATAGATCGACCCACGGAAATCTTGGAGGCCCTTGAAGCTCGGACGGTTCGGTGCCGATAGGCAACCGACCGCCATGACGCAGAACTTCGCGCTCACCTTATCGCCGCGGTCTGTCTCAACACGCCAGCAATTTTCAGCCTCGTCAAAAGTCGCCGAAGTTATGCGCGTATCGAATACGATATGGCGGCGGAGATCGAAGCGGTCGGCAACGTGGTTGGCGTAGGAGAGGATCTCAGACTGCGGCGCGTACTTCTCTGACCAGTTCCATTCTTGGTCTAGCTCTTCCGAAAAGGAAAATGAGTACTGCATGCTTTCGACATCACAGCGAGCCCCCGGATAGCGGTTCCAGTACCATGTGCCGCCCACGCCACCGCCGGCTTCATACACCCGCGCCGAAAAGCCAAGCCCGCGCAGGCGATGCAGCATGTACATGCCGGCGAATCCCGCTCCCACGACGATGGCGTCGAAAACGGTGCCAGCCTCTGCCGGGCGCTCTGGTCGGGTTACTGTGTCGGCAGTCATAGCTTGGTTTTCCTCCTCGTTGGTCCACAGCTTTTCATAAACGGATCCAGAAACGCTGGGTCAGTCTCGGGCGCTTATGAATCAACATACGCTTGATTAACTTAGTAGAAATACATTCTGGGAGCATCGCTTCCGGCACTTCCGTCACGCAACCGGTTCCGACTGACGGTTGGTTACAGCTTGGCTAACAGCCATTCGTTCAACTTGGACCAGCGCCGGCGCCCCGAGACGTTCTTCACCGCGATGGCGACGGCCTTCTTCTGTCCGACCAACACGACCAGCC
>CALDNT010000175.1 GCA_937915145.1 uncultured Reyranella sp.
GTGGAGGTGGAAAACATCACCTTCGCCGAGCTTTGCGCCGCCTACGTCGCGGTGACCTACGACGACGCCGACTATCGGCTGAGGAAGTGGGCGAGCGGGCTCGGCAGTCTCGCGGCGTGGTCCGTCGAGCGTGAGCAGCTTCAGCACTGCGCCGAGGCGATGCTGGCGGCGGGCTACAAGGCCTCGACCATCAATCGTGACGTTGCCCAGATCGGCACGATCTTCAAGTGGGCCAAGAAGAAGCGCATGGCACCGCCGGGCTTCCGCTCTCCCACCGCCGATTTTGAATGGCTCGACGAGCCCGAGCGAATCATCCATGCAAATGAACGCGAGATCGCCCGGCTGCTCGCCGGCTCCTTCGCCTCGAAAGACCGCCGCTTCGCCGCTTTCGTTCACCTGCTGAACGATAGCGGCGCACGACGCGGCGAGATCGAGGAGCGGCGCTGGAAGGACGTCGATCTGGAGGCGGGCACGATCCTCTGCCAGTTCACCAAGACGGACCGGCCGCGCGTGCTGTTCTTCGGTCCGACGACCGCCGCGTTGATGCAGAGGACGTGGCCCCGTCGCGAGCCCGAGATGCTGCTGTTCGAGGGGCGCATGCCCGGCGTGCCGATCAACTACCGGGCGGCGTGGCGCACACTGGCGAAGGGCATCGGCCGCCCCGACCTGCACATGCACGATCTCCGGCACGTCGCGGCCCAGCGACTCCTGAAGGGCGGCATCACGGTTGGCGTGGCGAGCCAGATTCTCGGCCACTCGTCGAGCATCCTGCAGCGGCGCTATGGCCACCTCGAAACCGCGACGCTGAAACAGGCGGCGCTGTCGGTGCTGGGTCGGTGAGCGACTCCGACATCTTCGATTACTTCGACGTGCTGCCTCAGGAGGCGTTCGCGAAGGGCTACCGCGACATGCTTCGACGGTTCGAGGCCGAGCTGGACGGCAGCGCCCCACCGCAGGCCGTGGCGCCGCGCGATGTCTCCCGGCTCCTGAGCCTGTGGTCTGCGCTGGTGCAGCAGTTCGAATCCCGGGAGCGCCGCGATCCACGGCTTCACAGGGCGATGGAAGCCGTCGAGGCCGAGATCGTCGGGATGCAGCGTGCGCAGACTCTCGCCGATCTCACGAAGCGCCGCCGCCTGCAACGCATCCGCCACGATGCGGCACGCCGTGACGGGCAGCCCTCGCCCATCGAGGTGTGGCGCTTCGTCGTCGAGCAGGAGCGCCGGGATGGCTCACCGCGCGGCAGCGCCGCCGCCGCCGCGAAGCACTTCAACAAGAGCCGCTCACGCATTCGAGACCTCCTGCGCATCGCCGAGGATCGCCGCAGGTGGCTGGAGAACCACCTCGCGTTCCTGACGTCGCCGCGAGCCGGCCGCGACCATGCATCCCTCCGTTCCGCCACCGCGCGGCTGTTGCGAAAGCTGCCGGCGCGCCGCTGACGTGTGGCGGCGGCCAATGTTCACGACAAAAAGCGACATCTCGAAATACAAAAGCCATACAGGGCCGCACCGCCCGTCGTAGGTCTCCGTCAATCGCCGCAAGCGACACCCGGAGAACGACCTATGACCTCTCTATTCCGCACGACTCCCGACACCTGCTCCTTCGCCAACACCCACGGCTTCGATCTCACCGACTGGCGGCCCGCCAAGGCTGTCTGGCTCGAATTCTCGCAGGCCTGCCCGCAGTTCGCCGTCAGCGGAAGTGAGCAGGCGTTCTCGAAATTCATCCGCACGCACCGGGACGAGCTGCACGCCGCTGGAGTCGTCGTTCGACTCAGCAATGCGACGTGGCTCGGACATCCGGTGAAGTTCCGGGAGGCCATTCTGTCGAAGCTGGCGGGCCGCTCGTTGCCGCCGCTGCGCCGTGCAGCGGCGCGACGGGCGGCCTGAGGTGCTGCACGGCATCGCCGAGCGGATCGGGCGACTCGATCTGGCACGCGAGATTGGCGGCTACCTGCGGCCGGTGCCGGAGTCATGAACGCACGAATCACCCTCGTCGAGTCGATCTCGCCGCCCATCGTCGCCAAGAGATTCTCTTTTGCCGACGGAGTGCTCAAAAAAGAATCCGTTGCCAACATCTTCGAAGGGAAGGCGTGGTCGAAGGCGGCCGACGATGCCGAGTCGTTTGCCGCGATCCTGCGCCAATGCGCCGAGCGCTCCAACTGCTGCCTGATCCCGGGTTCGTTCGCGAGCGACGATGCCCCGGGCAAGACGTTCGCGCTGGTGACCGAGAAAGCGCTGGCGCAGGCCTTGAAGAAAAATATCGGCGACGCCGCGTTGGCGGGCCTGCACGAAGTCGGACGCGAGCGCTGGGCGGCACGGCTCAAGCGGTCGATCAGCCCGAGCGTGTGGCTGCTGCTCGATGCCGACGATCCCGAGGGCATGCCGGAGGAGATGCGTCGCCTCGACCTTTGCCAACGACTCTCCGTGTTCGAGGCTTTGCTTCCGGGTATT
>CALDNT010000176.1 GCA_937915145.1 uncultured Reyranella sp.
CTGATCCGCCAGGCCGAGGCCATCATGGAGGAGGATCCTCCGCTGCTGCCGATGTCGTGGGAGAAGATCAACGACGGCTGGTACAACTACGTGAAGGGTCACGTGCCGCACAATTACTTCGGCATCTACGACGTCGTGCGCTTCGACACCTTCTGGCTCGACAAGTAGCGGGCCGCGAGGCAACGCCACAGACAACGCCGGTCGATCCGGGTACTCTCTCGATTGGAACGCGACACGAGACTTCTTCTCGTGCCGCGTGGAAACGTCGTCCGGAGAGTGCGTGTGGAGACTGCAGATCGATCGACGCCGACGCAGATCTCCGATGGCGTCTTCTATCTCGTAGCCGGTGGCTGCGGCCTGGTCGCCGGAATCGTCGGTGCGGCGTTTCACGCCATTGTCGATGCCCTGCTGGGCTGGCCGGCATGGCTGGTGGCTCACATGAGCGCCGGCCCGCTCACCGTTGTCGTGGCGGCGGCGATCGCTGCTGCCGGATTGGTTGCGGCCTTCTTTCTGACCCGCCGTTTCGCGCCTGAAGCCGCCGGAAGCGGCGTGCAGGAAATCGAGGGCGCGATGGAGGGCGTGCGTGAAGTGCGCTGGCGTCGTGTGCTGCCGGTGAAGTTCGTGGCCGGCGTGCTGGCGCTGGCGTCGGGACTGGTGGCGGGGCGCGAAGGGCCGACCATCCACATGGGCGCGTCCATCTCCGCGGCGGCGGCGGAGTGGCTGAAGGTGAACCGCACCGACAAGCACGCGTTGTTCGCGGCCGGCGCCGCGGCCGGCCTTGCCGCGGCCTTCAACGCGCCGTTGGCAGCCGTGCTCTTCATCATCGAGGAAACGCGCAAGCAGTTTCCCTACACCTTTCGCTCCTACACCGCGGTCATGATCGCCTCGGGCGCAAGCGCGGTCGGCATGGGCATGGTCGGCGGCACCGCGCCGCCGCTCGGCCTCGCGAGTGAAGCGATGCCGTTGTGGCTGCTGCCGGCCTTCATTCTCCTCGGCGTCGTGCTGGGCGGCCTCGGCATCCTGTTCAACCGCTGCCTGGTGGGCGCACTGGACTGGACGACGACGACGTTCCAGCGTGCGCCTTATGTGCCCGCTCTCGTGGTCGGCGCGACGGTGGGCGCGCTCGCCATCATCCTGCCCGAAGCGGTCGGCGGCGGTGAGATCATCATCCCGGGACTGGTGACCGCGAAACTGTCGCTGCTGACGCTGCTGCTGATTGCGGTGCTGCGTTTCGCCGGAACCATGGCGAGCTATCCGGTCGGCGTGCCGGGCGGCATCTTCTCGCCGATGCTGGCGCTGGCAACCGCCGTAGGGTTGGCGGCAGCGCTGCTGATCGAAGTGCCTCTCAAGCTCGCCGGGTTGGAACTGCCGCCGATGGCAGGTGCTGCATTCGCCGTGGCGGCGATGGGCGGCTTGTTCGCCGCCACCGTGCGGGCGCCGCTGGTCGCCGTGGTCCTGGCGGTCGAACTGACCGGGACCTACGATCTCATCCTGCCGCTGATGGCGACCTGCGCCACCTCGAATGCGGTGGCCGAATGGCTGAAGGGAAGGCCGATCTACGAAATGCTGCTGGAGCGCACGCTGCGCCTGGCCGGGCATCCGCCGCGCGAGTCCCAGCCGGAAGTCTCGGCGCCGATCGGCATAGACACCGGAAAGGACAATCGATGACCGCAGCGGCCGACACCATCGTGTGGGGCGGCATGACCCGCGCCCAGCTCGATGCCGCCTACGACAATGGCAGGGCCGTCGCCGACAGTGCCACACGGCGCGACCGCTGGGTCGAACTTAGCGCCGCCTTTCGCAAGCAGCACGCCGGCGCACTCGATCTCGCCTACGGCTCACGGCCGCGCAATCGCATCGACCTGTTTCGCTGCGGCGCCGCGAAGGCGCCGCTGTTCGCGTTCATCCATGGCGGCTACTGGCAACGCAATGCCAAGGAAAGTTTCGCCTGCATGTTCGAAGGGCCACTGGCGCGCGGCTTCGATGTCGCGGCGATCGGCTACACCCTGGCGCCCGAGGCGACGATGACGGAGATCGCCGCCGAAATCGCCGCCGCGGTACGCTGGTTGCGCCGTGATGGGCCTTCGCATGGCGTGGCAGAAGGCAGGCTGATGGTGTCGGGCTGGTCGGCCGGAGGCCATCTCACCGCGACGGTGCTGGCGATGGACGAGGTCGATGCCGGGCTGGCGATCAGCGGCATCTACGATGTCGAGCCTTGCCGTCTCAACTACCTCAACGACAACCTGCGCCTCACCGCCGCGGAGGCGGCAGCCACCAGTCCGATCCGCCATTTGCCGGCACGCAGCGCGCCGGTGACGCTGGCCTACGGCACCGGCGAGCTGCCTGAACTGCAACGCCAGTCGGTTGCCTACCACGAGGCGCGGCGGGCAGCCGGACTGCCGAGCCGGCTGCTGGCGCTGGACGGACTCA
Source organism: uncultured Reyranella sp. (assembly GCA_937915145.1). Taxonomy (GTDB): domain Bacteria; phylum Pseudomonadota; class Alphaproteobacteria; order Reyranellales; family Reyranellaceae; genus Reyranella. Next base: position 2,431 of record CALDNT010000176.1, read on the forward strand.
ACCATTTCTCGATCATGGACGAACTCACCCGGCCCGATGGCCGCCTCGTCGCAGCCGCGCAGGCGCTGCTCAGCGCGCCGGCGCCGGCTCGTGGCGGGACAGGGTAAAGCCCGGATAGCCACCGGCTGCGACCTCGTCGCAGCGCTTCTTGTAGCGGTCGAAGCCACCGACATAAGGCATGAACACGCGTGGCTTGCCCGGAATGTTGGCGCCGACATACCAGGAGTTGGCCAGCGGATAGAGCGTCGAGTCGGCCACGGCATTCACATGGTTCACCCACTCGTTCTCGGCGGTGGACGTGGGCTCGATGCGGTCGAGCTGGTGCGTGGCCAGATGGTCGATGGTGCCGGCGATCCAGTCGACGTGCTGCTCGATGCTGGCGATCATCTGAGTCTTGACGCCCGGGCTGCCGGGGCCGGTGACGACGAACATGTTGGGAAAGCCCGAGACCATCAGGCCGAGATAGGTGAGCGGGCCGCCCTCCCAGTGCCGGCGCAGCACGGCGCCATCGGTGGTGCGGATGTCGATTTCGTTCAGCGCGCCGGTCATGGCATCGAAGCCGGTGGCGAAGACTAGCGCATCGACCTCGTACTCGGCGCCGGACTTGAGCCGCAGGCCGGTCGCGGTGATCTCCTGGATCGGATCGGAGCGGACGTCGACCAGCGACACGTTCGGCCGATTGTAGGTCTCGTAGTAGTTCGTATCGAGGCAGAGGCGCTTGGTGCCGATCGGATGATCCTTCGGCGCCAGCAACTCGGCTGTCTTCCGATCCTTCACCATGCCGCGGATCTTGTTGCGCACGAACTCCGAGGCCGTGTCGTTGGCGTCCTTGTCCACCAGCAGGTCGGTGTAGGAATAGAGGTAGCTGATGCTGCCGCCTTCCTGCCACTTGGCCTCGTAGGTCCTGGCGCGCTCGTCGGCCGGCACCTCGAGCGTCTTCCTGGTCGGCCGCGGGTAACCGCCGATCGCGAACGGCGTCTCCTGCGCGGCCGCGCGGCGTGCCGGATACTCGGCCTTGTGCGGGCCCTCGCGCTCGGGCGTCATCGGCCCATTGCGCGCCGGCAGACTGAAGTTCGCCGTGCGCTGGAACACCGTCAGATGCCTGGCCTGCTGGGCGATAATCGGGATCATCTGCACGCCCGAGGAGCCCGTGCCGATCACGCCGACGCGCTTGCCCGAAAAGTCGACGCCCTCATGCGGCCATAGGCCGGTGTGATACCACTTGCCCTTAAAGTCGTGGATGCCCTTGAAGTCCGGCACCCGCGGCGTCGAGAGATTGCCGGCCGCCATCACGCAATAGCGCGCGCGGATTTCCTCTCCCGTATTCGTCGTCACCGCCCATTCGTTCGCCCGGGTGTCGAATACCGCCGACTTGATGCGCGTGTTGAGCTGCACGTCGCGGCGCAGATCGAAGCGGTCGGCGACATGGTTGATGTACTTCAGGATCTCGGGTTGCGTGCCGTAGCGCTCCGGCCACTTCCAGTCCTGCTGGAGCTGCTCGTCGAAGCTGTAGGAATATTCGAGGCTCTCCACGTCGCAGCGTGCGCCGGGATAGCGGTTCCAGAACCATGTGCCACCGATGCCTGAGCCCGCTTCGTAGGCGCGGACCGTGAGGCCGAGCTTGCGCAGGCGATGGATGGCGTAGAGGCCGGCGAGCCCGCCGCCGACGATGGCGACGTCGAGTTGACGGCAGGCGGGGTCGGGAGTGTGTGAGGCGTCTGGCATGGGCCAAAGGTCCAACGGGTCGCCCAAATTTGCAAGGCCGGAGGAATTCTTCCGGCTATTTCAGCGTCACGGATGGATATCCCGACGCGCCCTGCGGAAGGCCGGCCGTCAGGCCGGGAATTTCGACTTTTGCCGGATCCCATTTCTTGTCGGTCAGCTCCTGCACCATCCAGAAGGCCACCGTGTTGGACAGCATCTCGCGTGCATCGCGCAGGGAATGTTTTAGGCGAATCATGAACTGGTCGATCGCGCCGGCGGCGGTCACGCCGGGATCGCCTGGCAGCAGCGGCCGGTCCGGCAGGTAAATGGTGGAGATGCTTGAGAACACGCGGTCGGCGACGAGGCGTCGATAGAACAGCGGCCCCCAGACCCGTTGCACGTAATACTGCAGATCGGCCGCAGCGAGCTGCGCCTGCCCGAGGCTGGCGCGGGTCTCCGCGTAGGGCACGATCTTGATGCGCTCATCGGGCAGGGTGGATCCAGAGACTGCCTTGAGGAACGCAACCAGCCAGTTGGTGCCTTCGGTAAGTCCGGACGACACGTTGGTGCCGGCGCGGCTGCTCACCAGCACCATGGCGCGCGGCCAGTCGAGCTTGAGGCGCGCGAGCGCCACCTGGACGTCGGACGCGCCGCGCAGCGCCTCCAGCATGAAGGTGGCGATCATTATGTTGCTGAAAGGGATGGGATAGGCCGGCGACGTGCCGTTGAAGAAGTCGTCGTTCACGCCGATCGCCGTCAGACGGGTGCCGTCGCCAAGCGAACCGATGTAATCCAGCGTCCGGGCGCAGGCATAATCGATCATGTCGCGGATCTGGGTCTTGCGGGTCCGCCACGCCGGCTGGTCAAGCCGGTCGAGCCAGTTGTCGGCGGCACTGAGGTTGAGTGCCCGCACCTTGGCAACGTGGGCCTGCAGGGCGGCGAGCCGCTCCTTCCAGCGCGGATCGCCGTCGGCCTTGATCTCCGCCAGGTAAGCCACCGCCGGACCAATGTGGCTGATCGCGGTCATTTCGTAAAAGCCGCTGGCGCGATCGGCGCGGAACCGTTCGTGACTGAGCCGCACGCCGCTCCTGGAGTCGTAGACATAGATGTCGGAGCCCGACACCAGCATCAGCGGCCCGCTGGCCGCCGCGGTGCCCAGACGGTCGATCTCGGCCTCGGTCAGCATCTGGCCGATGGTCGGCTGGCCGGCGGGGTAGTCGGGTTCGTTGCTGCCGGTAAAGTCGAAGAACAGTTCCATGAAGGGCTGGGGAGTCGTGTATTTGCCTGTGGGCTGCGCCAGCGCCGGTGTGACGACGAGCGACAGCAGGATCAACGCCAAACACGGTATGCGGATGGGGCTCATGGCAATTCTCCCTGCCGGGTCTTCTGCTATGGTCGTGGTAACGGTACGCAAGCGAGGCGAGATGGCAAGCATGAGAGCGCGTGGGATGTTGGCGGTTGTCGCCATTTGGCTGGCGGCAGCGCCGGTGCAGGCCGAGACGGCGATCCAGGCCGGTCTATGGGAAGCGACCGACAAGACGACGATGGAGGGTGTGCAGCCGATACCGGCCGTCTCTCGGCAGGTGTGCCTCAAGGCGGGCGAGGCGTATCTGGAACGCCTGCTGTTTCCTTCGCCCGAGGAGATCGCCCAGCATGGCTGCAAGTATCAGGAAGGGACCAAGCAACCCGGCGTCCTGCGTGCCACCTTGGTCTGTCCACCGACCGACGAGGTGGCCGGCATCGACGCCAAGGCCGAGATCAAGTACGGCGCCACCAGCTACGAGGGCGCAGGCCAGCTGCTCGCCACCGACAAGGCCGGCACGACGATCAAGGGCAGCAGCGTGCTGAGCGGCAAGCGCGTCGGCGACTGTTAGGCGAAGACCGGCATCACCTGTTCGCCGAAGCGGCGCATCGAAGCCACGTTCCGGTCGTGGCTCATGGTGCCGAAGCCGGTCTGGCAGAGCAGGTGCCGGACGCCGACCTCGCGCAGTTCAGCCACCTGCTCGCGCACACGTGCCGGCGTGCCATAGAGCGATCCGGTCGACAGAACGAACGGAACGGCTTCAGAATCCGGTACGGCAGGGTCGGTCCAGGCATTGAGTGCGGCCGGGTCAGGCGTGAAGTCGGCGGGATTGTAGGCTTCGCGCACGTGCATCATGTGGGTGCGCGTCTCGACCAGCAGCGCGGCAAGTTCGTCTTCGGCCTGCGCGTCGGACTCGGCGACATAGACGTTGCGCCACAGCGCACTCTGGGCGAGCAGGCGCGACTTGGTCGCGGCGTCGTGGCCACCTTCGTCGATGCCGGTGGCATAGGTCGCCCAGCGCTCCTTGATGCGTGCCACCGGCAGGCGCGCGGTCAGGATCGGCACGCCGAGTCGACCACATTCGGCAAAGGAGCCGGGAGAGATGACGCTGCGCCACAGAGGTGGTCCCGGCTGCTGCACCGGCCTGGGCCGGATCGCCGGAATATGCAGCCGATGGAACTTGCCCTCGAAGGTGAGGGGCGCCTCACGCCAGGCGCGCTCGAGAATCTCGATCGTCTCTTCCATGCGCTCGCGGCTGTCCGTGCTGCGCATTCCATGGCCTACGAATTCGTATTCGTTGTAGACCGTACCTTTGCCGATGCCGACGTCGATGCGGCCCTTGCTGAGATTGTCGAGCAGGGCCAGTTGTACGGCGAGGCGTACCGGGTGATGGAACGGCGTTTGTACCACGGCAAAGCCGATGCGGATGCGCTCGGTCTTCATGGCCAGTGCGGCAGCGAACATCAGCGAGTCGCTGTAGACGCTCTCGCCGGTGAAATAATGCTCGGTCAGCCAGACGTCGGAGAAGCCCAGCTGTTCGGCCAGGCAAACCTGCTCGACGATGTTGTCGATACGCATGCCGTCCTCGTCGGGCGATGGCGACATGCCGAGGGTGAGCCAGCCGAATTGCATGGATGGCGAACGCATCATATCGCCGCGAATGTCGCCGACCCGCTCACGGCGTCCTGGCCAGTTCGATCGTGCACGGCGCGTCGTTGGGGCCCGGGCCGCCCGCGATATCGGCACGGGAATGGAGAGAAGCCGAAATCGTATTCCCCGAGATCGTCCCGGAGAACGAGGCGCTCAGGACTTTGGATGTGTTGACCCGAGGCGACCACGAGAGATTGCCGGAATAGCGGTTGCCACTGATCGTCACCGTAACGGTCGCCCTGGCCGCGCCCTTGAACGTCGCAGCGCCCTGGCCGTTGGTTACAGGCACATCGAGGGCCAAGGAGTTATTCCACTGACCGCACTTCGCCTGTCCCACCCAGTGCGCCGTCCCGATTGCGGAGGCAGGGGCGGCGGCAGCGACTGAAGGGGCCGCGACGGCGGCGGGCGGCGGCGCCGTCGGGACGGGTGCCGCTGCGCGGGCCTTGGCTTCGTCGTCGGCCTTCTTCTTCTTTTCTTCCTCGATCTTCTTTTGCTCGTCGTCGTACCTCGACAGCGCGGGCGCTGCCTCACGCAGCAGCGTCTGGCGCTGCGTGCCGGTAAGAAAGCCGGTCGCCGGCTGGCTGTGGGCCTTTTGCCAAGCCGTGATCGACTCGCGCGAGCGCGGTCCGAAGGCGCCGTCGTAGCCGTGGGTGTCGAAGCCCAGGGACGTGAGCGCGACCTGGATGCGCTGACGGTCGGGGGTTGCCAGGTTCAACGCGGTCTCGGCCGCCTCGGCTGTCTTCTTGTCCATCGCCGCCGCGGCCTCGGCCTCCGCTTTCATCTTTGCCTCCGCTGCAGCCTTCTGCTGGGCTTCGGCTTCGGCCTTCTGGCGGGCTTCCGCTTCGGCAATCTGTTTGGCGCTGGATTCGGCCTTCTGTTTAGCTTCGGCTTCGGCCTGCTGTTTTGCCTCGGTGTCGGCCCGCTGCCGCTCGGCCTGTGCCTTCGCCAGCGCCTCGTCGGCCTGGCGCTGGGCCTCGGCTTCGGCTGCAGCCTTGAGCTTGGCGTCCTCCTCGGCCTGTTTCAGGGTGGCCATTTCGGCTTCGGCCTTTTGCTGGGCTGCCTCCTCGGCGGCACGACGCGCGACGGCTTCGGCCTGTTCGCGCTGACCAGCCTCGGCCTGACGGCGGGTTTCCATGTCGGCCTTCATCTGAGCCAGTTCCTGTTCGGCCTGCTGGCGCGCCAGTTGCGCCTTTTCGAGTTCGCTGTCGGCGGCTTTCCTTGCCGCGGCGTCCGTCTCGGCCTTTTGTTGTGCCTCCTCCTCGAGCCGCTTTTTCTCGGCGGCGGCGGCATCGGCCTTGCGCCGTTCCGCCAGCACGCGCTCGAGATCCTCGACCTTGATATCCTGCAGGGCGGCACCGGGCCGCGGAGGCTTTGGGCCGGGGGGAGAGAGCGCGAAATACCCGCCGATGCCGGCCAGGACCAGCAATGTCACGGCGATGCCGGCGTACAGCGGAACCCGGCTCCTGGCCGGTGCCGTCGTCGGGGCGGCGGCCGGCGATTCGGCAGCCGCCGCGACAGGTTCAGACGCTGGCGCAGATGAGGCCGCCGCCGGCGGCGCGGGACGCGATGCTACGATCGTTGCCGCCGAATCAGGCTGCCGATGTCCGGCCATGACCGTAGCGGCATCGTCGGGTGCGGCGGTCATCGACAGGATGCCCCGCCAGCCGACGATCGATTGCGGTCGATCCGACGCGCGCACGGTCAAGCCGGCATCGATGCCGGCGAGAAGTCCCGGTGAAAAGCCCGGTCCGGCGTGCCGCGCGATCGGTTCGTAGGAATCGTCGAGCATGCGGTCGAAGGCGCTGGGCGGCGTCGCCCCCGAGATCGCGTGATAGAGCGTGGCCGCCAGGCCGTAGATATCGGTCCACGGACCCTGCTTGGCCGAGGTGAATTGTTCGGCGGCGGCATAGCCCGGTGTGAAGATCGCCGTCATCGCCACGGTGCGGCCGGCCATGGCGGCGCGCGACGCGCCGAAATCGATCAGGGTGGGATTGCCCTTGGCGTCGAGCAGGATGTTGGCGGGCTTGATGTCGCGATGCAGGAAGCCGGCGTTGTGGACCTCCTCGAGGCCATCGAGCAGCGTCCACAGGATCCGTTCGACGGCATCGGGGTCCAGGCGCCCCAGTGTCTTGAGATGGGTTTCGAGCGTGTCGCCGTGGAGCAGTTCCATGACGATGTAGGCGGTGCCGTTGAACTCGAGAAAATCGAACACCCGCACAATGCCGGGCGCGCGATGCAGCGTCGCCAGGGTACGGCCTTCGGCCACGAAGCGGTCGCGGCCCCAGGTAAAATCTTCGGCGACCTTGGTCGAGCGCGGCAGCACCGTGTGGCCGTCCTGGCGGATCGCCAGCGAGACCGGAAGGTATTCCTTGATCGCGACTTCGCGCTCAAGCTGGATATCACGCGCACGGTAGGTGATGCCGAAGCCGCCCTGGCCGAGCACCGACAGCACTTCGTAACGCCCGATCTTCTCGCCAGGCGGCAGTGCGACGAAATCGACTTCGGGGTCGTTCGTCGTTGTCCCCGACTTCATGTCCACCATGGCTTCAGCAAATCCTCGAACCGCTATCGGTTTCGCGGCAGTTTGCAGTTTGTTGTCTAGGATGCGGCGCGGGCGAAGGCAACGCAAGGCCGCCGAAGGTTGTGGACGCCGCCGGATCCATGCTGGCGCAGGCTTTGAGCGCCCGCGAAATGTTCCGGTCTTGCCGTGGCCGATCGCTCGACGCCGAATTCGGGAGTGGCGCCACTGCGGCGCAATCCCGTTTGCCGGCTAAAGCGCTACCGGCCTAGATGGCGTGCGCGCACGCAAAGGGGAGCCTCGTCGATGGTGCCGGGCGGTCGTTGGCGAGGAAAAGCGTCGACCGTCGCGATTACTGCAACATGACCGTCAGCGTGTAGCTGGCGGCGCCACCGCGGCTGGCGACCGCGATCAGATAGAGGCCGCGGCCCGGCAGCGCGCCGATCCAGGCATTGGCGTTGTCGGCGGCACCGGCGTCGGCCAGCGTCCGCCCTGTGATCACCGCCTGCCCGTTGGCGCTGCGAGCGACCGTAGTGGCGGGATGATAGACCTCGAACACCGCGGCGTTGCCGGCGGCAGCGACGCTTACCGTCATGGTCTGACCGTAGGTGCCTTCTACATAATAGAGGTCGCGCTGGGGAGGGGTGACCCGACCCGAGACGGTGGCGCCGGCGGGGCCCGGCGGCACCACCAGCGTGGCGATCGCCGGCAATGGCGCGGGAGGGTCGGCGGCGATCGCCGCGATGGGCGACAGGACGAGAAGGGTGAGCAGGGCGAGTGGAGCCAACGGGGCAAGCAAGGTTTTCATGGTGCGATTATAGCCCGTGTGCCGCGCCGCCGCCTCCCCTAGTCGAGCCGGATGTCCATGCTGTAGCGGGCGCCGCCGCGCGTGCTGGCGATGGCGATGATGTAGGTGCCGCGGCTGGGCAGGCGGCCCTTGAAACGCGTGGTGTCCTCGCCTTCGGCGGGAGCGTGCAGTGACTTGCCGCTGAAGACCAGGTCACCGTTGGCGTCGCGGCTGAACGTGGTGCCGGGCTCGTAGATCTCGAAGGCGATATTGTCGTCCGGCGCCGTGACGTTGACGGTCATGACCTGGCCGGAGAAGGCTTTAAGAGAATAAAGATCGTGCTCGCCGCGCTGCAGGTGTCCGCCGACGGTTCCGCGGCTGGAGCCCGATGCGAAGAACACGGGCTTTGGCGTCGGGATCGGGTCGGCGGCCGATGCAGCGGCGGGCACCAGCAGCAAGGCGAGCAGGAACGGCAATGCGATTCGCATGAGCCGGTCGCTACGCCACTTCCGTCGTCTTGAAATCTGCCGGCATGGTGATCTCCAGCACCTCGAAATCCTCGGAGTGGTCGATCTCCTTGTGCTTGATTCCGGGCGGCTGGTAGACGGTCGAGCCGGCGACGAGCTTGTGCCGGCCATGACCCTCGTACTCGAAGATCGCCCAGCCCTTCAGCACATAGACGAACTGGAAGGAAAGCGTGTGGGTGTGACGCGGCGCATCGGCATGCTTGCCGGGCTTGGCGCGGATCACGTGCGCGCCGACCTTGCCGCCGGTCAGTTCCTTCAGGCCGAGCGGCCGGTATTCGAAGAACGGCCGCAACCCGTCCTTTTCGAACGAGTCGGGGCCGAGATGATTGACGATGCTCGCGGTCGCGGCGGGCGCGTGGCTGTCGGGCATGGCTTCCTCCGGTTTGCAGCCGACACCATGCCCGGCTTTGCCGCGCTTTACGAGGCAGGCAGCGCCGGATCAGCAGATCCCGCCGGGGCCGGGCTCGCGCAGCTGCCAGCACAGCGAGCGGTTGGGCTCGATGCGGCCGGTGTTGCAGTAGAAGACTTCGCGGTCCTTCTGGATCCAGAGCCCGCCCGTCACGGCGGCCTTGATGTCGTAACCGCCGGCGAGCAGGCCGGCCGGCGTCCGGTCCGGCGCATCGAGATACTGCGACACGCAGGTCGGTTTGGTCGGTGGTGCCTGCTGGGCGACGGCGGGGCCGGCCAGGACTATTCCCAACGCCAACAAGATCAGTGACTTCATCCCATTCTCCATCGGAGAGTTTCAACAAACGATGGATCCGTGCCCATCGGAGGCGCCCCAAGCGGCCCCGGCAGGATCGGTTCCCTTCCCACGGGTGTGGGTTACTATTTCTGCACCTCGGCCGCAAAGTGTTTTATTGCTGATCGACTGCGACATCGTCGCCGTGGCGATCCGAAGAAGGCGGATGTCTGCTCCGATACCTATTAACTCTTTGATTTCGTGCAATCTTCAGCCCTCATCCGGACCTGCCCCGAGCGATTGGTCAGCAAGATCAGCGAGCGGTCGTGGCGGTTCCCGTCGTGGCGGCCCTTCACAATCTAGATGCTGCACTTGTTGAAGCTAGAATGCTTCCGCGCCGGCGCCGGGCCGCGATCGACGAGGGGATGAACAAGATGACCGCCGCCGCCCGTTTCGCCGATCACGCGCTCGGCACCCGCTTCGCCGACCTGCCGCCCGCCGTCGTGCAGGCCGCCCGGGTGTTCGTGCTCGACAGTCTTGGGGTCGGTATCGCCGGCTCCTCTGTCGAGGGCAGTGAGGGACTGCTCGGCGTGGCGGCGAGTTGGGGAGGCCCCGCTATCGGCGTATGGGGTCGCGGCGTGCGCCTCGCGGCGCCGGCTGCCACCTTCATGAACGCCTGGCAGATGCACAATCAGGAATACGACTGCCTGCACGAAGCCGCCGTCGTGCATGCCATGGCCGCCGTCCTGCCGGCGGCTCTGGCCGCGGCCGAGCTACGTGGTGGTGCCAGCGGCGCCGAGCTGATCGCCGCCCTCGCCGTCGGGGTCGATGTCGCCGCCGGCCTCGGGCTTGCGTCGCGCACCGGCTTTCGCTTCTTCCGCCCCGGCACCGCCGGCGGCTTCGGTGCGGTGGCGGCGGCCGGCCGCTTGCTTGGCCTCGACCGGCCGGCGCTGGAGGCCGCCTTCGCCTGGCAGCTCGCCCAGACCAGCGGCACGATGCAGGCGCATACCGAAGGCAGTCCGATCCTGCCGGTCCAGATCGCCTTCAACGCCCGCGCCGCGCTGCAGTCCTGCGAGTTGGCGACGCTGGGTTTTGCCGCGGCACGGTCGGTGTTCGAGGGTCCCTATGGTTATCTCGCCCTGTTCGAGGGCGCGCATGAACTCGAGCCGGTGCTGGCCGCGCTCGGTCGCGACTGGCGTCTCGCTGCCTTCAGTCACAAGCCTTTTCCCGCCGGCCGCGCCACCCATGGCGGCATCGAGGGCGCCCGGGTGCTGCAGGCCGAGCACGGCTTTGCCGCCGCCGAAGTCGCCCGCGTCGAAGTCATGGCGCCGCCGTTGATCGTGCGCTTGGTCGGCCGGCCGCCCAGGCCCGATGCTGGCGCGAGCTATGCCCGCCTTTGCATGGCCTATGCCGTCGCGAGAACTCTGCAGAACGGCGCGCTCGATCTGACGGATTTCCGCGGCACGGCACTGGCGGATGCCGCGACGCACGATCTGGCATCGCGCGTCGAGACACGCGACGACGGCACGACCGATCCCAATGCGCTGGCGCCGCAGACGGTGGTGGTCCACCTCAGGGACGGTCGCGCGTTTCGCTGGCGATGCGACACCATGCTTGCCCATCCGGCACGGCCGCTGACACGCGACCAGCATCTGGAAAAATTCCGCCGCTGCCTCGCCTTCAGCGCCCAGCCCCTGGCGGCGGGTGCCGAAACGCATCTGATCGAGGCCGCCGACCGACTGGAGGAGATGGCCGATGTCCGCGCGCTGGCGGCGCTGGCCTGCAGCCCACTCCGTTGAAGCCCACCCGTTGAAGCCTGCGCTGCCGCCCGCTAGCGTCGGCGGCGGCAATTCACGGCGAAAGGGACAGCAACCTCATGGCGACGGCTTCCGGCAAGACGGAAGGCAGGCCCCGCCCGGCCGGGCGGAGATCCGTCGGGTCTTTCGTGGCCTACGGAGTTGTGCTGGCATTGCTTGGCCTGGCCGGCTTCATCGTGTGGACGAATGGCGGGCGAGACCGTCCGGGCCTCGCAGGAGGCGTACCCGCACCGGCCGCGCCGATGGCCGCCGTCGCTACCTTCGATCCGCGCACCGCCCCCGGACTGAAACTGCCACCGCTTCCTGTCGCGCAAGAGAGCGCCGAGCCCGACAAAGCCGATTCGCATAAGGCCGAGCCGCAGCCTGTCACGCCCGAGGCGACCGTAAAGGAAGTGTCTCCGCCACAAAGCGAGACCGAGAAAAGGGCCGAGCCGCCGGCGTCGGCGTGCAAGGTCGATCCCGGCCGCTGGCCAACCGAGCGCAGCGACCAGGCCAAGGCGATACAAGTCCTGTTGCGCGATCTCGGCTTCTATCGCGGCACGACCAACGGTACAGCGGGGCCGATCACGCGCGCGGCAATCCGCGAGTTCCAGCTCGCGGCCGGCGAGGCCGAAACCGGCGAGGTGACCGAGGCGCTGTTCGACGCGTTGAAGAAGAAGTGCGCGACGCCGTGACGAAAGGACTGTGACGATGGCGGAATCCCCGACGACTGCCGCGCCCTCGCTCGCGCTCGACAGTGACGCGCTGGCGGCCGACTACGAACTTCTCAGCGCCACCCGGCAATTCGAATCGGGCAAGCGGCTGGCCGCCGATCTCGCTGTTGGCCCGGGCGAGCGCGTGCTCGACGTCGGCTGCGGTACTGGCCTGCTGGCCGAGCACATGGCCGGCCTTGTCGGGTCGAACGGCCATGTGCAGGGCATCGATCCGCTGCCA
>CALDNT010000177.1 GCA_937915145.1 uncultured Reyranella sp.
CAGCATTGCCAGGGCCGTGGCCTTGGCATGCGCCTCCGAAACCGCCCAGCTTATTGCCGCAACCAATGTCGACAATGACCCGAAAGTCGCCAACGCCATCCGTATGGATACCGACAGACGCGCCTTGCAGTACGTCCTGCGGGTTCGTGGCGAGCGCTGGACTTAGCAGGACCGTGCAGTTTGATGGAACGGTAATGCTTGGCTATGATTTTCGATCGCGACGGCCATGAGAAATGCATCGATGAATTTTCCAGAACGATCCATTCGAGTCACTCTGGCCGGTTTCGCGTCGGCCACACTCATTCTGTCCGTGGGGGGATGCCATTCCGCCACGCTGCTTGGCGAGGCAGGGCAAAGCAACCCAACGGCGGTGACGAAAATCGAGCGAGCATATGAGGCTCGCGACGCCTGTCTTGCAAAAAATGCCGTTCCATCGAGCAGCACCAACTCAGACGTTGCCAGCGTCGCGGCCGCCGTTGCCCTGGCGTGCATGCCCGAGACCAATCAGCTGATTGCCGTGACCAATCCCTATCAGGATCCGCAGGTAACGGCGGCCATTCTGAAAGACAGCGATTCCAAAGCCACGAGGTTCGTCATGCTGGCCCGGGGTGACGGAGCGAAATAGCCTGTTCTGCCACACGCTGAAGAGCGTGGGGGATATGGTCATTTCCGCCGAGTTGCCGCCGGCACTCACTGGTCAGCTGATTGGTCCGTTGCTCACTACAAGGTTTCTTGCGCTCGATCTCTGCCGCGCAGAAATAGAACGCCAGCCCTCCGATAATCCACAGAAAGACCGACATGTCGACCGCACGATCGAACACCGCATCGACCTCGCGCGACTCACCGTTCGGCGCAGACAGCGAAACGACAAACCTGAGTGCGAGAATGCTGAGTGGCAAGGTCGCCGCGCCACAGGCAAGGTAAATCAAGGTCAGTTCGCCCAGCGTCATGCGGCCCCCTTTCCGGACTCCTGTCCGCGCGCCCGCTCGATGGCGTCAAGAATCTCGCTCAGGCCGTTCCAGTACACGACGCCCTGCTTGGCCAACTCGTCCCGTACGGTGCGGATCAGACCCGCCTTCCTGATCATGAGGTCTGCGAGTTCGATCTTGGCGGATTGGTTCGGCACGAATGGCTCTCCCAGCTGCTTGCGTCGCGTTGCATACAGTGCGCGACCTGTCGGCGCTCGACAAGCACTGACCGATTCCCTGGTTCCTAAAGCCTCAGCAGCCAGGCCTCGACGTTGCCTTTGCCTTTAACTTCGATCGGACCGCGTGCTTCGAACACGAACTGATCCTTGAGGCGCTCGTAGACCGGGCGGGTCACCTGGATCGAGTCGGGGATGCCGCCCGATTCCATGCGGCTGGCCAGATTCACGGTATCGCCCCAAAGATCGTAGATGTACTTGCTCTTGCCGATGACGCCGGCCACCACCGGACCACTGTTGATGCCGACACGCAGTTTCATCGAAACGCCATGCTCCATGGCATGCTCGCGCGTGATATGGACCATACGGATCGCCATCCGCACCATGCGTTCAGCATGGTTGGCCACCGGCTCGGGCAAGCCGCACACAGCCATGTAGGCGTCGCCCACCGTCTTGATCTTCTCTATTCCGAGTTCCTGCGCCGCGACGTCGAAGCGCGAGAACAGACCGTTGAGTAGCGTCACGACCTCATAGGGCGGCATGTCCGAGGACAGCGCGGTAAACCCCACCAGATCGGCGAACGCAACCGTAACTTCGGCGAAGCCGTCGGCAATACCCTGCTCGCCGCCGCGCAGCCGGTTGGCGATCGGCGCCGGCAGGACATTGAGCAGCAGTTCCTCGTTTTCGCGGTTCTTGTTGTCGATGACGACGTTCTTCTCGCGCAACTCGTCGACCATGCCGTTGAAGGCGAGACAGAGCTGTCCAATTTCGTCGCGCGTGCGAACCGCAACCTTGGTATCATAGTCGCCGCCGGCGAACCGCGTCACGCCGGCCGTGAGCTCGCGCAGCGGTCCAAGCAGCGCGCGTGACAGCCAGGCGCCGGTGACGAGTACGACCAGCAGGGCGACCGCGCCCATGATCGCCAGGTCCCGGCGCAACCGATAGATCGGCGCGAAGGCTTCGTCGGCATCGATGTCGGCGATCAGGGCCCAGTTGAGCCCGGGAATCGTGAGTGGGCCCCAGGAAGCCAGCGTCGGAACGCCGCGATTGCCGATGATTTCACCGGTCCCCTCGATACCAGCCAGTGCTGCCCGGCTCGCCGTGGTTTCGACGCGCTGGTGCAACACGGGCGTATCGAAGCGCCGAATCGCGGCGATTTCCTCCGCCGAGGCCCCGCTGGCTTTGATATCTGCAAAGTACTTGTCGCGGTTCTCGTAGAACTCTCGTGGGCCGGACCGCACGAGATGATCAGGGCCGACGAGGTAGGCCTCGCCTGTCGCCCTGAATCCTTCGTGGCGCCAGCGTCTGCCACCGGTCACGATCTTGTCGATCTCGGCATCCGACAACTGGGCGATCAGAACTCCGATGACAACGCCCCGGTCGATCACGGGAGCTGCCATAAAGGCCGTTGGTTCGTCGATCGCCGGGGCGTAAAGCGCGAAATCCTCGAGACACGTGGCCGACCGTTCGGCGGCCGTCGCGCAGCGGGCGACGGCAATGGCCGCGTTCGAGTGCCGGTAAGGTCCGGTCTGGAAGGACGTCGCAAAATCCACGTCCTTGTCGACGGTATAGACGAGCCGTCCCGTCCGGGCATCGGCGAGCATGAAATCGTCGAAGCCGACAGTCGTGGCCGCGGCCCGCATCAAGAGGTGGTAGACGGAATGCACCTTGCTATAGGCGCTGCCATCCCCGGCGTCGTCGAGCAGCCGCCGCCGCCCACTCGGATGCGGGTTCTCGACGATGTAATGGTACTGGAGATAGTAAGATCCGGGACGCGCCGGAAGATAGTCGGCAAGGATCGGTTCCGTGCCCGTGGCGCGGCGCAGCTCGGGCAGGAAATTCTTGCCGTACCAAGCGCCGACTTTGTCGCGCAACTCCACCGGCGCTCCGGCCTGGTCGAGTTCATCGACCGCAATCCGAAAACCACGCGTCGCATCGACCACCATCTTCGATGCGGCGAGAAGGCGCAATTCGTTGCCGATGGTGCGGAAGTAGTTCTCCACCTGACGCATCTTGGACTCGCGTGCGGCAGTAAGCTGATCGAAGATCGCCTGCTCCAGCGCATCGCGGGAACGGACGTAGCCCATCACGCTGGTGACCACGACCGCGGTCGCCCCCAGCAGGATCAGGATCGCAAACAGTTTTGCCGCCAGCCCCCAACGCACGGGGCGTGGCGAGCCGGTCATGGCGTTGGGTTGCATCGGTGGACTCTAGTTGATTTCGCGGTGTCGCGGGGCGGAAATCGTGGCCGCGACCGCAGCCGCTCCATGCGACGACTTTGCGCAGTCATCGGACCGCCGCCGTTCCGCATGGCGTCACCAAACGCTGCGCCCTCTATCCATCAACTTCGCCGCCGATGGGACTGTCGAGGCCAAGGGACACCTCGAGAACGCCCGGGCGAAAATCAACTGCGGCATGTACCTGCCGCCGACTCACGTCAACAACACCGGCAGAATCGAGCCGATGGCCAGGCCCATCACACAGGAGAGCGGCGGCACGATCGTGTTCGAGATCTTCACCGGCGGATCGGTTGCGAAGGCCAACGCCTCGGTCGCCACGGCAGCTGCGATGGGCGCCATGCCTCCCCCCAGCATCGCCTTCGTGATCTTCGGTTGGTACACCGAGACCCCGATCGGCAAGCTACTGATCGCCGGCATCTTTCCCGGCCTTCTCAACGCCGGACTGCTCGCCGCGTTCATCATCGGCTACTGCGTCTGGAGGCCCGAAGCCGCACCGCCGCCCGACGAACATCCGACCTGGCACGAAAAATTTGCCATCCTCCTTGAGGCATGGCCTATCCCTGCGTTCATCCTCGCGTGATCGGCGGCATCTACAGCGGGCTAACGATCGCAACCGAGGCCGCTGCGTTCGGCGCCTCCTGTGCTCTGGTCATCGCCTGGCTGCGCAGTGGCCTGACCGCCGAGGACTTCCACCAGAGCATCGTCGACACACTGCATTCCGGATTGCCCCAGTTCATGGGCGGCCTGGTCGCAACCATGGATCTCGGTCTCTACGGCGTGATCTTCTTCATGGTGATCATCTACCTGATCCTCGGCTGCTTCCTCGATCCCATCGGCATCATCCTGATCACGCTGCCGATCCTGCTGCCGATGTGGAAGGCAGTCGGCGCAGACATGATCTGGATGGGCATGCTGGTCGTGATGCTGCTGGAGATCGGGCTGCTGACTCCGCCGGTCGGCCTCAATGCCTTTGCGGTCAAGACCGTCGTCGGCGACGCCGTGCCGCTGTCGACGATCCTCCGCGGCTTGATCTGGTTCATCGCCGTCGATGTCATCGTCGTGGCACTGCTGATCGCCTTTCCGGAGATCAGCCTGTACCTGCCCGGCAAGCTCGAGTGAGCTGACCTACTTCTTCTTTTCCGTATAAGCCCCGCCCGACGAAGCGGCGCGCACCTCTGCCGCCGTCTTTGCCTTGCGCAGGAGCACAAGCCGCGCCGCCTCATCGTCGAGCATGGCGCGCGCGTTCTTCAGAACCGCACCGGCATGCCGCGGCGGAAATTTCACGGCACCGTTCTCATCCATGTGGATCAGTTCGCCTGGTGCTACGTCCATACCGCCGACCGACACCGGGACGTTGACTGACTGCACCGCCATCTCGCCGTGACCGGCAGTCACTCCACCCAGCAGCAACTGAAAGTTCAACTTCCGGATCGCATCGACGTCGCGCGACGGCCCGTTGGACAGCATGCCGACGCAGCCCACCGCCATCATGGAACTGATCATCATCTCGCCGGCGAGCCCCGCTTTTGCCATCAGCTCGGGCGGCCATTTCTGCTGTATCACCAGGACGGTCGGCTTCTTCATGGCGTCGAGCGCGTCGATCACGTCCATGAATGAGAGCCGGCCGGAATAATTCGGGTCGGGCAGACCGTAGACGCAGGTCACAGCGTATCCCACGATCGCACCCATCTCGGGATAGATGCAGCGGATCGAGGTATCGGTATACCAGTTCTCAGTCCATGGATTGTACAGGCCGAGGCACAAAGGGTTCTTCGGGTACGTCGCCACGACGTTTGTGATGGTCGGCGTGTCGATCTTGCGTAGCTCGGCGAAGAGCTGGTCATCAGAAATCTCGGTCATGATGGGCATACCCCTTGATTGGTCCCGTCGTTCTTCGCGCGAATGTCCACGGCAGGCAAGCGCGCCGACGTGGCTGACGTCACGGAACGAAAATCAGGAAGACGAAGGTCGCAAACAGCACGAGATGCACGAAGCCCGGCAGGATGTTGGTGCGACCGCCTCCAAACGTCACCAGGCTGATGCCGAATGTCAGGACCAGGAGGATGGTGTCGTGCATGTCGAGGCCGAGTTCCAGCGGCCGGTCCAGCAGCAGCGCCAGGACACTAACGGCAGGGATGGTCAGTCCGATCGTGGCAAGGGACGATCCCAGGGCAAGGTTCAGGCTTTTCTGCAGCTCGTTGCGCCGCGCCGCACGCAACGCGGAGAGGGTTTCGGGCAGCAGCACCAGCAACGCCACCAGGAGCCCCACCGCCTCCAGCGGTGCACCCACAGCCGCGACGGCGGATCCAACCGATCCGGCAAAACTCTTGGCCAGCAGCACGACGGCAACAAGCGCCACGACGAGCAGCACCACGCTTTCCCAGAACCGCCGTGCCGCGAGTACGTCATCTGCCGGCTCGTCGTCCGGAGCGGCGCCGGTATCCGAGAGGAAATAGTCGCGGTGACGCACTGTTTGGACGTAGAGAAACACGCCGTAGAGGATGAGTGTCGCAATTCCGACGAAGATGAGCTGCGCAGGGGTGTAGAGCGGTCCCGACACGCTTGTCGTATAGGTCGGCAGAATGAGGGTGAGAGTCGCCAACGGCATCAGGACGACGAGATAGGCATTGGTGCCCGGCAGGCGGAAGCCCTGCTCGCCATAGCGCAGACCGCCCACGATCAGGCAAAGCCCGACCAGGCCGTTGCAAACCACCATGATTACCGAGAAGACCGTCTCACGGGCCAGTGCCGGGTGGCCGTCACTTGCCAGCATGATCGACAAAATCAGCGCCACCTCGATCACGGTGACAGCGACCGTCAGCACCAGCGTC
This sequence comes from uncultured Reyranella sp., assembly GCA_937915145.1. Classification (GTDB taxonomy): domain Bacteria; phylum Pseudomonadota; class Alphaproteobacteria; order Reyranellales; family Reyranellaceae; genus Reyranella. The sequence continues at coordinate 6,216 of CALDNT010000177.1, forward strand.
CCATAAGGCTCACCCAGGCGATGGGCGATTACGTCGGCATGATGGACCGAGGCGAACACCGCCGCCATCAACATGACGAGCCCAAGAACTGGAACCGCCACGGCCACGACTGGTGACGCAAAGCCATCCCCGGCGAACCCTGCAACCGCGAGGGCCGCGGCCATGCTGAGCGGTGGGGTCACCCGCCATAGCAGTCGCTTGCGCGCGCTCATTGCCGCCCTCCGGTGGTGACAGTTGTTCGATGTATACTGAAGAGCGCGCCCGGTTGCGACCCGGTCGGTCGTGGTCAGCCCGTCGAACGGCGAGATCTCCACCACTCGCCAAGCTCGCCGACCACGCCCTTGCGGAAAGCCAAGACGATCACGACGAAGATCAGACCCTGGATCACCAGCACGAATTCTCCGAAGGATGCAAGATAGTTCTGCATGGTGATGATAATGAAGGCACCGACAACGGGACCGACAATCGTGCCGAGGCCGCCAACCAGGACCATCAGCACAACTTCACCCGACATCGCAGCACTCACATCCGTCAGCGTCGCGAACTGCATCACCATCGCTTTGGTGGCGCCAGCGAGGCCTGCCAGCGCCGCCGACAGCACGAAAGCCAGCAACTTGTAGCGGTCGGCCTCGTAGCCCAGCGACACCGCACGCTGTTCGTTGTCACGAATCGCCTTCAGTACCTGGCCGAACGGCGAATGGATGATCCGATAGACGGCGCTATAACCTAACAGGAAGATCGCCAGTACCACGTAGTACAGAACCCGATCGTCCCTGGTTGGGATCAGACCGCCCAACAGAGGCTTGCGGGTGATGCCCTGCAGGCCATCCTCACCGCCGGTGAACGGTGCCTGAACACAGAAGAAGTAGATCATCTGAGCGAAGGCGAGCGTGATCATGGCGAAATAAATTCCCTGGCGGCGGATCGCCAGCACACCGGTGACCAAGCCGAGCAAAGCCGCGCCGGCGACACCGGCAAGAAGACCGAGCTCGGGCGGCATGTTCCATGCCTTCACCGCATAGCCGAAGAAGTAGCCCGCAATACCAAAGAACATCGCATGGCCGAAACTCAACAGACCCGCGTAGCCCAACAACAGATTGAAGGCACAGGCGAACAATGCAAAGCAGAGTGCCGTCATCAGAAACACCGGATAGGCGAACCACGGTGCCGCCAGCGCCAACACGATCAACACTACGCCGATGAGACGCTGGGCGTTCATTTGGTCTGCCCGAACAGACCGGCCGGCTTGACCAGCAACACGATCGCCATGATGACGAAGATCACCGTATTGGACGCTGGCGGATAGAACACCTTGGTCAGGCCTTCGACCAGACCGAGGCCGAACCCGGTAATGATCGAGCCCATGATCGAACCCATGCCTCCGATTACCACGACGGCGAACACAACCAGCACCAGGCTGGTGCCCATCAATGCCGAGACCTGCTGGATGGGTGCGGCCAGCACACCGGCCAGAGCCGCCAGTCCGACGCCCAGTCCGTAGGTGAGCGTGATCAATCGCGGTACGTTGATGCCGAAGGCACGCACCAGAACCGGGTTCTCGGTCGCGGCACGCAGATAGGCGCCGAACCGCGTGCGCTCGATGCCGTACCAGGTGGCGAGGCAAATCAAGAGTGCGGCAACAACGACGAAGCCACGATAGTAGGGCAGGAACATGAACCCGAGGTTGACGCCGCCTGGAATCGGACTTGGATACGGTACACCCGAGGAACCCCACTTCCACAGGAACAGGCCTTCGATGACCAGCGCGAGGCCGAAGGTCAGCAAGAAGCCGTAGAGGTGATCGAGATGATAGATGCGCTTCAGCATCAGCTTCTCCAGCACCACGCCGAACAGCCCGACGATCACCGGTGACAGCACCAGCGCAATCCAGAACGGAATGTCGAGTTGCGTCAGCAGCAGCCAAGCGGCGAACGCGCCCATCATATATTGTGCGCCGTGTGTGAAGTTGATCACGTTCAGCATGCCGAAGATGACGGCCAGCCCCAGGCTCAGCATGGCGTAGAACGCCCCGTTGATCAGCCCGAGCAGCAGCTGCCCGAACAGCGCCTGCGGTGGAATGCCGAGAAGTTCGAACATCGCGGTCTCACACCCCCAGATAAGCCTGCAGCTTGGCGGCACTCTGCGCCACGTCGGCCGCGACGACCATGTCGACGACCCGGCCGTCCTCCATCACGTAGTGACGGTCGGCCACGGTCGCGGCGAAACGGAAATTCTGCTCAACCAGCAGGATGGTGAATCCACGGGCCTTGAGCTGGCGGATGACCTCGCCAATGCGCTGCACGACAACAGGCGCCAGACCCTCGGTCGGCTCGTCGAGCAGCAAAAGACTTGCGCCGGTGCGTAGCGTGCGGCCGATCGACAGCATCTGCTGCTCGCCCCCCCGACAGCTTGGTGCCTTGGCTCCTCCGGCGCTCCTGAAGGTTGGGAAACAGCCCGTAGATGTCGGCCAGACTCATGCCGCCCGGCTTAACGACCGGTGGCAGCATGAGGTTTTCCTCGACGTCGAGGCTTGAGAATATGCCACGCTCCTCCGGACAATAGGCGATGCCAAGCCGGGCGATCTGGTCGGATGGATGGCTGACGGTTTCACGATTCTCAAACCGCACTGAGCCCGAGCGCTTCTCAAGGATGCCCATAATCGACTTCAGTGTCGTCGTCTTGCCGGCACCGTTGCGCCCCAACAGGGTCACCAATTCGCCGCGACCGATTTCGAGTCCAACACCGTGGAGGATGTGCGACTCGCCGTACCAGGCCTGCAGGTCCGCGACCTGTAGAATATTCTCAACCATGGCCGGTCCCGACATAGGCTTCGATCACCAGAGGATTCCTGGACACGCTTGCGTAGGGCCCTTCCGCCAGCACCTCGCCGCGCGCCAGCACGGTGATGATGTCACTGAGATCGGCAACCACGGACATATTGTGCTCGACCATCAGGACGGTACGATTTCGGGCAACAGCGCGAATAAGCGCGGCGATGCGTTTGATATCCTCTTGTCCCAACCCCGCCATCGGCTCGTCGAGCAACATCATTTCAGGATCGAGCGCCAGCGTGGTCGCGATCTCGAGCGCACGCTTGCGACCGTAGGGCAATTCCACGGCCGACAATTCGGCGAATGAGCCGAGCCCCACCGCCTCGACCAGCTCCAGGGCACGCGCATCGAGATTTTCAAGCACCCTCTGGGAACGCCAGAAGTGGAACGAATTGCCGAGCTTGCGCTGCAGCGCCACGCGCACGTTTTCGCGCACCGACAGATGCGGGAACACCGCCGAAATCTGGAAGGACCGCGCCAGTCCCATGCGGGCGATGGCCGCCGGCGTACTGCCCGTGATGTTGCGGCCATTGAAGCGGATCCGGCCCGACGTCGGCGTCAGAAAATGGGTGAGCAGATTGAAGAACGTCGTCTTGCCCGCGCCGTTCGGGCCGATCAGCGCATGTATCGTCCGGCGACGCACACGCAAATCAACATTATTCACCGCGACGAAACCTTTGAATTCTTTCGTCAGCCCGATCGCCTCAAGAATTATGTCTTGTTCGGCCATCTCCCCCCACGGTGTGCCAAATAGACCGAAGCTCGGCGCCGCTGTCCAGCGCTGGCACCCAGCTATGAACGGCTGAACCTCTCCATCCCGACCAGTCCGGAAGAAGTGCTGCAGCCCTTCTTATCCTTGCCATCTCGTCCGGCATCGGGCTCGCCGCCAAGTCGGTCACGGACGGGCTGAAGTTGAACCCGGCGCAGTTCGGCAACTAAGTGGCTCTCTAAGCGGCAGAGAATCAGTCGGCGCGCATACCCGCCTCCTTGATGACTTCCGCCCACTTCTTTCGGTCGGCGACGATCGTCGCCTTCAGGTCGGCTGGCGAACCGATGATCGTGTCCATCCCGCTTTCCTCGAAGCGCTTCTGCACCTCCGGCTTGACGACGGCCGCGTGCAGCGCCTTGTTCCAGAAATCCACGAGGCCGGTCGGCAGCCCTTTCGAGCCGAATACAGCGAACCAGTTGACCACGCTGAAGCCAGGCAAGTACTGCGAAATCAGCGGCAGCTTGGGAAACATCGGTGATCGCCGCGGCGCCCCGAAGGCGACCGGGATCAAGTTGCCACCGCCGATCTGGCCGAGGAATTCCGGCATGTTACCGAACATCATGCTGACGTTTCCGGCGATCATGTCCTGAATCGCCGGTGCGCCGCCGCGATACGGCACATGCAGGATGTCGACGCCGGCCATCTTCTTGAAGAGTTCGCCGGCCAGGTGCTGCGAGGTACCGTTTCCGGCCGAAGCGTAAGTGAGCTTGCCGGGGTTTGCCTTGGCGTAGGCAATCAGCTCCGGCACGGTCCGATACGGCACGTGCTTCCCCACGACCAGCATGTTGTAGACACCGACAATGTTGGCGATCGGCGTCAGGTCGGTGTCGACGTTGATCGGCAGCTTCTGGCCCGGCATCACCGGCGAGACGCACAATGCCGCCATGGCCGCCAGCCCGATCGTCCGGCCGTCAGGCGGCGACTTGGCCACGATTTCGTTGGCGATGAAGCCACTTGCACCGGTCTTGGTGTCGACAATGACTTTCTGGCCGACCTCCGGCGCGGTCGCTTCGGCCAGAATCCGGCACAGCAGATCAGCAGTGCCTCCCGGCGCGAAACCACACAGGAATCGCACGTCGCCACTCAGCTTCTGCGCCCGTGCCGGCCAGCCCGTCATTGCTCCGATTACTGCACCGGTGCCGGCGCCCACGAATGTTCTACGTTGCATTTCAGGTCCTCGCCTAGCGACTTCAGCCTGCCACCGTTCCGCAACGACGAAGTCCGCGGGTGACGCCGCGGACTCCCATTCGAAGGTGTAATGTTTGCGGTTACTTGACCGAAGAGAACGCAGTCGGCGTCAGCATCTGGACGGAAACGTTCGCAACGATCTGGCCATCCTTCTCAGTCTCCGCCCGCTTGGCATGCCATTCCGGATCGGCCGCAAACGCGTTCCACTTCTTTTCACGATCAGCCAGCGAGTCCCAGGCAAGGAAATAGGTGAGTTCCTGATTGGATTCACCCACCAACGTCGTGAAGAAGCCGGCCTGCTTGATCCCGTGCCTTTCCCAGATCTTGAGCGTGATGGTGGCAAAGCGGTTGAGCAGCGCCGGCAGACGGCCCGGCAGGCAACGGTAGACTCGCATTTCGTAGATCATCTCTTCCTCCCTAGAAATTGGCGTCGAAGCGCGGCACGAAGCCGCTTCCCTTGTGGTCGATGTGACAGGTGAATGGTGCGCCGAAGTGACAAGGCATCAGCCGCGCGCCGGTGCCGGCGCAATGTTCGAGCGTCTCGCGGCGGCTCTTGCGCGCGCCGACAGGCTCGGCGCAGGCGAAGCTGTTCCACTCCGGGTGATAGACCTGTACCGCGTAGTGCAGGATGTCGCCGCAGAACAGCGCCTTCTCACCCTTCGATTCGAACTTGATGGCGATGGTGCCGGGCGTGTGGCCGGGTGCAGGCGTGACGCTCATGTTCTCGTCGAGTTGGGCGGCGCCATCGACCATCTGCATCAGGCCGGCCTCGGCCACGGGCAGCACCGAATCGCGGAACGAGCCGGCGTTGGCCGGCCCGGTCTGGGGATCGCTGTCGAGCTTGAGATAGTGCTCGTAGTCGGCACGGCTCCACACGTACTTCGCGTTCTTGAAGGTCGGCACCCACTTGCCATTCTCCAACTGAGTGTTCCAGCCGACATGATCGACATGCAGGTGGGTGCACATCACCATGTCGACCTCGTCGGGCTTCACGCCAGCCGCCGCCAGCCGCTCGAGATATTTGGTTTCCATGAGATGCCACTTGGGCCGGTGCGGTCTGGGCTTGTGGTTGCCGACACAAGTGTCGATCAGGATGCGCTTGCCGCCGATCGTGAGCAGCCAGCTATGGACACTGAGCTTCAGGAAACCCGACTCCCTGTCGTAGTGGGCAGGCATCAGCCAGTTCGCGTGCCGGTCGACCACCGCCGGATCCCAGTCGGGAAAGAAAACCTTGGCGTCGAAATTGGGTTCGTAGCTCTCCTCGATACGCCGCACCGTCGCCGCACCGAGCTTGACTTCAGTCATGCCTGTTCCTCCCAGCCGCCGGCAAGCTTAGCGTCGCCGGCCGGCTTTCGGGAAGGGCAGTATTTCGCTCTAGAACATCATCCTCGTCATCGCGCGGTGGTGCGCGAAAGCAGCGATCCCCGCCCCACAGAGCGGCGCCACGGCGAGCAGGATGACGAAATGCACGCCGAGCAGCCGGGCATCGAATGTGCCAGGCAACGCGATCGCCACGACAACCGTCATTGCGAAGAAGACGACAGCAAAACTCACGCCGCTTGCGGCCCCGGCCAGCAGCGAGATGAAGATCGAGGGCGCCCGGTCATAACCAATGTAGTAGCTGAGAGCCAACGCGGCACTGCAAGCGACGCCGGCAGTAATGCTTTCCATGATCCACCTCTCCAATACGCTCCCGACTTGCGAGACATCAGAGTCGACACTCGGTAAGACTGATAGTCTGAGACAAGCCGGCTAATCTGGAACCAATCAAAAGCGCATGTCTGAACGCCCCCTTCCGTGGATTTCTGCATCGGCGCTTACGACACTTTACGCTCGTGGCGCTCTTTCACCGGTCGATGCGGTCGATGCAATGCTGCTACGCGCATCGGCACTGCAGCCACATCTCAACGCTTTCGTAATAATCGACTCCGACGGTGCGCGCGCCGCGGCCAAGGCGTCGGAAGCACGTTGGCGGAGTGGCGCGCCACTGTCGCCGCTCGATGGTGTGCCGACGTCGATCAAGGACACCACGCCGGTCAGAGGCTGGCCGACGCGCTATGGCTCGCACGCAACCGACGACACGCCCGCCACCGAAGATGCACCCGTCGCCGGACGATTACGCGCTGCCGGCATGGTCATTCTCGGCAAGAGCGCGACGCCGGAATTCGGCTGGAAGGCGCTTACCGATTCGCCGCTTCAGGGCACGACCCGAAACCCCTGGAACCTCAATCACTCGCCTGGTGGTTCCTCTGGAGGGGCTTCGGCACTCACCGCTGCCGGCATCAATCCCTTTAACCACGGCAACGACGGCGGTGGCTCGATCCGCATCCCCGCGGCTCACACCGGTCTGGTCGGCCTGAAACCAAGCTACGGCCGCATTGCCCAGTATCCCGCCGACTCGCCATTCGCCGACGTGATCTCCCAAGGCGTTCTGTCGCGCACCGTACGCGACACGGCGTTGGCGCTGAACGTCATGGCCGGGCCCGACCCGCGCGACTGGCGTTCGCTGCCGGCCGAGGCGCGCGACTACACCATCGGCCTCGAGGACGGCGTGCGCGGCATGAGGATTGGCCTCAGCCTCGACCTCGGCCATGTGAAGGCCGAGGCCGAGGTCGCAGCCCTGATCGCCATCGCCGCGAAGCGCTTCGAGGAGCTGGGCGCGCACGTCGAAGAGGTCGGCCCGTTGATCGAACCGTTGCAGAACGCCTTCGAACCGCTGTGGATCGGCAGCTTCGCCACCCGGTTCCGCCAGATTCCGTCGCAGCTACACGGCAAGCTCGATCCCGGCTTCCGTGCCGCCGCCGAAAAGGGCTTGGCAATTACACTTGCCGACTACGCCAGAGCCTACGAAGCCAAGTCCAAGCTCGCGCGCGATCTCGCCCTCTGGCACGAGAAATTCGATCTATTGCTGGCGCCGGTGACACCGACGGCGCCGCCGCCGGTGGAAACGCTCTATAATTCAGACGCCTTCCCGCGCTGGACCAAGGGCGCCGCCTATACCCTGCCCTGCAATCTCACCGGTCAACCGGCCGCTTCGATGCCGGCCGGCCTTACACGCGCCGGCCTGCCAGTGGGACTGCAGATCATCGGTCCGCCACGCGCCGACCACCTCGTCCTGCGCGCGATGCGCGCCTACGAAAGCGCGAGCGGCTGGACGTGGCCGCAAGCCAATGTGCTGGAAACTCTGGGGAAACTCTGAGCACGCCGTCCGGCGTCAGCTCAAAGGCTCACCGGTGATGAAGCAGAATACACGGCCATAGGTCTCGCAGAGGTGCGGCTGGCGATCGGGCGTCGGCATCGAGATGATCTTGTTCTTTGGGACGACCAGCCAGCCACGGCCATCCCAGGCGCGGTACATGCCATCCTCTCCGAGATAGGCTTGGGTCGGGCGGCAATCGCCCTCCTTGCCGTCCTCGGGACCGTTGCAACAGCTTATCCCTATGTCGGGCTGCTTGAGCTTCTTGTACCAGTCGTGGTTCTCGGCATGGCCGTCGCCATGCCGGCCGGAAGGCAGCGCAGACTGCGCCATTGCTGCCAGCGGCAGCAATGCCAGCACGAGCGCAAGGCGTGTGACCGGCACAACCATAAGGATGCCAGTCTAGCACTGCGCGACCGGGACTCCTATGCGCTGCCCAAACCCAGGTTCAGTCGAGATCCAACCCGTTCATTCCGGCGTTCTTTCGTGCCTTCTTGGCCAGTTCGGTCAGGATCTTGCCGGCTTGCCGCGGGTCTTCGATCTGCTCGGCCTGCGGACCTTTGTGCCAGCCTTCGGCGACGGCGAAGATGCCGTTTCCCGCCTGGAAGACGCGGCCGGTGATCTCGCGGCTCTCCTCACTTGCCAGCCAGGTCGCAACCGGCGCGATCCAGCGCGGGCTGCGCGTCTTCTTGTCTTCCTCGGTGTATTCGCGGAGATCCTCGGTCATGCGCGTAAACGCCGACGGCGAGATCGAGTTCACGGTGATGCCGTAGCGGCCGAGCTCGCGCGCGGCGATGACGGTGAACGAGGCGATGCCGGCCTTGGCGGCACCATAGTTGGTCTGGCCGATATTGCCGTAGATACCCGACACCGAGGTGGTGGTGATGATGCGCGCATCGACCGGGCCGCCCTTCGCCTTGGTCTGGTCGCGCCAGTAGGCGGCGGCATGGCGGGCCGGCGCGAAGGTACCTTTGAGATGCACCTTGATGACGGCATCCCACTCCTGTTCGCTCATGTTCACCAGCATGCGGTCGCGCAGGATGCCGGCGTTCAGCACCACGGCATCGAGCTTGCCGAACGTTTCGACCGCCTGGTCGATCATGCGCTTGGCGCCGTTCCAGTCGCTGACGTCCTCACCGTTGGCCACGGCCTCGCCACCCTTTGCCTTGATCTCGTTCACGACCTGCTGGGCGGCGGAGACGTCCTGGCCGGTTCCGCCGCGGTCGCCACCGAGGTCGTTGACCACGACCTTGGCACCATGCTCGGCCAGCATCAGGCAATGCTCGCGGCCCACGCCGCGGGCGCCGCCGGTCACGATCGCCACCCGTCCCTCGCACAATCTTGCCATTGCTCCCTCCCGTTTCTGGCGTGTCTGGTCCCGCCATCCTGCGCTAGTCTAGCTGCCTACCGAGGAGAACCGCCATGGACACACTGCCGCTCGTCGCCCCCGAACAGGTCGGACTTTCCGCAGCGCGGCTCGACCGCGTGCGAAACTGGATGCAGCATCAGGTGACCGCCGGAAAGCTGGCCGGCCTGACCGTCGCCGTCATGCGCCGCGGCGAGCTCGCCTTCGCCGAGACCCTCGGCAAGGCCGACCTTGAGCGCAACAAGCCACTGCGGCCGGATACGATCTTTCGGATCTATTCGATGACCAAGCCGCTCACGACCACGGCGATCATGATGCTCTACGAGGCCGGCCAATTTCAGCTCGACGACCCGATCTCGAAATTCATCCCGGCGTTCGCCAATCCGCGCGTCTATTCGGGCGGCTCGCGCGGCAAGATCGACAGCGTGCCGGCAGAGCGAGAGATCAATTTCCGCGACCTCATGACCCACACCTCGGGCCTGACCTACGGCTTCATGGAAAGCAACCCGGTCGACGCCGCCTACCGCGCCAAGGACGGAGTGGATTTCCAGACCGCCACGACCAGCCTCAAGCAGGTGGTCGAGAAGCTGGCGACCATCCCGCTGATCGCCCAGCCGGGCAAGGCGTGGAACTACAGCGTCGCCACCGATGTGCTGGGGTATCTGGTCGAAGTGATTTCCGGCCAGCCCTTCGAGGTGTTCCTGCGCGAGAAGGTGATCGAGCCGCTCGGCATGGTCGACACCGACTTCCACGTCCCGGCCGACAAGCATGAACGCTTTGCCGCCAACTATTCTGCCGGCCCCGGCGGCAAGCTGGAACTGCTCGACGATCCCGGCAAGAGCCGCTACCTGGCGCCGCGCAAGGTAAACTCGGGCGGCGGCGGCCTGGTCTCGACCGCTTCGGACTACCTTCGCTTCTGCCGCTTCATGCTGAACAAGGGCGAGCTCGACGGGGTGCGCCTGCTCGGCCGCAAGACGGTCGAGCTCATGACCATGAACCACCTGAATGGCGACATGGCCGACATGGGCACGCCGCGCTTCTCCGAATCGACCTACACCGGCATCGGCTTCGGCCTCGGCTTCTCGGTCATGATCGACCCAGCCAAGGCCTTCATCGCCGGTACCCCCGGCGAGTACGCCTGGGGCGGCGCCGCCTCGACCGCCTTCTGGATCGATCCGGTCGAGGACATGGCGGTGGTACTTCTGACCCAGCTCATGCCGTCGTCGACCTACCCGATCCGCCGCGAGCTGCGCGTGCTTACCTACCAGGCGATCGTCGACTGACCGGAGCCAGGCACATGCGCAACACCGGTTCCATCACCGTCCGCAAGCTGCATCCGCTGTTCGGCGCGGAGGTCCTGGGGATCGACATCACCCGACCGCTCAGCGCCCGAGAGTTCGGCCCCATCCGGGCGGCATTCGAGGAGCATTCGGTACTGCTGTTCCGCGACCAGCCGATGGACGACGACAAACAGACCGTCTTCAGCGAGAACTTCGGCCCGCTCGAGACCACCGGCAGTTCCAATCCCGCCGCCGGCACCAAGTTCCAGCGCCAGTCCAACCTCGACATCGAGACCGGCAAGCCGATTCCGAACGACGACATGCGCATGATCTACCAGAAGGCCAACTACTTCTGGCACTCCGACTCCTCGTTCAAGCGCATCCCGTCGCTGTGCTCGATGCTGACGGCGCGCATCTGCCCGCCGAGCGGCGGCAACACCGAATTCCTGTGCATGCGCGCAGCCTGGGATGCACTGCCGCCAGCGATTCGGGCAACGGTCGAGCCGCTGGTCGCCGAACATGCGCTCGCCTATTCGCGCGACCGCGTTCAGCCGGGAATCCTGAGCGCCAAGGCGCTGGCCGAGCTGCCGCCGGTCAAGCAGCGCCTCTATCGCGACAACCCGATCAACGGCCGCCGCGCGCTCTACCTCGGCGCCCACGCCGGCCACATCGTCGGCTGGCCCTACGAGACCGGCCGCGCCTTCCTGGCCGAACTGATGGAACGCGCCCAGCAACCGGAATTCATCCTGTCGCACGAATGGCGCGAGGGCGACTCGATCGTGTGGGACAACCGCGCCGTCCTGCACCGCGCCACCGCCTACGACACGGTCAAGCACAAGCGGCTGATGCAGCGCACGACGATTGGGGGCGACGCGCCCACCGTCCCGCAATAGACGATGGCCGAACCCGTCCAGGACGGAATGCCAGCGGGCCTGCCGCGCCTGCTGGCGGTGGCCACCATTACCATCGGCCTCACGATGTCGGTGCTGAGCAATTCGATGACCAACCTCGCGCTGCCCTACATCGCGCAGGATCTCAACATCACCGCCGAAAGCTCGATCTGGATCGTCAATGCCAGCCAGATCGCGCTCATGGTCTTCCTGCTGCCGGTGGCGGCGCTGGCCGACATCGTGGGCTACCGCCATGTCTACCGCTTTGGTCTTGCCCTCTTCTGCCTGGCTTCGCTCGGCTGCGCCCTGGCACCATCTCTGCCGTGGCTGATCGCCGCGCGCGCCTTCCAGGGGCTGGGGGGCTCGGCGATCATGGCGATCCAGCCGGCGCTGGTGCGCTCGATCTATCCCCGCGCCCAGCTTGGCCGCGGGCTGGGCTTCAACACCACCGTGGTCGCCACCTCGCTGGCCGCCGGCCCCTCGATCGGCGCCGCGCTGCTCAGCATCACCTCGTGGCCGATCCTGTTCGCCGTCTACGTGCCGCTGGGGATCATCTCCTTTGCGCTGGCCGAACGCTACCTGCCTCACACCACCCACACCCGCCGCCCCTTCGACGTGCTCTCCGCCATCATGTCGGGCTTCACCTTCGGCCTGCTGATCTTCGGGATCGACGGCATGGCGCACGGCCACGCCCTGTGGCTGATCGCGACCGAACTTGCCGGCGCTGTATTGCTGGGCACGCTGTTCGTGTGGCGCCAGACCCGGCTTAGCGACCCGATGATGCCGGTCGAGATCTTCCGCCGGCCGCTGTTCTCGCTGTCGATTTCGGCCGCGGCCTGCACCTTCACGGCCCAGGGACTGGCCTTCGTCAGCCTGCCGTTCTTCTTCGCCACCGTGCTCGGCCGCAGCGCCACCGACACCGGTATCCTGCTGACGGCGTGGCCGCTGGCGCTGGCTTTCATGGCACCGATCGCCGGCCGCCTCGCCGACCGCCACCATGCCGGCCTGCTGGGCGCCATCGGCCTCACCAGCATGACCGCGGGCCTGGTGCTGACCGCGCTGCTGCCGCCCGATCCCTCGGCCGCCAATATCATGTGGCGGCTGGTGCTGTGCGGCGCGGGCTTCGGCATCTTCGCTGCCCCCAACAACCGGCTGATGATGAACGCCGTGCCGCGCGAGCGCAGCGGCAGCGCCGGCGGCATCATCGCCTCGGCCCGGACCTTGGGCCAAACCATGGGTGCCGCCCTGGTGGCGCTGGTGTTCGGCCTGTTCGACTTCTCCAGCGGCGGCGCCGCCGATGCCGCCCGTGCCGCGATCTGGCTGGGCGCCGGTTTTGCCGCGCTGGCGCTGGCGATCGGGAGTCTCCGGCTGCGGCACTAGCGTTTTCCGGCACACCTCGTTGTGCCACGCGGTGTGCCGCAAGCTGTGCCACAAACCGCTTCCAAGCTCCTGAGAAGATACGCGAATCGGCCCCCGATCAGCTGTGCCGCCGAGGCCGGGCGATAGGCATCATCAGTGTCCACTGTTGCCGCCTTCGACCTCCATCGTACTGCACCCGCGCCAATCAAAGAAAAACGCCCGATGGATGAGTCCATCGGGCGTCTGGCGCGTGGGATTGAGTCTCCCACGATGATGGAAATCGTAGCCGAAAACGGCGGATTCTGCAAATTCGTCAGCCAGTCATGCCGATGCCTGCGTTATCGCCGGATGTTGCCCATTTGCGACGGCGGACGCGTCCGCTCCGGCTTCCTCCTCGATCAGCCGGGCCATCAGCCGCCGGAACTGATTGAGCGCGCCATCCGAGGCGGTAGCCAGCATGCGCGGCCGTGGCGTCCGGTCGATGACGCGCTGTTGCGCCTCGATCATGGCGTTGTCCTCGTCGAACGCCCGGCGAAACAACTCGATCTGCGCGTCGGCCTGTTCTTCGTTGGCGCTTTCGCGGTCGAGGCAACTCGAGAAGTAGTAGATCGACTGCTTTTCATCGATCGGCGTGATCGCCTGGCTGGTCTGCGAGACCCAGAACGGTTCCAGATCGGGCCGGGGTGCCGCCATGTCGCCGGCAGCGGCCGAACCTGGCGGATAGAACCTGCTGGAGAGAAGGAAGACGCCCGGCGCCAGGTAGTCGTAGGACTGCCAGCTGTCGGTGCGCGCATCGGCCGGCCGCCCGAGATAAGGCGCCAGCGGGTTGTTCACCACCCATCGCTCGACACGCAGGCCACGCGCCAGAGACGTGGTGCGCGGGCGGCTGTCGGCCCACGCCATGCTGTTGCGCCCCAGCGTCTTGGCATGAACGTAGCTGAGGTGCGACAGGTCGAGCAGATTGTCGTTGATCAGTTCGTAGTTCGCCTTGTAGGCCAACTCACCCGTTCGCATGATCCAGCCGGCCTCGCCATGGCCGAGCGCGCGTGGGATCAGGGCGGGGTCGGCGCTTGCCGGATCACCCATCCACACCCAGACCCAACAATCCCGTTCAACCACGGGATAGGCTCTCACTCCAGCCTTGCCGGGCACGAACGACTGGCCGGGGATTTCGATGCACTTGCCGGACGGCGCGAACTTCAGCCCGTGATACATGCAGCGCAGATCGTCGCCTTCCAGGCGTCCAAGCGACAGCGGCGCCAGGCGGTGACAACAACGGTCCTCAAGAGCGACTACGGCACGGTCGGCCTTGCGATAGAGCACGACCGGGTCGCCCAGCATCGTGCGGGTGACCAGGCCATCGGCGGGAAATTGGTGGCTCCACCCGGCCACGTACCAGCAGTTCCGCAAGAACATCGGGACCCTCCTCTGTCGGACGACCGTCGCACGCCGCGGCCATTTCCAGCTTCAGACGCCGAAATATCGGAATAAATGCTCATCTACTTTGGTTGACCTGTCAACTTTCTACGGCGCCCTTCTGGCCGCCGCCAAGCAGTGCCACTGGATCGAAGGCATCGACCCGCGACGCCGACGCAAGCATTCGGTGCAGCAACCCGGCCAGCGCGCGGACCTCGGCCCGCTCGAAAGGCGCCAGCAGGCGGCGCTCCCGCTCCCGGGTGACCACCATGACCTCGCTTTGCACGCGCCGCCCTTCGGTCGACAGCTCGGCAATGCGCTGACGGCTGTCGCGCCGGTCGGGCATGACGCGGGCCAGTTTACGCCGCTCGAGGCCCGCCAGAGCGCGGCTGACCGCCGCCTTGTCCACGCCCATGATCTCCGCTGCCCGGCTCGCGGGAATGCGCGGCTCAACGGACAGGATCCACATCAGGCGGATTTCGGTAAGGCCGAGCCCGAAGGCGCGGCGATAGTGTCGTGAGGCGCCGCTCGACAGCTGGTTGGAGATCGCGCCGAGCAGATAGGGAACGAACTGCCTGAGCTCCCGCGCCGCAGGAGTTGTCGCCGCCCCCTTTCGCTTACCTTGTCGTCGCATCCCGCCATCCTTCCCGCACTTCGCCGGGACGCTACCCGCGCACGACACCAGCGTCACGCCGCAGCATGCATTTCCCTGAACAGCGACGGCGCCATGCCGAAGCGGCGCTCAAAGGCCTGGCCGAGCCGCGCCGACGACCGCAGCCCGACCTTGATCGCAATGGTCTTGAGCGGCAGCCCCTCGGCCAGCAACGTGCGCGCCACATCGAGGCGCAGGCTTTCGACGAAATGCGCCGGCGTCTTGCCGGTGGCCTCGGTGAATTTGCGATAGAAGCTGCGCTCCGAAAGGCCGGCACGCGCTGCAAGCGCCGGCACGTCGAGCGGAAGTTCGAGATGGGCAGCCATCCAGTCGGTCAGCTCGACGAATGGCGTCTCGGCAGCGGTCTGCGCCTGCAGCAGGGGACTGAACTGCGACTGAAAACCCGGCCGGCGGGCGTAAAGCACGAAATGCCGCGCGATCAGGTTGGCCATCGCGGCGCCGAGATCGGCCTCGACCAGCGCCAGCGCCATGTCGATGCCGGTGGTGACGCCGGCCGAGGTCCAGACCTTGCCGTCGACGACATAGAGCGAGTCCGAATCGACCTTGAGGGCGGAGAAGCGCTCGGCCAGCGGGCCGCAGCTCGCCCAGTGCGTGGCTACCCGCCGGCCATCGAGCAGCCCCGCCGCCGCCAACACGAAGGCGCCGGTGCAGACCGAACCGTAGCGCCGGGCCTTCGGCGCGGCTCTGCGGAGCCAGAGCCGCAGATCTTCGCGCGCCATCACCGCGCGCAGCCCCTGCGAACCGCCGGCGACCAGCAAGGTATCGGGCTGCCCACCGATCCGCCTGGAGTGCAGCACTACGCCCGAATTGGTCGCGACCGGCCCACCGTCGGGCGATACGATCTGCAGATCGTAGAATGGATGCTGGCGGGCCTCGTTGGCCGCGCCGAACACGGCCGCAGGGCCGGAGACATCGAGGAGCTGGCAGCCGTCATAGCCAACGAGGACGATGCGATGCAGTCGGGTCATTGGCAGAAAATAGCCAATGCTTGTCATTTCCGCCAGAGACCAATCTGTCATCCTGAGCGCAGCGAAGAATGACAATCGTACTCGAGGAGACCCCCGTGGCTGAACCCATCCAGATCGGCATCCTGCTCTACCCCAATGTCACCCAGCTCGATGCCACCGGACCGGCACAGGTGCTGGCGCGCGTACCCGGCGCGGTCCTGCACATGATCTGGAAGACGCTGGATCCGGTGCCAACCGACGCCGGCTTTTCGATCGTACCGACCACGACCTTCGTCGACTGCCCGAAGCTCGACGTCATCTGCGTACCGGGTGGCGGCGGCCAGGTGGCGCTGATGACCGATCCCGAGACCCTAGACTTCCTGCGCAAGCAGGCCGCGACTGCGCGCTATGTCACTTCGGTCTGCACCGGCGCGCTGGTGCTGGGCGCGGCCGGCCTCCTGAAAGGCTACAAGTCGGCCTGCCATTGGGCGTGGCGCGACATGCTGCCGGCCTTCGGCGCCATTCCGGTCGCCCAGCGTGTGGTCCGCGACCGCAACCACATCTCGGGCGGCGGTGTCACGGCCGGGATCGACTTTGGCCTCACGGTCGCGGCCGAACTTGCCGGCGAGGAAGTGGCGAAGTCGATCCAGCTCGCCCTGGAGTACGATCCACAGCCGCCGTTCGATTCGGGCACACCCGAAAAGGCCGGCCCCGAGCGCGTGAAGCGTTTCCGCGAGCGGATTTCGGGCCTGCTTGCGACCCGGCAGAAGGCCAATAACGCCGCCGCGACCCGCCTCGCCTGAGATGCTCGAACTCAGGCCGACCTGCGAGAATTGCAACAGGGCACTGCCGCCGGCATCGCTCGAGGCGCGCATCTGCACCTACGAGTGCACCTTCTGCGCCGATTGCGTCGATGGCCTTCTCTGCAACGTATGCCCGAACTGCGGCGGCGGTTTCGTGCCGCGACCGGTCAGGCCAGCGACCAACTGGAAGAACGACAACTTCCTCGGCAAGGATCCAGCCACGACGAAGGTCAAATACCGGCCGGTCGATCCGGCAATCCACGCGCGTTTCCTGATGGTGCTGAGGACGCTGCCACCCCAGGCACGATAACGCCGCATCTCCCGGATGAATCATTGAACTGACCCGCGTCGCATCCATTCGAGCCATCGGATTCAGCATCTTGTTCGATTGGATCGAGGTCGAGGATGATGTAGCCAGCGGGTGAGACGAAATCCGACGCTCTGCGTCTCGATTTCGATCGCCGCCTCAAGCTGCAGTTTCAAGGTTCGAGTATGGCCTCGTTGACCGGCGCACGGGTCGAAGCGGTCGGCATGATCCGGGCAGGGTATCCCCTGCCCTGCGCCGGCATGCTGCACCGGTCGGTGTTCGGTCGGTGTGCCGGATATGAAGACGTCAATGATGCCGACCGGCTGGGACTTGATTCCGCGATACGCTGGATCGGCAGTCGAGCGCGTTCATGGCCACCGTTCGCCGCCTGCCAGAACCCGGAACATTTTTTTGCGGTAACCGGATAGCGACGACACGCAATCCGTACTTACCTCCCTATCGGAGAATCGGAGTTCACAAGAGACATTCACCGCGTTTGGTCATTCAAGTTTGAAAGGTATTTTACACAGTTTTGGCAGTGCTCACCGCGTGAGCGCCCGCACACCACACAGAGTTCCGCCTAGCCCGCCAGCGGCCCCCAGGCCGTTCATCGAAGCCTTCTTCCCACACACAACAAGGCTTCGATAATCCCACACCCAGGCGGGCTCGCATGGAAGGCTGGTCGTTGCCCACACGACCGGCCTTTCATGGCTATGGCGTCAATTGTCCCACAGGCAACTCCCGGCGCTGCATTGCCCCTGAACAAAATTGAGAAAGTGACCAAAACACCGCGGCGGCGCCAGGAGCCGATACCGGCACCAGCCAATCGTGGCACGCCCATAAAGATGCGTCTCGGCTTCCGCGTCACCTGCAATGCGTTCGGGGTGCCGATCCACTCAATGTGCCACATTCGGGGCCGATGGGTTCCCGGCGGACAATGGACGCCGTCGTCGGTCTCGCCGCGTGGCGGTAGGCGGATTCTGTCAAACATGTGACAGGCAATATCCACAAGATGTAGCGGGATTCGACGCCGAAGTGGGCCCACTTGGGGCGCAACTGCGTTAATATGCTAAGAGCGGTCTGGTCTGACCGACCCAGCCATGCGTATGCGCTGTGACAATAAGGAGCGGCGTGGATGCGTCTCAATCCTCAAGAATTGGCCGAGATACTGTCAAACGGCGGTTCCCTAAGAATTGGGTCGCAGGGCCTGTCCGATGACCAACTCCTGCATCTTGGCATGTATGCCAAGGGCAGGGGCCTGCTCACGATCGTCGTGAATTCTCCCTTATCGCACGCGACCATGGTGCAGATCGCCGCGAGCGGCGACGGCGCGGTCACGTTCGACCTGACGGGCTAACGCCTCTGACGCCGCGCTCCTACCCGCAGTGAGGCGCGTGTCCCGAGGCGCGATCGTGGAGGTCAACCGAAGTGCGAACCCTGTGGACTTGGGAATTGCTGGAAGGGGCCGCGACTTTGCCGGCCGAGGGGAGCCCAATTGGGGCCTCGTTTCGGCGTTTGCCACAGACTTCGCGGTGATATGCTTGTGTAGTGGCGCGGCAGTGGCCCGCGGCTCGCTCGGCACGACATCGCAGCCCGCAGCGGCCGCCTCGGCCAACCGCCGGACCATCGACGACGCCGTCTTGAAGGAAACGTTCAGGATCTGCTGAAGATGGTGCGGCCGCATCGGCCTGGTGCCGCCCTCCGTCAAACAGATCGCCTGCAGCCATTTGTGCACGGGAACGTGGCTGCCACTGAACATCGTGCCATGCGTAATGGAGAAGATCTTCCGGCAGGCATAGCACTTGTAGGCGCCAAGCCGGGTCGTTGATCCATTCAGCTTGCCGATCCGCTCCCTGCTCGCGCAACGCGGGCAGCATATTCCGTCCGGCCAGCGCATTTTTTCGAAATACCGCTGCGCGCTCTCTTCATCGGCAAACCACGACAGCGTTTCGCGATCAGCCCCTTCAAGGTTCGATCCCATCACCACCCTCGCACCCAACGTCTGCTCGAACACGTTCGAGCCCCCAGAAACCTGTCCACGCCTTCCCACGGGTGTGGACAGTTCGCAGGGATTGAACGCTTTCCGGCGTCGCAAATACAGAGAAATCGGGTTGAATATTTTCAATGTAAATTCAACTAGCTGTTTGCCATCGCAGCGTTCGGGCGCCGCTTGATGTGTCCTTGCACAAGATCAAGGACGGCCGGTAAGAGATTGAATCACACGGAATTTGAGGTTCCGTCGACCCGTCATTCCACCATTCCGAAAGTGGTGCCGCGACACCGTCGCCGCCATCGGTGGCGGTGTCTCGACTTTTGTAACGTTTGGATGTACGTAATTTATCCACAGACATTTGCACAGTGCGAGGTCGCACGCGATGTGCCACCGCCCCCCATCAAAGGGGTCGACGACCGATAAGGACGACACGTTTCTGTTGTGCACGGGAGGCAACAGACATGACCGGAGAACCGGCTGGGAAGTCGGATCGTATCGACCGGACCGGACATTACTCGGCGCTGGCCGCCGGAGTCATGATCGATCGATACAGGGTGGTCTCGGTGCTCGGGCAGGGTGGCTTCGGCATCACCTATCGCTGCCGCGACACACAGCTTCATCGCGATGTGGCGGTCAAGGAATACCTGCCGGCGGCGCTGGCAGTGCGCCAGGACGATCGCGCGGTGCTGCCGCGATCGACCGAGGTGTCAAAGGATTTCGTCTGGGGCCGCGGCCGCTTCCTCGATGAGGTCCGCGCGATGGCACTGCTTGGTGACGCACCGGCAGTGGTGCGCGTCTACGATTTCCTCGAGGCGCACGGTACGGCCTATGTCGTGATGCAGCTGCTCGAGGGTGAGACGCTGGAGCGACGGCTGCAGCGTGAAGAGCGACTGTCTCAGGCCATGATCGAGCGCATCCTGCAGCCGATGCTTGCCGGTCTCGACCGAATACATTCCGTGGGCTGCCTGCACCGTGACATCAAACCGGCGAACATCATGCTCGCGCCGGACGGCTCGCCGACCCTTATCGACTTCGGCGCCTCGCGCATGGCCGTGGCCGGCCGCTCGCCGGCGATGACGGCCGTCTTCACGCCGGGCTATGCGGCGCCCGAGCAGTCGACGTCGGGCCGGCAAGGGCCGTGGACCGACGTCTATGGGCTCGCCGCCACGCTTTACACCTGCGTCAATGGCACGCCGCCGCCCGGCGTCATGGACCGCGTCTTCGAGGGCGTTCCGGTATCCTCACTCGAAACCACCGGCGAGGATTATTCACCGGGCCTGCTGGCCGCCATCGAGGCCGGCCTCGTGCTCCGGGCCGAGGCGAGGCCCCGCAGCATCGATGCCTGGCGCAAAGTCCTGGCGACCGGTCTGTGGGCCGCGCCCGTCGAGGCACTGCCCGACGCGGTGCCCATAGCGGCGCCCGTTTCGACGTCCGCACCGGCGCCGGCACCGAAGCCATCGCGTCCGATCGTGCCGGGATTGCCCCGGCGACGCCAGCCAGCGGCACTCGCGGTGGCGGCATCAATCGCCGTCGTCGCCCTGGCCGGCATCGCCATTGCCCTCGTCGCGCCGGGAGTGCCGGCCGAGCGCGCCGGTCGCGACGTGGTGACGGCGAAACTCAACGAAGTCGCCGCCCAGCAGGCGGTGGTGGAGGCGGCGGCCCGCGACGCGCAACTCCAGGAACAACTGGCGGCCCGGGCGATCGAGGAGGCCCGACGCGACGGCGAGCAGGCCGAAAGCAACCTCGGGCTGTCCCGCCGCGACCGACAGAAGCTCCAGGTCGCGCTGGCGGCGGCGGGCTTCGACGTCGGCGGCGCCGATGGCGCGTTTGGTCCGCGCTCGCGCGAGGCCATCGCCGACTGGCAGCGCAGGCGCGGCGATATCGCGACCGGCTTCCTGACGGCCACGCAGAAGGCCGCCCTGGTGGAAGAAAACGTAGCCGCCATCGACCGCTGGGACGCGGCGCAGAGGCTGGCCTACGTCCGCTACGAAGAAGCGCGATGGCGCGCCCGAATCGAAGCAGAGGAGCGGCTTCACCGGCAACAGGCCACGATATCGCCGCCGCGCACGGGCTGGCGATGGCCGTGGCAATGACCCATCCATCGTCCCGGCAAGGCGCCCTTCCCTCCTGGAAGCACCGGTGAATTTCGGCTTCGAGCGCCTCACGGCCGCATCCGGGCGGCCGTTGCGGTGAGAGTCAGGCCGACCTGGGAGGACTCCAACGGAGCGCTGCCGCGGCAGGCACGATAAGATCGCCGCAACGCAGTCTGGCAGGTGCATTTGCTCGTCCTGGCCGCGGAATCTAGGTTGCAGCCATGAAGATGCTCGAGCTTAAAGTCCCTCCTCCCGCCGTGGCGCTGGCTGCCGCCTTGGCGATGTGGCTGGCGACATCGGCGTCAGGCGCCCTCAACTTGACGCTGCCCAACCGTCTCGCGATCGCGAACACGCTGGCCGTGCTCGGCATCGCGATCTCCATGGCCGGCTTCTTTTCGTTCCAGCGTGCCGGAACGACCGTCAATCCGACACGGCCCCACGCCACGTCGTCGCTCGTCGAGGGCGGAGTCTATCGCTACACGCGCAACCCGATGTATCTTGGACTCCTGCTGGTGCTTGCCGGATGGGCTGCCTATCTGTCGAACGCCGTTGCGCTGGCCGGCCTCGTGGTATTCGTCCTCTACATCAACCGCTTCCAGATCGGACCCGAGGAGCGGGTACTGGCCGCCAAATTTGGAACCGCCTTCGACGACTACAGGCGTCGAACCCGACGCTGGATCTGAGCCAACGGCGCGGTTGGCGCCCGCGCCGGCTTCCCTGCACGCTTTTGATACAATCGACCGGGCCGGCCTCCCGATATCCCCGACAATGGCGGCGGAGGACTGCGACCAAGCTGCCCAAGTGGGTCGACGTCAGGCCTTACGACGACATCAGGATCGGCGAGCACTCGATCACCACCGGAACGCCACAGGGGCTCGAACTGACGATTGCCGAAGCCATCGCTTCCTCCAAGCGCAGCCTGACTAAGCCGCGCCCGCGGTCGCGCTTTCGATGGTGATCGCCTTGCCGGCGGCCATGTCGAACTTCAACCGCCGCACATAGTCGAGGTCGCGTCCGGTAACGCGCACGAAGCGACTGCCCTCGGGATAGTCGATCGAATGAATGGCGCCGACATCGTAGACACCGGCGTGACCGGGCTCGAGCCGGTAGCTCTTGACCTGTTCGAGCTTGGCCTCGCCCGCCTCGGCGCCGCCATCGAGCCGCCTGAACTCGCTCATGTCGGTGTGCTTGATCGCCTGACCGTAGACCGCCCAGGACGGGCCGTGGTCGTGCGGCGGGCTCTTGTGTGGCTTGGCGTTGCAATGCGCCAGCACGACGAAGCCCAGATCCTTGTCCTCGTAGAGCTTGCGTGCGCCCAAAGGCGCAGCGGCGCCCACGGCTTCCTCGACGAAGGCCTTGTTGGTCAGCAGTTTTTCCAGAAGCACGCGAACCTGCTCGCGGCCGGCGGGGCCGCTGTGAGCCTTGAGGGCCGCTTGCGCGTCCTTGACGAAGGCATCGAGTGTGTAGGTCATGGCGGTAAACTCCCTGGAACCAAGTGGAAATGATCTGCCCCGGCGGTGGCCGGTGTCAACGGTCCTACCTCTCAACGTCCGCCAAGGATGCGCCGTGCGATCACCATGCGGTGGACCTCCGAGGGCCCCTCGTAGACCCGCATGGTCCGGACCTTCTGCGCCATGATCGACAGCGGCAATTCCTGCGTCACGCCCATGGCACCGAAGGCCTGCTGGGCATGATCGATGATCTCGGTCGCCATCTCGGTGGCGAAGACCTTGATCATCGAGGCTTCCATCCGCACGTCGCGGCCGTCGTCCTGTTTCACGGCGGCGTCCATGACCATGAGACGGCAGGCGTGGAGCTTCATTGCGGCGTCGGCCACCCACCACTGGATCGCCTGACGGTCGGCCAGTTTCTGGCCGAAGGTGACGCGCTGGTTGGCGTGCTCGACCAGCATGTCGAGGGCACGCTGGGCCATGCCGGTGCACCAGGCGCCCATCTGCAACCGGCGCACGGTGAGGCGAAGCTGCATCGGCGCGAAGCCGGCACCGACCTTGCCCAGCACCTGGCTTTCATGCACGCGGCAATCCTCGAACACGACCTCGTAGGTGCGCTGGCCCGCCAGCATCGGAATCGCGCGTGCCACGACCAGGCCCTTGGTGCCCTGGTCGATCAAAAAGGCGGTGATGCCGCCGCGCGAGCCGAGGGCGGTGTCGGTCACCGCCATGGCGATGGTGAAGTCGGCCTTGGCAATGCGGCTGATCCAGATCTTGCGGCCGTTGATCACCCAGTCGTTGCCGTCCTTCACCGCTCTCGTTTTCATGCCGGCCGGATCGCCGCCCGCACCGGGCTCGGAAATGGCGATGGCCGAGCTGGTGAGACCGGCGGCGTAGGGTTCGAGATATTTCTTGCGCTGCTCGGGGCTGGCCGTTGCCAGCAGCATGTGCAGATTGGGAGAATCCGGCGGGAAGGTAAAAGGCACGCAGGTGTAGCCGATCTCCTCGTTGACGCCGACCAGCGCGACCGCCGGCAGGTTGGCGCCGCCCACCTCCTCCGGCACGTCGAGCGCCCACAGGCCGAGCTCCTTGCACTGCTTGAAAAGCCTGGCGTTCTCCTCGTCGTTGAGCGACGCCGGCTGGCCGGCCGCGAAGCGATCGAGGATGTTCTTCTCCAGCGGCATCAGCTCGTTGCGCACGAACTTCTTCACCAGCTCGCGCAACATCGTGTGTTCTTCACTGACCTGGTGCATTGACCATCCCCTGTTTCGTCGCCCTCGAGCGGGGTACCCCCGCCCTGTAGCGTAACCGAGGGGCCTGTTCTGCCTCGAACATAAAAAGAGGTCTTTCCGCTCTGCGCTTCGCGCTTCAGCGCGGAGGTTGCTCCGCGCGAGTCGGGACTAAGATTACGGCGGCTTTCCGATACCCTTGTTCACGAATTCCAGCGTGTAGGCCAGCGCGACATCCAATCCCCTGGGCAGGACGTCGACCTCGGCCATCGACTGGTAGAAATTAATCCAGCGCGCATTGCTCATGGCGCCAATGCCGTCCTTCAACGCGTCGCCCGACATCACGATGCCGCGCGCCTTCAGGACCTTTATGGCATAGGCGATGCGGGCGTCGGTCTGGTCGGGGTTGTGCTTCTTGATGAGCGCGTTGGCCGCCTCGATGCCCGGCCCGCCGCCCAGGTACTGCGCCCAGCCCTCCAGCGTCGCATCGACAAAACGCTGCACCAAATCCTTCTTCTCCGCCGCCATGCGCCGCGAGATTGCGATGGTGGTCTGGTAGGCGCTGAAGCCGGCATCGGCGATCAGCAGCACTTCGGGCGGCCGGCCGAGCGCCTGGGCGATCGAATAGGGCTCGGACGACAGGAACCCCTGTTGCACGGCGTTCTTGTCGGCGAGGAACGGCGCCATGTTGAAGGTATAGGGACGCAGCTGGGTGTCGCTGAGGCCGTACTTCTTCCTGAGGTACGGCCAGTAGGTCACGCGCCCGCCATTGCCGATCAGCAAGGTGCGACCGCTGAGCTTGTCGAAGCCGTCGAGTCCCGATCCGGGATGGCCGATCAGCACCTGCGGATCCTTCTGGAAGATCGCGGCGATGGTGTAGAACGGCGCGCTTTCGCGGACGAAGGTGAAGGCCTCGAAACTGTTCGACATGATCATGTCGACGCGGCCCGTCAGCAGAAGCTGGCCGATGTTGAGGCTGGGACCACCCTGGCGCAGGTCGCACTCGATGCCGGCCCTGGCATAGAGGCCGGCGGCGATCGCCTGGTAGTAGCCGCCATGCTCGGCCTGGGCCCGCCAGTCGGTCTGAAAGCTCACCTTGTCGAGTGTCCGGGCACGCGGCCGGCGGGCCATCGGTACCAGCAAGGGGCCGGCCAGAGTGAGGCCCAAGCCGCCCCGAAGTGCCGCACGGCGGCCCACACGCCAAGCCCCCGCCATCATGGCGCCAGACTCGCGCCGCGGCGGTCGAAGGTATTGGCCAGTATCTCCCACAGCGCGCCGTTCGAAACCGAAAGCGCGCCCGCCGACGGCAACCAATTCTCCCATGAGACGCGCGACTCGGGTGGCGGATGCCAGTCGGTGGGAAAGGCGCCGACATCCAGGCCGGCCAGCCGGGCGAGGCGCAGCGCGCGAGGCATGTGGACGGCCGACGTCACCAGGGCGACGCGCCCGTCCTTCACCAGTGTGCGCACATGGCGGATGTTCTCGATGGTATTGAGCGACTGCCCCTCGGTGACAATAGCGGACTCAGGCACGCCGAGATCGGACAGGAAGATCCGCATCGCATCGGCCTCGGTCATCTTCGGGCCGCCGGTTTGCGCCAGAAGCGAGCCGCCACTGGCGATGACGAGAGGCGCCACCCCGCGATGGTAAAGTCGCGCCGCCTCCCAGATGCGGTCGGCGGCTTCGGTCAGGTCGGGCTCGGGTACGTCGGGCGGCGCGGCCGGCGCGATGCCGCCACCCAGCACCACGATGGCATCGTAGCAGCAGGCCGGGGCCGCCTTGGCTGCGGCGCGCGCCTCGTCCTGCAACGGCATCATCAGGGCATCGGCGACCGGCGGCAGCGACATCAGCAGAAGTTCGGCAATCGCCAGCCCGACCGCAAGCCGCGCCAGGCGACGCAGCCCGAACAATGCCAGCATGGCAGCGACCACAAGCCCGACCGCCAGCGATGCCGGCGGCAGGGCCAGCTGGCCCAGGAATTTGAGGACGATGAACGTATCCATGCCGATGTACGCCAGGGGCGGCTATAAGAGGCGGTCATACGCGTCCACGATGCCTGCGGCAAAGAGTTCCGACATGATGCTCGACACACTTTCAATGGATGCCTCCCCGCGGGCATGCGTGCTGCGATGATTTCGCATGTGCATGTCGGCGTCACCGATTTCGAGCGCGCCTTCGCCTTCTATTCAGATGTGATGGATGCGCTGGGCTTCCCGCTGAAATTCTGCGACCGCGAGCGCCCGTGGGCGGGCTGGATGCCGACAGCCGCGGCGCGGCCGCTCTTCCTGATCGGCCGCCCACACGACGGCGAGGGTGCCGCGCCGGGAAACGGCCAGATGGTGGCGTTGCTGGCGCCGAGCCGCGCGGCGGTCGATGACTGCCACCACCGGGCGTTGTCCGGCGGCGGGCACGACGAGGGATCGCCGGGCCTGCGGCCGCACTACCATCGCGACTATTACGGTGCCTACTTCCGCGATCCCGACGGCAACAAGATCTGCGTCTGCTGTCACGATCCCGAGTAGCGAACAACCCGGGCAGACAAAAAGAAGGGCGGGCCCGGTTTGCACCAGCGCCCGCCCGATCTTCGGTTGGAAACGACCTAGATCGCTTCCTTGAGATCCTTGGCGACGCGGAAGGCAACCTTCTTCGATGCCTTGATCTTGATCGCTTCGCCAGTCGCGGGATTGCGACCCATGCGTGCCGGACGCGCGCGCACCTGGAAGATGCCGAGGCCGGTGACGCGAACCTTGTTGCCCTTCTTGAGATGCTTCACGACCAAACCGATGAACTCATCGAGGGCGCCGGTGGCGTCCTTCTTGGTCATGCCCGTCTTCTCGGCCAGCTCGGCCGCGACCTTGGACAGCGGGACAGTCGGAACAGTGGTTTTGGTAGCCATGGTGGAGGGGTCCCTTACGTTTTTTCGTTACACCAACGTCTTCCTGACGCCCCAGGACAGCGCCGGCGACCCAAGGTTATCCACGAATCGTCCTCCCGCAAGCCCGGAACACGCGAAAAATGTCGATTTCTGTGGCTTTTTCGGTCATTTGAGGCGCCATCCACCGACAGCAGAGAGTACGCCGCGTGCCAAAGCCCGAATTGATCCCGACTTTCAGCACCGCCGTGAACACCTGGCAGTGCGACGAAAACGATCATCTGAACGTTCAGTTCTACACCGAATTCGGCCATGAGGCCTCGGCGCACCTGCTCGCCGGCCTGGGGCTGGGGCCGCGCGCGCAACGCGCCGCCGGCCTCGTTGTGACTGTCGCGGAGGACCATGTCCGCTACCTCCGCGAGTTCCGTGTCGTTGATGCGGTCGAGGTCCTCTCGGCTCCGGTCGAGATCGGCACCGACTACCTCGTGGCTTATCACGAAGTACGCAATCGCGGCGACGGCGCGGTCGCGGCAACCATCCGCCGGCGCGTCGTTTGCAACCGACCGTGGCCGGAGATCTTCCGCGCCCGAGCGGCGGCGGCCCGGATGGAGTTGCCGACGAAGGCTCAACCACGCAGCGTCGGGAATCTAACCCTGCCCGATCTGACGCTGGCCGACGCACCGCGGACCGGCCTGGTCGATATCGGCCGAACCGTGATCACACCCGATGAATGCGACGAGAGGGCTGAGTTCCTGCCGCGCCATCAGTTCGGCCGCTATTCCGACGGCGCACCGGTGCTCTGGAACCACCTCGGTTTCGACCGCGCCGCGATGCAGGCGCGCCAGGAAGGCTCGGTCGTGGTCGAGATGCTGAACCACTACCGTCGGCCGCTGCGCGCCGGCGATCTCGCGGTGGTGATGAGTGGCCTCGCGAGCTTCACCGACAAGACGCTGGTCTTCACGCACTTCCTGTTCGAGGCCGAGACCGGCGTACTCGCCGCCTGCGCCGAGGCCGTCGGCATGAAGTTCGACCAGAAGGTTCGCAAGATCATGACCTTCAGCCCCGAAGACCAGGCGCGGCTCGCCGCGCGCAAGCTTCGCCTGGCTGCCTGAGGCGGGGTCGCTAGACGGCGAGGTTGACCGTCACGCTCTTGCGCTGGGTGAAGCTGTCGAGCATGCCCTCGAGCGAGAACTCGCGGCCGAGCCCGCTCTGCTTGAAGCCACCGTACGACATGCCGGGCGTCTGGCCGCCGCCCTGGTTGACCTGCACCCAGCCCGATTCGATGGCGTGGGCGGCGCGCAGGCCGCGGCCGATGTCGTGCGTCCAGACATAGGCGGCCAGACCATAGTGACTGTCGTTGGCCATGCGGATCGCCTCTGCCTCGTCGCTCCAGCGGATCGCCACCAGCACCGGCCCGAATATCTCCTCACGTGCCAGACGCCAGTCGTTCGAGCGGTCGGCGAACACGGTCGGCAGGGTGAAATAGCCCTCGGAGAGCGGACCGGTCTTGGGCGGCAGGCCGCCGAACACCAGCTTGGCGTCGGAACGCTTCAGACCCTCGTCCACGTATTTGCAGACCTTGGTGTACTGCTTGTTGTTGATGATCGCGCCGATGTCGGAGGCCTCGTCGAGGGGATCGCCGATCTTGAGGGCGGCGGTCTTCTTCTCGAGCTTGGCGAGGAAGGAATCGAAGATGTCCTCGTGCAGGAACAGGCGCGAACCCGCCGTGCAGCTCTGGCTCTGCCGCGTGAAGCGCATGGCGTTGATGATACCGTCGACCGCCCAATCCTCGTCGGCGTCGGGGTAGACGAGCGAAGGGCTCTTGCCACCGAGTTCGAGCGACACCGGCACGATGCGCTCGGCCGCCGCGCGCATGATCACCTTGCCGACCTCGGTCGAGCCGGTGAAGGAGAGCTTGGCGATCCTGGGATGATTGGCGAGCGGGCCGCCGCACTCCTCGCCGTGGCCGGTGATCACGTTCAGCACGCCCGGCGGCAGGAATTCCTGGCAGACGTCGGCCATCATCAGAACGCCCATCGGCGCGTCCTCGGCCGCCTTCAACACCAGCACGTTACCGGCGCAAAGTGCCGGGGCGATCTTGAGCGCTCCCAGCATCACCGGCGCATTCCACGGGATGATGGCGCCGACGATGCCGATCGGCTCGCGGCGCGTGTAGGAAAGCACGTGCTCGCCCAGAGGCACGGTCTCGCCCTTGAGCTCCGACGCAAGCCCGCCGAAGTACCGGAAGACGTCGGCCGCGAGCCTGGCCTCGCCGCGTGCCTGGGTGCGCAACGCGTTGCCGGTCTCAAGCGCGATGGTGCGTGCCATCTCCTCGGCCCGCGCCTCCATCGCCTCGGCGATCTTCAGCAGAAGCTTGCCGCGTTCGCGCGGCACCACGTTCTTCCAGGCCACGAAAGCCTTGTCGGCCGCAGCGACCGCAAGATCGACGTCGGCGGCGGCCGCGCGCGGCACCTCGGCCACGGCGGTGCGCTTGCCGGGATTCTCCACCGTGATGCGCAGGCCGGAAACGCTGCCGACCCACTTGCCGTCGATCAGCATGCCCTTGGGCCGGTAGGTGCCGGCGGGCTGGGAGAGCGGTGCTGTCTGTGGGGCGGTCATCGACATGTGGGTCCTCCGGTCCTGAAAAAGCGGGCCGGAGTTTGGCCCGCATGCCGCGACGCGACAAGACCGGCCCGAATCGTCCCTTACTTATTATTTTTCAAGGGCTTACGCTTCCGCCGCGCGGTCATCTCACCGTATTTCATGCCCTCGAGCTTGAGCCCATCGGGATCGAGAAAGAAGACGGCGTAATAGTCGTCGTAGTACTCGGCGGCGGAATCGACGATGCGCACCTTCTCCTTCTCGAGGAACGCCTGCAGCGCGTCGACGTCCTTCCGGCGGCGCAGCTCGAAGGCGTAGTGGTGGAGCCCGACATCGCCGATGCGATGGGTCTTCCGGCCTTCCGCCGGCGCGATCCAGTATCGCGTCCGCCCGTTGGTCCAGCCAATGGTGGTGCCGTAGTCGTCCGACAGCTCGAAGCCCAGGAACGCAAACAGCTTGGCGTAGAAGGCCTTCGACTTCTCGTAGTCGCTGACCCGGACGGAAATGTGATCGATGCCGACGACGCGGGATTTGTTGCGGGCCATGAGGCGCCTCCTGTAATTCCGGTGGTCACGGCGGTCGGGATATCGGATGGTTTCCCGCCCGCCGCAGGATGGACCAAACAGGGACAGAGATCATGAATGCGATATCGAAAAAGCTCGGCCTCCTGACATTTGCACTTGGCACCGTACTGGGCTCCGCCGTTCTGGGCGGCGACGCGCTGGCCGGTACCCTCGACGACATCCGCCAGAGCAAGACGCTGCGGCTGGCCTTCCGCGAGGACGCGCCGCCGTTTGCCTACAAGAATCCCGCCGGACAACCCACCGGCTTCATGATCGAACTCTGCCAGGCAGTGGCCAAGGACCTCGCCCGCCAGCTCAAGCTGCCCGACCTGAAGGTGGCCTACGTCCCGGTGACCACGACCAACCGCCTCGACGCGCTCACCCAGAACAAGGCCGATCTGATCTGCGACTCGCTGACACAGACGGTGGACCGCCGCGCGATCGTGGATTTCTCTGTGCCTACCTTCATCGACGGCACGACCTTCGCCATCCGCAACGACGGTCCGCAGGATCTGAAGCTGCTCTCCGGCAAGAAAGTCGGCGTGGTCGACGGCACGCTGACCGCCGAGGGAACGCGACAATCTTTGGCCGCGCTCCACATCACCGCCGACATCGTGGGTTTCAAGACTTTCGAGGAAGCGATGGCCGCCCTGGAAAAAGGCAGCATCGCCGCCTATTTCGCCGGCCGCTCAATGCTGGCCTACATGATCAAGGGTCACCCGGATGCCGCCCGCATCCTGCTGGCCAGCACCTATCTCACCTATGAGCCGTTTGCGCTGGCGATGCGCCGAGGCGACGGCGACTTTCGTCTCGCCGTCGACACCGCACTCAGCCATGTCTACCGGTCGGGCGAGATCGGGACCATTTTCTCCAATTCCTTTGGTCCCAAGGACCGGCCGACACCGGTGCTGCAGTCGCTCTACATCATCTCGACCTTGCCGCAGTAGGCTGCACGCCCTACCTCTGGCGCAATGTCTTCCCTCACCCGTCTGTCCGTCCTCGACCAGTCGATTGCCGTCGCTGGCCGCCCGCAGGATCAATCGATCCGCAACACCGTAGCGCTCGCCCAACATTGCGAGTCCCTGCGATACGAGCGCTTCTGGGTGTCGGAGCACCACAACCACCCGACCATCGTCGGCACCGCGCCGGAGATCGTGATCGCGGCGATCGCCGCCACCACCCGGCGCATCAGGGTTGGCAGTGCCGGCATCATGCTGCCGCACTATGCGCCGTTCAAAGTCGCCGAGGTCTTCCGCGTGCTCGACGCCCTGGCCCCCGGCCGCATCGACATGGGGCTCGGCCGCGCCCCGGGTTCGGACGGACGCACGGCCTTCGCGCTCAATCCGGCGGCCAACGAACGGCCCGAGCATTTCCCCTCCGACGTGCGCGACCTTATCGCCTGGGTCCACAACGAACCCCTAGTCGAACGCCATCCCTTCGCCGCGGTAAAGGCGTTTCCCCAGGGCGCCACGGCGCCGGAGGTGTGGATATTGGGCAGCTCCGACTACGGCGCCCAGGTCGCCGCCCTGTTCGGCCTGCCCTACTGCTACGCCTGGTTCTTCAGCGACGGCGCCGGCGGTCAACGCGCGATCGACCTTTACAAGCGCACCTACCGGCCGAGTGTCCGTCATCCCGAGCCGCGTTCGGGGCTTTGCGTCTGGGCATTGGCCGCCGAGACGATGGATCAGGCGCAGTACCATTTCACGTCGCGCGCCCTGTCACGCATCAATCGCGACAAGGGCATCCTGGTGCCGCTGGAAGCGCCTGACGTTGCCGCCGCCCAGTCCCTCAGCGTTCACGAGCAGGCGCGCATGGAACAGTTCCGAAAGGATTCCTTCGTCGGCACCGGTCCCGAAGTCGCCGGCCGCATCCGCGATCTCGCGGCCCAAGTCGGCGTCGAGGAAATGGCCGTCGTCACCTGGACCCACGACGAGGAAGTGCGGCGCGAGAGTTACACGCAGCTCGCGCGCGCCTTCGACCTCAAGGGTTAGCGCGCCTCCGTCCAGCTTTCCGAGAAGGCCAGCGCACAGGTGCTGAAGGGGCGGCCTTCACGCTCGCGCTTCCATGGCAGGCCACGCGCCTGCATGCCATCGACCGTGAGGCGGGCGCCGAGCGCCGGCACCAGCACGGTGCAAACGCCGTAAGGGCGTGGATTCGGGGCCTGGTTGGGCTCAGTGTGAATCAAGAGCGGATCACCGATGTCATACCAGGTGAGGGCCACTTCTGAATCGGCCGCGGAGACATGCTCGGTCCAGAAATAGCGCGGGTCGCCGGTGCGGTTGAACTCGGCGTCGATTACCGGAATGGCGAGATCCTTGAGTTCGGGATTGAGCATGCCTTGCACCGTCTGCTGCAGCCAGCGCGCCATGGCGATGTTGTCGGAATAGATACGCCAATGACCGTGCGTCAGCTCGCTCTTGAGATAGAGCACATGCCCCGGCCCAGCGGGGCAGAACAGAATGCGCCAGAAGCTGGCGTCGGTTGAGTTGGGATCGCCGTCCTTTTCGCTGAGACGGATGAATGGATTCTCGCCGGTGACGATCACACGGTTGGGGTCTGCGACGGGCATTCTGGCCTCCTATAGAACCTGGTTGCGCAAGCTCTTCTCGTCGCGCCACAGGCGATCGAGGTTTTCCATCAGGATGTCGAGGACATTGTCCTCGTAGGCCCGGGTCTCGCCCGCGGTGTGCGGCGTTATGAAGACATTAGGCATCGTCCAAAGTGGCGAGTCGGCGGGCAAGGGCTCGTCGGCGGTGACATCGAGCGCCGCCGCCCAGATCCTGCCGGCCTTCATGGTGGCGATCAGCGCCGCCTCGTCGGCGACTTTGCCGCGGGCGACGTTCACGAACACCGCCGAAGGTTTCATCGCGGCAAAGGCCGCCGAGCTCATCAAGCCGGTGGTCTCGGGTGTCAACGCACAGGCGAGCGCCACGAAATCGGCTTCAGGCACAAGTTTCACCAGATCGCCCATGCCGTGGATCGCATCGGCCCCGTTGACACCGGCCTTGGGATCGCGGCGGATGCCAACCACCTTCATGTCGAAGGCCTTGGCGAGCTTGGCGAGATGGCTGCCGATGCGGCCCATGCCGACGATCAGCAGCGTCTTGCCACCCAATTCATCCTCGCGCTGGGTAAGATCGCCCAACATGCCGCGCCATACTTTCTTGTGCTGATTGTCGCGCGCCTCGGGCAGGCGCCGCGCGATCGCGAGGATCAGCGCAAGGGCATGTTCGGCAACGGCGCGGGCATTGACGCCGGCCGCGCTTGCGAGGCGAATGCCCTTGGCACCCAGCATTTCCTTGGAATACTGGTCCATGCCGGAGCTGATGGACTGGATGAATTTGAGCTTCGGAGCGTGCGCGATCAGGTCGTTCTTCCACATGCCGGAAGCCAGCACGACATCGGCCTCGCCAATCCGCTTCACCAGATCGTCATAGGCGCGGACCTCAAAGCACTTGATCCCGGTCTTGCGCAGTTCGAAACGGTCCATCATGCGGTATGCCGCGTGTGCGAAGCAGATTGTCAGACTATCTCTCGTCGGAAACATGGCACTCCCCCAGTACAAGGTGTCAGAGTAGCCCGAACAGCACCTCCGGGGGAAACCGTATGAACCGCAATCCGCTTCGTGAACGCCTCAACGCCGGCAAACCGACCGT
Organism: uncultured Reyranella sp.; assembly: GCA_937915145.1. GTDB lineage: Bacteria > Pseudomonadota > Alphaproteobacteria > Reyranellales > Reyranellaceae > Reyranella. The sequence goes on from CALDNT010000177.1 coordinate 39,699, forward strand.
TGGCACGCACATCCTGTCAGCGTGGCCGACACTGGTCGAACTGATCGGCCACTCCAAGCAATACGACTATGTCGAATTCACTGCCGAGTACGCGCCTTTCACCATGCACGATCTCGACAATCTGGGCCGCGCCTTCGAACTCATGAACATGTCGGGCATGATCAAGATCGAGCAGACGCAGTACACCCACCAGGCGATGCGCGCGATCGGTTCGGGTTTCCAGAGCGTGCTGTTCGCCGACATCCGCAGCGTCGAGGATGCCAAGGCCGCCGTAGATGCCGTCCGCGCCGAGACGACGATGGCCAAGGGCGCGCGCGGCCGCGGCCGGCTGGGCGTCGGCATGCGGCGCGACGTCGGCACGGTGCGTACGGGCGGCACACCCGCCTATGTCGATGCCCTGAACGAGGTCGTGATCGCCATCATGGTCGAGAAGAAGTCGTGCGTGGACGATCTCGACGCCATTCTCTCCGTACCCGGCATCGACATGGTTCAGTTCGGTGCTTCGGATTTCTCGATGAGCCTCGGCAAGACCGGCCAGTATGCCGACGCCGAGGTTCTGGCGGCCGAGAAGAAGACGATCGAGACCGCGCTCCGGATGGGCCTGCATCCGCGCGTCGAACTGCGCGATCCCAGCCAGGCCGGCAAGTATCTCGAGATGGGCGTAAAGCATTTCTGCATCGGCTGGGACGTGCGCATCCTGGCGGACTGGTGGGACACCAAGGGCGCGGAGATGCGCGGCATGCTGGGCGGCGGAGCCGATGCGCCGGCCAAAGCCACCGTCAAAGCCGGCAACTACTAAACCGCCGGGCAAGCCCCTCGTGAAGCCGCCAATCGCGCCGCGACGCCCCTCGCGGCGCACTCTGCATGGCGTCACCATCTCGGACGACTATGCCTGGCTGAAGGACGAAAAGTGGCAGCAGGTGCTGCGCGATCCCTCGGTTCTCGATCCCGGCATTCGTGACTATCTCGAGGCCGAAAACGCCTATGCCGAGGCGATTCTGGCGCCGACGCAGGTGCTGCAAAAGATATTGGTCGCGGAGATGCGTGGCCGCATCCAGGAAGACGATTCCGGCGTCCCGACGCCGGATGGACCTTTCGCCTATCTGTGGCGGTTTCGCGAGGGTGGCCAGCACCAACTGATCGGTCGGACGCCGCGCGCAGGCGGCGAGGTACAGATCGTCCTCGATGGCGATGTACTGGCCAAGGCCTCGCCTTACTTCAAGTTCGGCAGCAGCCGGCACTCGCCGGACCACCGACTTGAGGCGTGGAGCGCGGACCTGCGCGGATCGGAATATTTCACCATCCGGGTACGGCGGTGGGACACGGGCGAAGACTTGCCCGATACCATCGATCAGACCGACGGCAGGGTCGTGTGGGGCCGTGACGGGACGTTCTTCTATTATGTTCGGGTCGATGAAAATCATCGTCCGTTGCAAGTGTACCGCCACCGGCTCGGCTCGCCACAGGCCGACGACGTCCTCGTCTTCGAGGAGGAGGATATCGGCTGGTTCACGCGCGTCGAGGTGAGCGCCAGCCACCGCTTCTGCATCATCGCCGGTGGCGATCATGATACCTCCGAGCAACGCCTGATCGACCTCTCCACGCCGGACGCCGTGCCATGCCTGATCGCGCCGCGGGAGAAGGGCGTGCGCTACAGCGTCGCCGAGCGTGACGACGATCTGTTCATCCTCACCAACGAAGGCGGCGCCATCGATTTTCGTGTCGTGACCGTGCCGCTCGCTGCGCCCGGGCGTTCGAACTGGCGCGAGTTGATCCCTCACCGGCCGGGCGTCCTTATCCTCAGCATCGAGCTCTTTGCCGGCCATCTCGTCCGACTGGAGCGGGCAAACGCCCTACCTGCAATCGCGATCCGCGACCTGAGTGACGGAAACGAGCACGTCATCGACTTCGACGAGGCAGCCTATTCGCTCGACCTGGCGAGCGGCTACGAATTCGAGACGACGACGATGCGATTTTCCTACTCATCAATGACGACGCCGGCCGAAGTCTACGATTACGACATGGTGCAGCGCGCGCGCACCCTGCGGAAACGCCAGATGATTCCCTCCGGTCATGACCCGGCCCTCTATGTGACGACGCGGATCACGGCGGTATCGCACGACGGTGCCGAGGTTCCCGTCACGATCCTGCACCGCCGCGACCTTGTTCGCGACGGCAGCGCCCCGCTCCTGCTCTATGGCTACGGTTCCTACGGCATGGCCATGCCGGCGTCCTTCGCGGCAAATCGCCTGTCACTGGTAGATCGCGGCTTCGTCTATGCCATCGCCCATGTCCGCGGTGGCTCGGACAAGGGCTGGTCGTGGTATCTCGACGGCAAGCGCGGGAAGAAGACGAACACGTTCGACGATTTCGCCGCGGCTGGTTGGGCGCTGATCGCCGCGAAATACACATCCGCCAAGCGCATCGTCGGTCATGGCGGCAGCGCTGGTGGCATGTTGATGGGCGCGGTCGCCAACCGCGCCGGTGACCTCTTCGCCGGGATCGTGGCCGAAGTGCCTTTTGTCGACGTGCTCAACACCATGCTGGACGACGAACTGCCGCTCACGCCACCCGAATGGCCCGAATGGGGCAACCCGATCACGGATGAGACGGCGTTCCGGACCATCCTGTCCTACTCGCCATACGACAACGTCGCCGCCCGACATTATCCCGCAATCCTGGCGATGGCCGGCCTCACCGACCCCCGCGTCACCTACTGGGAGCCGGCGAAGTGGATCGCGCGCCTGCGCGCCACCACGGCCTCGGGTGGGCCGTTCGTCCTGCACACCAATATGGGTGCAGGTCATGGCGGAGCGTCCGGGCGCTTCAACCGGCTGGACGAGGTGGCCATCGCCTATGCTTTCGCTCTGTGGACGGTCGGGCTGGCAATCCCACCGGGGAAAGGCCGCCGTAGCGTCGCCGCTGCTGGAGAAGTCGGCCCGCCTGTCCACGATTCTCAAATAGATTTTTAGCCGGCAGGGTGCCTGATTGCCGATTACCTTTGCAGGAGCTGAATTAGCGGCGCCTGCATGAATTGGCTGTAGACACGGTATTGTAGGCGAGGCCATCTTGTCGTGAAGAGCAATTAGCTCAATCCATGTGGAGGAAAATCGTGCGTAAATCGTTAGTTGGCGTATTTGCTTTGGCATCGTTTGGCGCCGCCGCGCTGGCTGCCTCGCCTTCGTTCGCCGTCGATGGACCCAAGGTCGCGTGGAACCTGTCGGTCTGGGGGCCGCCGCGCGCCTTCACCGCCGGCATCGCCGCGCTCAGCGAATACGTCTCCAAGGAAACCGAGGGCAAATTCACCATCAAGATCCACTACGGCGACGCGCTGTCGAAAGGTCCCGACAACCTAGACAACATCAAGCTCGGTTCGTTCGAGATGGCGCAGATCTGCACCGGCTACCATCCCGGCAAGCATCTCGGCATCAACGTACTCGACCTGCCCGGCCTGCCGCTGGCCGATCCCGAAGTGCACGCCATGGTGCACGACGTGGTCTACAAGGACCCCTATATCGTCGCCGAATTCAAGCGCTGGAACGCCATGCTGCTGATGTCCGTGTTGCAGCCGCAGTCCGAGTTCATGGGCGTGGGCGACGCGCCGGAGAAGATGTCGGACTACAAGGGCATGCGGGTGCGCGCGCTGGGCGGCACCGGTGCCGCGATGAAGAACCTCGGTGCAGTGCCGACGTCGGTGCCAGCGCCGGAAGTCTACAATTCGCTCGAGCGCGGCGTCTTCCGGGCCGTGGCATTCCCCTACACCTACGCCTTCGCGTCCTACAAGATCCCCGAGATATCGAAGTGGTACACGACCAACCTGTCGCCGGGCGCCAACAACTGCCCGACGGTGGTGGCGCTCGACGCGTTCGGCAAGCTGCCGCCGCAGTATCAGGAGCTGCTCATAAAGGGCAGATCTGTCGGCTATGCGGCACTGATCAAGGCACACACCGAATCCGACAAGAAGAACCTCGCGGATTGGGAGAAGAAGGGTCTCAAGGCGATCGTCTACTCGCCAGCCGAACTCAAGATCTTCGAGGAAGTCGGTGCCGCGCCGGTGTGGAAGGCCTGGGTTGCGGATAACGCCGCCAAGGGCGTGCCGGCCCAGCAACTTCTCGACCTGATCCTGAGCGAGACGAAGAAGGCCAAAGCCAAGCTCGGCAAGAACTAGTGCAGCCCATGAGGGGAGGCGGCGCCTGATGGCCCGCCGCGAAACATCCATGGGCGGGGCGGCACTGGGCCGCCTCGACCGCAGTCTGCAGGTCGTCGAGTTCGTCAGTGCCGTCGTGGCCGGAGTTGTGATCTTCGGCGTCATGTGGGTAGGCGTTGCCGAGATTTTCCTGCGCAAGGGCTTCAACAGCCCGCTCTATGGCCAGCTCGACTTCATCGAGCAGACCATGGCGCTCTACACGCTGCTGCCGATCTCCTATTGCTACCGCAAGGCCGGGCATATCCGTGTCGATGTCGTCGCCGGCCACTTCAAGGGCCGCGGCAAATGGATTGCCGAGCTCGGCGCCTCGATAGCCGCCTTCGCGCTCGTCGTCGCCCTGCTGCCGGGCATCCTGCATTTCTTCGACAACGCCTATTACATCGGCGACTCGACAATCAACACGCAGTGGCCGACCTGGCCCTCGAAGCTGGTACCGGTCGTCGG
>CALDNT010000178.1 GCA_937915145.1 uncultured Reyranella sp.
GCCGCCATGATGTTTGCGACTGATCCGACCAAGCAGGCAGCGGCCTGGAAGTTCATGAAGTTCATAACCGGCCCGGTAGGGGCTACCATCATGGTCAAGGGCACGGGATACATGCCGCCCAATTCACTGCCGGCCAACGATCCCGCGATGTTGAAGGCCTACTATGCAGAACGGCCCAACTACCTCACGTCGCTGAGCCAGCAGCCTTTCATGACGGCTTGGTACGCCTTTCCGGGTGACAACAATCTTAAGATCATTAAGGTCATTAAGGACCGACTCCAAACCGTCGTTGACAAATCTGCCGCACCTGACGCCGCCCTCGCGGGGATGGCTGCGGATGTCGGAAAGCTTCTGCCAAAATAGCGAATGCAAAGCCGGGAGGATGACCTCCCGGCTGCTCATTTTCAACACGAACGAGCCTCACACTTCGCCCAGTCCGAAGTCTGGAGCACGTCGCGCCAATATCCAGACAAGAAGCAAGATATTGTCCAGGAGAGTTCGGTGAGACTGCCCAGCGTCGCTACGCTTGGCTTGACGGCGAGCCTCTGGCGACACCGGGCGGCTTACTGACTATTTCCATCTGTGTTGAACGCAGTCAGCATTGTTCAGTCCGAGACGAGTATTCGCCTACGCATAAACTTGCTCTTCGAGTTTGCTAGAATTGCCTCGTCAGTAACAGGAAAATGACGTGACCAGCCAACTCCGGTTTTCCGTGCTCGTGCTGCCAAACGTGCCTTGGCCTGAACTTCTACGCCGCTGCCGCGAAGTCGAGGAGCTTGGTTTCGACTCTATTGGACTCGCTGACCATCTCGTCGACTGGGCCGGGAACAAGGGACCCTGGTTCGAGCTGTGGACACAGGTTGCAGCTATCGCCCAAGCAACCACCCGTATCCGCCTGACGACACTGGTCGCCCAGATTCCCCTGCGCAACCCGGCTCACTTTGCGCTGCAGGCGCTGACCGCCGATCACATTTCCGGCGGCCGGCTCGACGTGGGCCTTGGCACCGGCCTGGTGATCGACCCCTCGTATCGGATGATGGGCATCGATAACTGGAGCCCGAAGGAACGGGTTGCCCGCTTCGGTGAGTATGTCGAGATCGTCGACCGGCTGATGTCGCAGGAGGAGACAACGTTCAAGGGGCGCTTCTACCATGTCGACGGCGCAGCGCTCGGTCCGCGCCCGGTCCAATCTCCCCGTCCCCCCATCATGATCGCCGCGATGGGGCCGGTCATGCTGGGGCACACCGCGCGGTATGCCGATATCTGGAACAGTATCAGCTTTGCCAAGACCTTCGAGGCCCAGCTCGAGGAGACGCGCGGACGCGTGGCCACCCTCGACGCCCGTTGCGCCGCGATCGGGCGCGATCCGGCCACCCTGCGGCGCTCCTATCTCATGTTCGACGCGACGGCCCGCCAGAGCGGCGGCAGGGTCAACTACTACGACTCGGAGGAATCCTTCGTCCGGATGGTCGAGCAAGTGATCGCGCTCGGCATCACGGAGGTGGCTCTCTACTACCCCATTGCGGATGAGCAAAGACCGGTGTTTGAGCGCATCGCGCGCAACGTCCTGCCGGCGATGAAGGCGGCGCACAGGTGACCGCCGTTCAGGCGGCCGGGCGGCTGCGCGCCAGCCTTGCATCCTTCCAGGCAAAGTAGCGCATCGCCAGCGGCAGGAACCAGGGATTGCCGCGATAGAGCGGCAGGGTCGGAAACGCGGCCGACTCGAAGGCGGTGGCGCCTTCCGGCAGGCCGAGAATCTTCTGCGCGATCTTCAGCCCGAAGAGCGATCCCATGGGAATGCCGGCAAAGTTGTAACCCATGCTGTACCAGATGCCGTCGTGGCATCCGATATGCGGCATCATGTCGAACGTGCCGGCGCATTGCCCGGTCCAGACATGGCTGAGCTTGACGTCGGCAAGGTCTGGCAGCGCGCGCGTGAGACGTCCGTGCAGAAGTACGGCGATGGCTGCAGGATCCTGAAGACCGTTGGCCGTGGCGCCGCCGAACAGCAAGCGTGGCGAGTCGGGTGCGGACCGGAAGAAATCGATGTCGAGATTGGAATCGATCACCGTGCGCCGGCGCGGTAGCTGCTTCTCCAGCAGCGCCGGCGGCAGCGGCTCGGTCGCGGCCATATGGCCGACAAAGGGAATGACGCGCCGTGCATACCAGCGCAGGCTCTTCGGCGTATAGCCGTTGGTGGCGATTACCACATCCCGCGCGCGCGTTTCTCCAACGACAGTGGTGACGCGGAAGCGTTCGCCTTGGCCGCCCCGCTCGACCGCAGTTACCTCGCAATTGCCGAAAATCGCGACGCCGGCAGCCAGCGCGCTCATCATCAGGCCGCGGTGATAGAGGCCCGGATGCAGAGATCCAAGATCGGGAATGACTGCGCCGCCGTCGTAGAGGTCGGTCGCCATTTCCTCTCGCAGCCGGGCGCGTGGCATCATGGAATAGGGCAGTCCGAGATCAGCCTTCATGCTGGCCAGTTCGCGTTCCAGTCCGGCGTAGTGGGCAGCCGAGGTCGCCGCGATGAG
>CALDNT010000179.1 GCA_937915145.1 uncultured Reyranella sp.
CGGTCAAGGTGGTGGAGAACACCGACACTCATCACCACCTCGTGCTGCCGCCCAAACCCACCGGTGAACTCTCGGATGCTAAACTCGACAAGGTCGCGGGGGGTGTTTTGATATTAGTGGAATTTCGGAACAGGGCTATTTCCCGGCGGGCAGCGGCGATACGGTATTCCGGAAGTGATAAAGAAGCATGGGGTGTCGGGCATGCTAAGGCTGGATACCTTGGGGAATTGGACCCCAGTGGGTTCCTCCAGCCGCCGGCACTTAGTCCAGTCTTGTGGATTCGAGCCTGAGACAATACCGGGCCGATAGCGTGCGTTACGTGGGGGTACCTTTGGGGGTATCTCACGCGGTGAAAAAGCCGGACGTGAATCATATCAAAGGCTTAAGCGCGGTATGTGCTTCCCACTCTCTCCGCCAACTCCAGGCCTGCGGCAATTTTCTTGATCGGCGATGCCGCCATAATGTCGCTCGGGTTGATATGTTTCAACGCCTCGCGCGCCCCGTCGGTCACGTTGATCGCAGGGTGAATGGGAACACATCGACGGCGACGTTGATTTTGACACCCCGGTGGGGGTGTGGCTCCCGATCTTCGCGCCCATCTCCCGGCCAGACCGGGTAACCGAGAGGAATGAAAATGTTTCGTTCAGTACTGACGACGGCAAGTGCCGCACTGTTGCTCGTGGGTGCCGCAACCGCGGTCCAGGCCCAGACTCCGGCCACGCCGGGAACACCGGCGGCTGCCGGCAAGAAGGGCGCCAATGCCGGCTCGCTCACCTGCAACGTCGCGGGCGGCGTCGGCTTCGTCTTCGGTTCGTCCAAGAGCCTGAGCTGCCTGTTCACGCGCACTGACGGTATCGCCGAGAAGTACACCGGCACCATCAAGAAGTATGGCATCGATATCGGCTTTACCAAGGAAGCGCAGATGGTCTGGTTGGTGTTTGCACCGGGCAACATCGCTCCGGGTGCCTTGACGGGTGGCTACGCCGGCGCCACGGCATCGGCCACCGTCGGCGTCGGCGTCGGCGCCAATGTGCTGATCGGCGGCGGCAGCGGGCAGATCACCCTGCAGCCGGTCAGTGTCGAGGGCAGCATCGGTCTGAACGTCGCCGCGGGCGTGGGTGAAGTCGAGCTCAAGTACGTCAAGTAGGGAAATCCGGCAGGCGCCCTCCAAGGCGCTTGCCGGCCGTCCCTCGGTCTGGCCAACTTCCTCGTTATCATGCCGACCGTGATCGCCCCCATGGATGTCTCCTCACAGACAGAGAGCGTCTCATGGCAAGGGTGCGATTTTTTCTTGGACCATGACGGCAATCGACCATACATCCACGGGGCTTCCGCATGACTGCGAGCGGTTCCGTGCATCGGCCTGCGCACCGGCTCACGTCTGGTGGCCGTGAAGTATCGGATGAGGTCGTTGCAGAAGAGGTGGCGGTCGCACTGGTCTACAACGGTATCAGCCACGCGGTGATGATGGCCACTCCCTGCGATCTCGAGGATCTTGGCTGTGGTTTTTCGCTTACCGAGCGCATCGTGGAGAATGTCGCGGAGATCCACGACATCCAGATCGAGGAGATTCCCGTCGGATCAAGTGGCCGCGGCATCGAAGTGCGGCTGGAAATCTCAGCGCGTCGCATCGCTGGATTGCAGACGCGCCGGCGCAGCCTGGCTGGCCGTACCGGCTGCGGCCTCTGCGGCGTCGACAGCCTCGATGCCGTGCTTCGGCTCGTACCGGTTTCTCCCGCGTCAGGCCTCGTTTCGCGTCAGGCCATCGAGCGGGCGATGTCTGCGTTGCCGAGCCTGCAGACCATCAACAAGATGAACGGCGCCAGCCATGCGGCCGGTTGGGCGGCGGCTGACGGCACGCTCACGGCCGTGCGCGAGGATGTCGGCCGGCACAATGCGCTCGACAAGCTGGCCGGTGCATTGGCCCGAACGGGCGCTGCACCTGGTGGTGGTTTTGTGGTCGTGACCAGCCGGTGTTCCTACGAAATGGTGCAGAAGGCGGCTTCGCTGGGCGCGGTGGCGATTGCAGCGGTATCGGCGCCGACATCGCTTGCCATAGAGACGGCCGAGCAGGCCGGCATTGCGCTGGCGGCCTTTGTCCGCAACGGCCGCCTTACGGTCTACGCCAATGCCGACCGGATCACGACGTGAAGCTGCAGCGCGTTTTTGGCGTCACGGGTTGGAAGAACTCAGGCAAGACGATGCTGGTCGAGCGGCTGATTGCGGAGTTCGTTCGGCGCGGCTGGCGCGTCTCGACGATCAAACATGCCCATCATGACGTCGACATCGACCGGCCCGGTCGCGATTCGTACCGTCATCGCGTGGCCGGTGCCAGCGAGGTGGCGTTGGTTGGTGGCCGGCGCTATGCAATCATGCGCGAGCAGGCCGAGCCCATGTTGGCCGATGTGCTGGCACGCCTGTCGCCTGTCGATCTGGTGTTGATCGAAGGCTACAAGCGCGAGGCCCACGACAAGATCGAGGTGCGGGCAGGCGACGCCCCGTCGCTCGCCGCAGCTGACCCCGGGATCGTGGCAATCGCTGCGGACGCGGCGCCTCCGGAGGTGCTCCTGCCCTGGTTCAAGCGCGATGACATTGCCGGCATCGCCGACTTTATCGCCAAGCGGGCCTAGGGTTTCTGGCCGGCGAAGGTGCCGCCGGCCTGGTAGCCTGTGCCGGTGACCGTAAAGGTACCTGCCTGGCCCTTTGCGTTGACCGTGGGGGAGTTGAAGAACGAGCCGGCTACCGCGCCCGTCCGTCCTGCGCCGCTGATCGGGCCGGTGAAGTTCACCGTGCCGTTGGTCAGCGCTGTGTTGCCGGTATAAGTGGCGCCGTCGAAGTTGCCGATGGTCACGGCACCCATCTGGGTCTGGAAGTTCCAGACATTTGTGTAGCTGCCGGCGGCGATATAAGCGCTCGAGCCGTTCAGGACATTGCCGATGGCATGGCCGCTGTAGGTTGCTGTACCGGTGATTGGCAGCTGCACGGTGGTGGTGAGTGTGCCCGCGACGTAGGTCGCGAAATTGAGGCGGTCGCGACCGTCCGGGTTATAGACACTGCCGGCGTTGTAGCGGATGTCGCCGCCCCACACGCCCCAGGTCAGGAACTCGCAGGTGCAGGGCGTGACGCCGGCCGCCTGAAAGAAAGCATCGAACGCACCGGGCGTGGTGCCGTAACTGACGGCGAATGTCCGCGACTGCACGGCCGGGTTGGTAGAGGTCACGGAGTTGACCGTGACGCTGGTCGGATCGTTCAGCAGGTCGCCCGGCCGGTCGGCCACTGCGTAGATCTTGTCGTCGATGAACGAGCTGGTGGAGAGGCCCGAACCCGACGTGCCACCCAGCCGGAAAGTCGCCGAGGTCGAGGAGCCGTCCCATTCGGGGACCGTGAAGGTCGCCGACGCGCGGTTGGATGCGGCGTCGGTGATCAGGATGACGTTCGCGGGCGAGGTGTTGTTCGGATTGCCGAGTACCCGCGTCGTGATGGTACCCGAGCTGTCGCGCCCCTCAACGAGGCCACCGACATAGCCGTTCATGGTCTGGCTGGTGCGTGCGTTGTCGGTCGTCGACGATGACGACGTCTTGGTCGCCTGGCTGACGCTGTAATAGTCCTGACCGGTGAGATTGTTGTAGGGCTGATCGAACGACGCCTGCGGCGTGCGGGTGGTCGTGATGGTGGAAACGATGCCCGAGCTGGAAGTCACCGTGGTGGTGAGGGCGTCCGGCGTGAACACCATCGTCTCGCCGTTGGGGCCGAAGATCGAATTGCCTGCGCCGGTATCGAAGGTCGTTTCGGCGGACACCTGGCGGCCGATCTGCTGGGTGTCGCCGAGCCGGTAGGAGGCGTTGAAACGACCGCCATTGGCGATCGTGCTGTTGTTGTTATCCTTGAAATAGGTGCCGATGAACGCGCCCATGTACGACTTCTGGTTGGCACCCTGACCGGAAATGGACACCGTCGCCTGCAGGGCGGTGGCGCGCGCGGCGCCCGGCTCCGCACCGCCCACGGTGGGGGAGAAGTTGCCCGAATAGGCCGAGTAGAGCGGCGACTTGTTGGCCGCCGCCTTCAAGGCGGCGTCGTTGCCCACGGTTTCGTTGGCGAAGGGGATCTTGTTGGGGTCCGCGAGGTCGATCACGGTGTGTTTGGCGAAGCCGGTCGAGGGGAATTGACCCAGCGTGGTCGGCGTGCCGCCGATGACGCCGATGCGTTCGTTGTTGGTGGTCTCGAATACATAGGCGAAATAGTCGCCGCTGGCGCTCACGTAACCCTTGCCGTTGAGCACGCCGAAAGTCGGGTGGTTCAGCGACACGTCGAACGAGTCCGATCCCGGATTCCAGGGAACGGTGACCGATCGGCCGTCGCTCAGCGTGATCGTCGCCTTGCCGCTGGTCACCGTGCCTTGGGAGTTCAGCAGCACGTTTTTCTGAGAATTCGGCGTGACTGCCAGTGTCTGGTTATTGAAGGCGGTATAGGGAGTGTCACCAAAGAAGCGGCCGCGGGTGACAATGACTTTGGTGGTGGCAGCCGCCGCCGTCTGAGTGCCCCGCGCGTCGGCCAAACCCTGTTGGTTCTGCTGTTCGGTCTGGACATTGGACAGGGCGTTGTTGACGGCATTCGAATTGTTGATGCTTTGGGCAGCCGACTGAGGCGCCGGGGTATTGCTCGACGGCTGGAGCGCGGCTGGAGCCTGATTGGAATTGCTGTTGGAGAAACCTGAGCTTTGCACCTTCTGATCGGCGTTGCCGTCCCCTGCACCGCCACCGCCAGTCGTGCCGCCACTGCCTTGGCTGCCACCCTCTAGCTGGCTCAGTTGCGCATTGAGGCCGCCCTGTCCAACCATCGTCGGTGCACCGGGTGCACCGCCGCCGCTCGCTGTCACCTGAGAGCCAGGCCGTGTCACGGTCTGGGTCTGGCCGGCCGCGCTAAACGTCATGTCTTTGCCGAAGACGAAGGTCGACGTTGTGCTTGAGGGTTGAACGGCAAACATGGTGATGCCGCCGCGGATGCCGATCGTGCCCGATGGCGTGGTGATGGTGATCGGCCTGGTCTTGCTGATTTTGCCACCGACCAGGCGAAACACGCCCTTGCTGGCGGTGATTGCAAGGTCACCGGTCTTGGTCGCCGGATCGAAGACGAACGTGTCGATGGTGAGCCGCGCGCTGGGGCCGACGGTCAGCGAAGTGCCGTCGAGGAACATGAGATGGGCACGGTCGCTGGCGCTGGTCGTAATGACTTCGTTAGCCTGCACATCAATGCCGATGCGCAACACGCGCTCGGCTTCGGCGGGCGGCTTGCCGAGTGGATCTCCATCGGTCGCCGAAGTGACGCCAACGCGTGCAGCGGCGTCGGAAATGCCAAACGGCGCGCCAAGCAACACGAGCGCCGTAGTGCCGAGCAACACAGTGCGTAGAGGCGAAAAGCCGACGCTCTTGACCGTCATCAAGGCCTCCCCGGCCAGCATCAGAAGCGCCAGCCAACGCCGAACATTACATTGTTATTCGTGAACTCGAAATTGGGCAAATTCGAGGCCCGCGTGAATCGGCCGCCGGAAATGCTGAAGGTCGTCCGATCGTCGAACGGGATCGACAGGACGATATTGAAGATCGTGTCGGCTTGCTGACGCACAACGCCAGGATCGATGATCGGATCCGCCGCGTCATACTGCCACCATTGCTGGTTGACCGTCAGATTGATGCTCCACGGCAGACCACTCTTGAACAGCGGGTCAGCGAAGCGGACGGCCATGCCGCCGCCAACGCCGCCGAGCATGTAGTTCTGGGAGATTGTCTGCTGGGTCTGGTATCGCTGGGCATTGCCGAAGCCGTAGAGGGAAACGATCTGGGTAAGTTGGTACTGGAAGGTTGTTGCCGCCGAATATTGTGTGCCGGTGAACAGGCTGTTGGCCGGCAGGTAGCTGGTATTGGGGTAGTTCTGCTGCCGCCAGCTGAAGATCGAAACGTTTCGCAGCCTGTCGGCCAAAAGCACCGCGGTTTCCAGGCCGGCGCCATAGCTGCCGTAGTAAGGCTGGTCGTTGACCCAGATGTATCCGGCACTCAGAAAGGGCTTGAGGATCACTTCCTCGAAGATTCCCCGGAAAGCCTGGAAGCGCGGGCCGGTCGTGAAGTCGATCAACGAGACGTTTGCCGCCGAGAGATTGAACTGGCGGTTGGCGTAGGTCGTGAGCTGGCTCTCGAGCGTGGATTTGTCCTGGAGGCCCAGGTCATACGAATGGCGAAACTGGGCCGAACTTACGAAACCCCAGTCCGCCGTTCCGAGTGCCTGTTGATTGAGGTTGGCTGTCTGCCCGAACAGCCGGACCGACGACGTCGCGGGTCCGAGGTTGGCGTTCGACTGGTAGCGCGTGCCGAAGAAGAGCTCACCAGAGAAGCGCGAAGGGTTTTGGCGCTTTTCGATTTCCGCCATGAACTGCTCGGCTTTGCCGCGCACGTCGGGCGGCAAGGCCTGCGACTTCAGGGCCGATTCGAGGTAGCTGCGTGCGATTTCGTAGGATTCCAGCCGATAGTAGAGGACGCCAAGTTCCAGCCGCACCCGCGGCAGGTTCGGATTGATGAGCAGCATTCGCTCCAGGGCAGAAACTGCCCCTTCGAGGTCGCCGGTCCGGGTGGCAAGTGAGGCGAACTTGAACAGCACATCGAGATTGGCCGGCTGACGCAGCATCTCCTGAAAAGCGGCCTCGTACTGCTGCTCAAGATCGGCTGGTGCGACCGTCGGCGTCTGCGCAAGAGCGGGAACCTGGCCAGACGCAAGACCGCCAACCATTCCCCCCATCAGGGCGAGGATGCTCGCAAGACGCCCAAGGCTCGGCAAGATGTCTAACTCTCCCCACGACCTGCGTTAATGCAGGCCTCTTCGGGGGATCGAAGATGCCGCAGCAGGTGTGCTAAATCAACCAACTCCGCGCGACGAAAAACCAGCCCAGAAGGGGGCCGGCGCGCGCGGCGCGCATGCGCAGCACCATGCGGCGATACTGACGCTCACCGAGTGCGAGTACGAGGCGTTCGCGATCCTGTTGCATGGCCGTCAACATGCGGTCGAGCATGTGGGCATGCGTATTGCCCCAATTGCGGCTGGAGAGGTGTAAGCGTCCGCCCAACACCGGATTGTCGGCGGCGCCGTTGCGGCCGTGCAACCGATACGAATAGAGCGCTTCGTCGATCAGCAGAGAACCCGCGACCATCTGAGCCATGACCACGATGTAGAAATCCATATGAAGGCGGAAGGCCTCATCGTCATCGGGGAAAACGAGGTCGATCAGCGAGCGACGGAACATCATCGATGAAGTGCTGACCCAGACCCAATGGACCACGCGCTTGGTGTAGAGGCGGTAAGGTGTTTGGCTTTGCCAACCGGCAGTCTTGTTGGCCGTGTCGAGTCTGGGCACGCGCGCCGGGTCGAGCGGTGCGAAGGCCTGGTCGCGATCGACGCGGGCACGGTCCTTACCGAACCAATAGACGCAGCCGGCGATCAGTGCGCCCTGGCCGTCGATCAGCCGGGCATTGCAGGCGGTGAAGCCCACCGCGTAGGTCTCGTTCAGGTGGGCGGCGAGGTGACGTTCGAGGAAATCGTCATTCCATAAGTCGTCAGAATCGAGGAAGCAGACGAAGGTCGCCTGGGTAGCGGCGAGCCCGCGCCGTGTGGCACCGGTCTGCCCGACATTCTTTTCCAGCCGGAGCAGCGAAAAACGCGCGTCGTCGAGTTCATCAAGGAGTTGCTGGACGACCGTCGCGGAACTGTCGGTCGAGGCATCGTCCACGATGATGCATTCGAAGTCGCGCAACGTCTGGCACGCCACCGAGCGGATCGCATCGCCGATATAGTCACGGCAATTGTAGCACGTGACGACGACCGAGATTTTCGGGAGCCTGGTCTCGGTCATCCGCTAGCGCTTGGCGCCCGCCGATCCCAGGAAATCGAAGTCCACGCCTTCGTCGGCCTCGAGGACCGTCTCGAAGTAGAGACTCGCATAGCCGCGATGGCTGCCGGGATGCGGCGGCGGTGCCTTCCAGGCCTTGCGCCGCTTGGCGAGCTCGGCGCCCGACACGAGCAGTTCGAGCCTGCGCTTTGGGACATCAAGCGTAATGCGGTCGCCGTTCTTTACCAGGGCAAGCGGACCGCCGTTCGCCGCCTCGGGCGAGACGTGCAGCACGATGGTACCGAAGGCCGTGCCGCTCATGCGTGCATCGGAGATGCGGATCATGTCCTTCACGCCGGCGCGCGCGAGCTTCATCGGGATCGGAAAGGACCCGGCTTCCGGCATGCCGGGCGCACCCTTCGCCCCGGCGTTGCGCAGGACGAGGATGTCGTCGGCCGTCACGTCGAGGTTCGGATCGTCGCCGCGTTGTGCCAGGTCCTCGAGCGAATCGAACACGACAGCGCGGCCGGTGTGCGTGAGCAGCGCCGGCGACGCCGCCGAGTGCTTGATGACGGCACCACGCGGCGCGAGGTTGCCGCGCAGCACGGCCATGCCGCCGGTCGGCTTGATTGGGTTCCTGGCGGTGCGGATGACGGTCTGGTTGGGCACCATCTCGGCCTTGTCGATCACCTGCTTCAGCGTGCGGCCGCTCACCGTCATCGCCGTTTCGTCGAGCGAGCCCCGGATCTCCTTCATCAGGCGCGAGTTGCCGCCGGCCCAGTGGAAATGCTCCATGTAGTGGTCGCCCGACGGCTTGAGGTCGACCAGCACCGGTACGCTCTGGCCGATCGCGTCGAACTCCTCCAGATCGATCCGGATGCCGAGGCGGCGCGCGACGGCGGTGAGATGGACCAGCGCATTGGTCGAGCCGCCGATTGCCTGCATGACGGTAAGCGCATTGCGGAAGGCCGCCTTCGTCATGATCTCGCTGGGCTTCGGCCCGCCGCTCTTGGCCATCTCGGCCGCGCGCTTGCCGGTGGCTTCGGCGACGCGCAGGCGGTCGGAATGTGTGGCTGGAATCGAACCGCTGCCGGCAAGGCCCATGCCCAGCGTCTCGACCATGCAGCCCATGGTGCTGGCGGTGCCCATCACCATGCAGGTGCCCTTGGTCGGCGCCAGCCGCTCGCTCACCTGCTGGATATCCAACTCGGAGAAGGTTCCGGCGCGATACTGGCCCCACAGGCGACGGCAATCGGTACAGGCGCCCAGGACCTCGCCCTTGAAGTGACCCACGAGCATGGGGCCGACAGGCAGCACGATGGCGGGACGGTCGGCGCTGGCGGCGGCCATGAGCTGGGCGGGCAAGGTCTTGTCGCAGCCGCCGATCATCACGACGGAGTCCATCGGCTGCGCGCGCACCATCTCCTCAGTGTCCATCGCCATCAGATTGCGCAGGTACATGCTGGTCGGATGCGAGAAGCTCTCGTGGATCGAGATGGTCGGAAACACCATCGGCAGCGCGCCCTGCAGGAGGATGCCGCGCTTCACCGACTCGATAAGGTCGGGGACGTTGCCGTGGCAGGGGTTGAAGTCACTGAAGGTATTGGTGATGCCTACGATTGGCCGGTCGAGCGCGTCATCAGTGTAGCCCGCCGCCTTGATGAAGGCCTTGCGCAGGAACAGCGAGAAACCTGCATCGCCATAGGTGGCGAGGCCTTGGCGCAGTCCGGTCGCTTTCGGCGCACCCGAGGTGCGCTTGCGGGAAGCCATGTCAGTCTCTCTTTCCTGAGTTCAGTGATATTGTCAGGTCGGTACGGTCGCTTCCAGACCGGCTGCCCATCTTGCATGAGCCATGGCATCGCGGCCCGAAATGATAGTGCGGGCGAGTTCGAGGCCCATCAAGGCGCCGAACTTGAAGCCGTGGCCGGAGCAAGGCGACATCACCCAGCCGCGCGCGCCCTGCCTGTCGACGACGAAACGCTCGTCGTCCGTCACGGTATAGAAGCAGACCTTTAGCCGGTCGGTGCGCCAGCGGTCGAATCCATGCAATAGGCTACGGCAGCGTTCGAGCAGAGGCCGGATGTCGTCCTCGCTTGCCGCACGCTCGGCCATCGGATCGCCGGACCGGCTGAATTCATGGTCGCCGACCTTGAGGCCGCGCCCTTCCATGGGAGGCACCAGGTAGAGCCCGACGTCGCCGGTCTTCTCGATGATCATAGGCCCCTTGGTCCAGGCGGCGCGGTCCTTGGCCGGCAGGTCGAAGTAGACGACGACCTGGCGCGACGGGACAAGATGCTGCCTGCGATCGGGCACCAGGCGCCCGACCCAGGCACCGGCCGCGACCACGACAACGTCGGCGGCGTACGCCGTACCAGCCTCAGTGACGATGCGACCCAACTCGAGGTCGACCGACCGGACCGGCGTGTGCGGATGGAGCTGAACGCGCGGCTGGCTCGCCAGGTGTCGGGCAAGGGCTGTCACGATGTCCTGGGCGAACAAGACGCCACCCGACTCGATCCAGAAGGCGCGCTCGACGCCTTTGGCCTCGATCTGTGGAAAGCGGCGCGGCAAGTCTGTCACCGGCAGCTCCGCCATGGGCTTGCCGATCGTCGCCAGTGCGGCGGCTGAACGCTCGGCCCAGTCGGCGCCATTGCCTGTCA
>CALDNT010000180.1 GCA_937915145.1 uncultured Reyranella sp.
AGCCCAGGACGACGCCACGCTGCTCGCCATCCGTGACATGGAACGGGCCGGTATCGACATCATCACCGACGGAGAGATGCGCCGCGAAAGCTATTCGAACCATTTCGCCACGGCACTCGAGGGCGTCGACCAGGACAATCCCGGCGAGGTGATGACGCGGTCGGGCCAGAAGACGCCGGTGCCGCGCGTCGTCGGCAAGCTCAAGCGTGCACGCCCCGTCGAGCTGCGCGACATGCAGTTCCTGCGTGCCAACACCGACCGCCCGGCCAAGATCACCCTGCCCGGCCCCTTCACCATGGGTCAGCAGGTCAAGGACGAGTTCTACAAGGATGCCGAGGCGATGTGCATGGACTATGCCGCGGCGGTGAACGAGGAAGCGCACGATCTCGTCAAGGCCGGCGCCGACGTGATCCAGCTCGACGAGCCGTGGTTGCGCAACAACCCGGAAGAAGCCAGCCGCTACGCCGTGAAAGTCATCAACCGCGCCCTGCAGGGGATCAACGTGCCGACGGTGGTGCATCTCTGCTTCGGCTACGCCGCCGTGGTGCCGGGCCTCAGCAAGCCGACGGGCTATTCGTTCCTGCCGCAGCTTGCCGACACCATCGCCCAGCAGATCTCCATCGAATCGGCTCAGCCCAAGATCGATCTCGGCGTGCTGAAGGATCTCGCACCGAAGAAGGTCATGCTGGGCGTCATCGACCTCAACGACCCCGAGGTCGAGACGCCCGACACGATCGCCGGGCGCATCCGCGCCGGCCTGAAGTACATGTCGCCGGAAAAGCTGCTGCCCGCGCCCGATTGCGGCATGAAGTACCTGCCGCGCGCCACCGCCTTCGGAAAACTGCAGTCGCTGGCGGCGGGCGCCGCCATCGTGCGCAAGGAACTGTCGTAGCGCGCCGCTACGACGCCAGTCTGCCTTTCAGTACCGTGCCGGCGTAGACGCCGGTCGCCTCGCCATTCTCGAAGGCGACCGAGCCGTTGACGAGCGTAGCCTTGATGCCCTCCGCCTTCTGCACCAGGCGGCGGGCGCCGCCCGGCAAGTCGGTTTCGACGGTCGGCAGACAAGGGCGGATGCCGTTCTCCTCAAACAGCACGATGTCCGCGCGATACCCTTCGCGGACGAGACCGCGGTCGCCGAGTTCCCAGGCCGCGGCATTGTCGTGCGTGATCTTCTTCACCGCCTGCTCGAGCGTGAAGGCGCCGCGCTTGCGCACCCAGTAGCTCAGCAGGTGCGTCTGCAGCGACGAGCCCATCTCCTGCGCCACGTGGGCACCGGAATCGGAGAAGGTCGCAAGCGTGCGATCGTGCTTCAGGATGCCAAGCACGTCCTCCGGTGACTCGTTGACCAGCGGCTGAACATAGACCTGGTTCTCGTTGGCCAGCGACAGGTCGATCATGACTTCGACCGGATGCTGCCCGCGTGCCCTGGCGAGCTGCTCGACCGTCGGATCGTCCCAGTCGACGCCGTTCATGGCGAACAGGTTGGAATAGTCCGGCTTGCGCGGATCCGTGGTCGCCGCCCCGCCTCCCTGGAAGACCTTGTCGCGCGGTTTCATCCGTTCTTCGGCAGCGACCAGTTCGCGCCGCACCACGGGATCGGCCAGCCGCCGCTTCTGCTCGTCCATCGGCAGGTCACGGACCTTGCGCCACGCCGGCAGCACGTCGAACGGCAGGTAGGATTTCAGCGAGAAGATCGCATTGATCGACCGTGTCGTGCCCTGGCCGAACATGCGGCCACCGGCAGCCACCGTCTCGTCGATATAGCGTGTCTGGTAAGCCCAACCCGTCGGATCGTCGCCCTGCTTGGTCGCCAGCACGCCGAACATGACCGGTCGCTTGTAGGCGAGCGCCACTTCCCGCAGGCGCGCGAGGAAGGCACGGTGCGCCGCACCGCTCGCGATGTCGGGCCCGACCTGGAAGATGCCGGCATCGAGCTCCGCCATCGCGGCCACGATGCGATCGATCTCCTCCCACTCGGCGATACGGCTGGCGACTGGCGTGTCGTCGGGCGTCACATGAGTCGAGGCACGGGAGCTGGAAAAGCCCATGGCGCCGGCGCGCAGTGCGTCTTGTACGGCGGCGGCCATGCGGGCCATGTCGTAATCGGTGGCTTTCTCCGAAAGCGCGCGCCTGCCCATGACGTACATGCGCAGCGCCGAATGGCCGATATACATGCCGTAGTTGATCGCCTTGGGCAGGCGCTCGACGGTGGCGAGATACTCGGGGAAGGTCTCCCAGGTCCAGTCGATGCCGGCCGCCATCGCCGCGGTCGGGATATCCTCG
>CALDNT010000181.1 GCA_937915145.1 uncultured Reyranella sp.
CTACCTGCGCGGAACTTACCGACACCTCGGCCACGTCCTTCACCTCGCGGATGCGCCGGACGATTGCGCGGACAAGCCAACACTCCGCCCCGGTCAGCATTTCCACCACTATCGGAAAGTTTCGGATACCGACGCAATGAAATTGCAGTACTCAAAATGAATATCTGACTTCCCATTCGATACGGTTGATAGTGAATATCAGTGAGCGCGGCCTGACAGCCAATGCGAAGAAGAGCGATCTCCGAAGCGCCCGGAGTGTTGCCTGTCCGCACTATGGGACGTCTGTGATCGCTGCGCCGAGTGAAATGGCTAAGGTTGGGTATTGTCGTCGAGCCACTTGCGGGCATCGTGGATACTGCGAAACGTCTTCACGGGCCGTTCACCCTCAGTCATCTTGATGAACTGGTCGACGATTTCCCCGCGGGCTGGATCGATCACGAACGCCGTCGGACCGCGCGTCGCGTCCTTTGATCTGGTTCGCGCCAGCGCCGCCAACGCCTCGAGCGCTTTCTGGTCGATAGTTGACCTGCCGATCGAGACGTCGATAATTTTGCGGTACTGCCAGGCGCCAGTCGCAACGAACTGTCCCACCGCATCCGCGATGTCCTCGCCCGTCACCGTCCCATGGACGACTGCAACCACCATGCGGTCGGGATGAGAGATATCGAGAAAAATCGGCATGGCCCAATCTATGCTGGGCGCACACTTTGCCGCAACCGTCGTATCCACTCGAGAGACGTCGCGCTGCTGCCCAGACCGGCCTGGCGTGCCGGGCACAGCTCGTCCGACTCCTGCTCCGGCGTGGCGGCCAGTTACGGTGAATCGTGAACCTTCCTGATGGCCGCCGCGTAAGATGCCGCCATCTTTTCCTGGCCACTTCGCGCGAGGTGGCACTTGTCGGCTCCGCGGTCACCGTCGGCGAGCACGGCGTCTGCATCGATACCCAGATAGACACCTTCGGCCGCGATGATGATGTGCTGTGCGGTCGCAATCGGATTTCCTTCTCTCCATTCGCTCGCACATTTTGTCGCAATTCCGGCAAAAATCGGCGCCTCGGCTCCGTATTCCACAAGCGTTTCCGAAAGGGATTCGAACGAACTGACGTAGTTCTTCGCCGAGGTCCGATGAAAGAAATCGCTCTCTCCCTGGTGCCAGATGACGGCGGTCACCTTGTAGCGATTTGAAAGACTCATGAGGGTGGCCTTGAGCATCTCATTCAAATCGCCGTCCCTCTGCCATCGTCCGACGAGAGAATTTCCGATGCCGGACGAGGCGATGACGACCGCCTTGTAGGAGCCGTCAGAAATTAGCCTGTCGGCCAGCAACGTGAGGAATTCGCCATGCTCTCCGGCGGCGCCCAACAAAGGCGACGATGCCACGAAGCACTGCCCATCGAAGTGATTGATAACGGCGCCGGGATAGCGCGTGACGACTTTCTTCTCCGCATAGTTGGCGACGTTTGATTGGCCGATCGCGAGAATGACGGCAGTACTGTCGGTCTGTGCCGGACAATTTACCCTGATCTTGTTTGGATAAGCCACAAGCCTCCCATGCTCGTCGAACACGCCAAGGGCCTGCTGCGATGGTGCCCCGAGGTTCTTCACCTTCCGAAGAATCTCCAGCGGCCAGAGATTGCGCGAGTAGCTGTACAGCCCAAAAAAGTACGCACTGCATGAGAATACGATCACAACTGCGATCATTCGGCCAAGTGGACGCCATCCGCCCGGTCTACCTGCCCCGGCGTTCAACGCTGGCTCCCCCAACCGGCAAACTGAAGGTCGCGGCCGAGATCGCTATCCCTTGATCTGGGCCACACATCGGCCGAACGGGAGCTAAGGTCAAACGTGCCGGCATGAACCATCCCCGATGACCCAGCATGGCCGATGCCATGCCATTCACCGCGCGTCGGGTTCCTCACCGTATCGGCGGCGCGTAAAGCATGCCGCCTGCACGCCACGAAAGGTTCAAGGCACGCGGAATGTTCACCGCGCCACGCGGGCCAAGACTACGGTCGTAAACCTCGGCGTAGTTGCCAACCTGCCTGACGATCTCGTAGGCCCAGGTATCCGCAATACCCAGCGACTTGCCCATACCGGGCACGACGCCGAGAAGACGCTTGATGGCCGAATTCTCGCTCTTGAGAAACTCGGCGACGTTCCTCGAAGTGATGTCATACTCCTCGGCCTCGATCATGGCGTAAAGCGCCCACCGCGCAACATCGGCGAATTGGTGGTCGTCCTGACGTACCGCAAGGCCGATCGGCACCTTGGCGATGGCCGTGGGCAAGATCACGTACTCCGATGGATTGGGCGCATAGGCCGACCGCGTGACATGAAGAGTCCTGAAGCTTGACGCGAAGACGTCGCATTTGCCCGCGAAGAACGCCGCCTGCAGCTCACTCACCCGGTCGAAGGCTACTGGCGTGAACGTCATATTGGTCTTCCAGAAATGGTCGGCGACCGCGAGTTCGGCGACGCTGTCCGCTTCCACACACACCGAGGTGCCGTCCAGTTCCTCGACCCGCCGCTTGCCACTCTTGAGCGGCACCATCAATCCCTGCCGATCATAGTAATAGACGCCGGCCAGATCGGCGCCGTCCACGGTATCGCGTTGCAAGGTGAAGGTTGAGCTTGAAGCCAGCACATCGACCAGGCCCGACCGCAAGGCCGAATACTGTTTCGACATGTCCAGCGTAACGAATTCCACCTTGCCCACATCGCCGAAGAGAGCAACCGCCACCGCTCGACAGACGTCGGTCGACAGTCCTTTCCAATTTCCCGAACCGTCGGTATGCATGAGGCCGATCAGGTTTTCGCTGACGCCGCAGGCAAGTTGGCCGCGGTCTCGGATCACATCGAGCGTTTGGCCGGCCTGGGCACAGGCAGTTGTCGCGGCAGTGGCGGCCAAACCAATCCACAAAGCCAGCACGTTCCTGCTCATCCTGCCCTCCCGCAACCGCGCACGGCGTTGCGGCACAACCGTCCAGAGAAATGCTGCAGCCCAACCGCAAGAACAAGCCGACATTCACCCGACTTGCTGGCGGCAACTAGACGAGGGAACGAAGCGGGACCGCTAGCCAGATACCGCAAATATGACGACTGATTGAGCGACGTACCCCTGTCGACGACTTCGCGCCGCCAAACACCCTGGGTAGCGGCCTTGCTTTGGCACTTAACACCGATCTGGTCGATGCGACGCGAACCGAAAATGACGAAGTGATCGGGGTACTCTCAATGAGGTCGAACCGATCGGATCCTCCACATGCCCACCTGACATGTCCCTCCCCGGACGCATCGACAACCCTCCACGCAGTCTGCTCCGCGATTGGATTTGTCGTCGCCATGGCCTTTTCAGTGGAGCCCCGGAAAACATATCTGCGTCGTGCCCGCTACCGCTACGGCAGAGGGGTGGCTACACTCGGAACGCCGGGACAATGCCGTTACCGAAGGGCGCTGAACCAACATGATGGACGACGTGCGGGCGGATTTGTTGACCGCCATCGACGGGGCCTGGACCCGCTTGGGCAGTCCCGGCGAATGGTTGACTGCCAGCGAGAAAGTGGGAATTGCCGCTGAAACTCGGGCGGCAATGGCGTGCCCCGCATGCTCGACACGGAGACAGGCTCTATCTCCGGAACACGAAGTTGGACCACATTCCGGTGTTTCGGGTCTTTCTCCTGAAATCGTCGATGTCGTTCACCGCATCCGAACGGATGCAGATCGTCTGACCTTGAATTGGTTCACCCGGATTGTTCCCAGGTGTTTGTCGGAAGAGCGATATGTCGAAACGGTAGGGATCATTGCCGAGGTAACGGCTGTAGATGGTTTCTACGCAGCCTTGGGCATCGAGTTGCGCGAATTGCCGGCTCCGGTCTCCGGATCGCCCGGAGGAGTCCGTTCGAATGCCGCAAAGCCAAATGGGGCTTGGGTTCCGACGGTATCGCCCGAGGACATAGGTGCCGATGCCCCTTCCGTGGTGCAAGCGATGTACCGAAATCGATCGGCCGCGAATATTCATCGGGCTTTGAGCCTGGTGCCCACCGCAATGAATGGCTTCTTCGAATTGGACGATGCCATGTACTTGCCGGACGCAAAGCTAAGGGAATTCGGGATAGAGCCACGGGCGATAACCCATGCTCAGATCGAACTGTTGGCCGCCCGCGTTTCTGCGCTGAATCGATGCTTGTATTGAACGACCAGCCATCTCGTCCTGCTCCGGGGGAGCGGCCACTACGCTGGGACTACATATGAACCCCGCGCCGCCATTGATGCCGCAGTGGACAGCGGTGTCCCTCAGGGTCGTCTGCTCCTGACGTTCGCCGAAGAAGCGTGTGCCGGCAGTTCGCTGCTGCCCAAAGCGCGCGTCGCTGTCGCTGAGGCAATGGGCCAAGATGCTCTCGTGGATGCCGCGGCGGTGATTGGCATATTCCAGGCGGTCGTGAAAATAGCGGATGCCACCGGAATTCCACTTGAAGATGCCAAAGCCGAGGCCAGCGCGGAATTTCGTGCCGAACTCGGCCTGAATGCATTCTCAGGCGAATAGAGGGCGTTGTCAGAACACCGCGGGACGAGTGGGCAAAGGCCTCCGGGCGGCAACCTGAGGTCGGCAGCCCGTAAAATTTGACATGGCGCAGCCCGTCTTGACCTTCTTCAGGAAGGTCCCGGGCCGGCCTCTACGTACCCTTCAGCGCGCGGGAACCTACGAATTCGCGCAGACGTGCCGGTTCGACGATTGTTACCTCGCGGCCGCCACCGCTGACACCGAGAGGACGCAACGCCGCGAAAGCGCGCGACAGGCTTTGAGGCGTGATACCCAGCCGGCCGGCAACCAGACGCCGCCCGCCCGGGAGAGTCACCGTAACGGGTCCGGTCTCACGCGGCGCCAAAGCAAGGAGGAACGCTGAAAGTCGCTCGATCGCCGACAGCAGCTTAAGGTCCTTGATCAGACCACCCAGTGTCCGCCAATAGCCGGACAGCAGCAGTACCGCCCCGTATGCCAACGAACCGGTGGCCCGCACCTGCGCGCGAAATGCGGCGGCTGGCCACATCATGATACGTCCCTCATCGAGCAATCGCGCCGTCAGCAAGTAGGGCGCGTCGAGCACTACCGCCGGCACGATGAAGGCGTCCCCCGGCCCGAAGAACTCGACCAGCGCTTCATCGCGGGCGGCCGCTCCGAACAGGCCGACGCGGCCCGACAGCACGACATGGAGAAACTCCGCTTTCTCGCCCTGCCGGCAGAGCACCGCACCTTCGGGCAGCGTCTGAACGAAGCAGGCCGTCAACATCGCTGCCAGGTCCGGCTCCGCGACTTGGGCGAAGAGCCGCGAGCGACGGATCAGCGGCAGGTCGATTGTGCGCATACTGGGCTCTACCCTCTCGCTTCGGATACTGATGCGCCACTCACCGGCAAAGCTCGTTGATATGGCTCAATCGCAGAGTCGTGAGCACTTACCAAATGTGAACATAGTGCGTTCGCAAAAGAGAACAAATCACCGAAGATTCGCTGCATCAGCACCGGGCTTGATTCACGTCAAGTAACATGTCGCGTGCCGCTCCGATGTTTCGTCCGCACCGCCAGCGTACGGCGCTCAGGGGAACATCCGATGCAGCAACCGACAAGCGTTCGAGAGGCGTCTCCAGAAGGCCGAGACATGGCGCTCGGCATGAGCACGCTCGCCTTCACGGTCTGTTTTGCCGTCTGGACGATCTTTTCCATCATTGGCATCCAGATCAAGAGAGACCTGGGCCTCAGCGATACGCAGTTCGGCCTGCTCGTTGGAACACCGATCCTTACCGGTTCACTGGTCCGGCTTATCCTCGGAATCTGGGCCGATCAATATGGCGGGCGTATCGTCTACGTCGGCGTGATGGTTGCTGCCGCCGTGGCGACCTGGCTGCTCACCTTCGCCTACGACTACCCGACTTTCCTGCTGGCCGCGCTTGGCGTTGGCATCGCCGGTGGCTCGTTTGCCGTTGGCATCTCGTATGTTTCGCGGTGGTACGGGCCAGGCAAGCAGGGCACAGCGCTCGGAATCTTCGGTGCGGGCAATGTCGGCGCCGCCGTCACGAAATTCGTTGCGCCCTTCGTCATGGTAGCCTGGGGCTGGAAGAGCGTTGCCGAGATCTGGGCGGGTGCGCTGCTGGTAATGGCCGTGGTGTTCTGGATCACTACACGGGATGACCCGGCGCTCGCGGCGCGGCGCAAGGCCGGCGCCAAACCAGAACCCATCTCGACCATGCTCGAGCCGCTGCGCAACGTGCAAGTCTGGCGCTTCTCGCTCTACTACTTCTTCGTCTTCGGCGGCTTCGTAGCGCTGGCGCTTTGGCTGCCGCGCTATCTCATCGGTGTTTACGGGCTCGATATCGAGACCGCAGGTATGATCGGCGCCGCCTATTCGGTCCCGGCGAGCCTTTTCCGCATCTACGGCGGCGTGCTCTCGGACAAGTTTGGCGCGCGGCGCGTGATGTACTGGATGTTCGGTGTTTCAGCCGCCGCCTGCTTCCTGTTGGCCTATCCTCCGACGCAGTACATCGTGAAGGGCATCACGGGGCCGATCTCGTTCACCCTGGAGATGGGCCTTGTGCCTTTCACCGTCGCGATCTTCGTGCTCGGCTTCTTCATGAGTCTGGGCAAGGCCGCCGTCTACAAGCATATCCCGGTCTACTACCCCAAGCATGTCGGCGCAGTTGGCGGTGTGGTCGGCCTGGTCGGCGGCCTCGGCGGTTTTGTCCTGCCGATCGCCTTCGGTGTCCTGAACGACCTTACCGGCGTGTGGACGAGCTGCTTCATGCTCCTGTTCCTGGTCGTTGTCGTCTCGCTGGTCTGGATGCACGCTTCGATCCGAGCGATGGAACGCGACGTGGCGGGCGAGGCGCTGGCCAAGCTCCCCGAACTGCCCGAAATGCAGGAAATCCACGGCCCGGAGCATGTCGGCAAGCTTTCCGGCAAGACACTCGAGGACTGGCGTCCGGAGGACAAGACCTTCTGGGAGAAGACGGGCTGCCGGATCGCCCGACGCAACCTTGCGATCTCGATACCCGCCCTTCTGCTCTCGTTCTCGGTCTGGATGGTGTGGTCGGTCGTCGTCGCCAAGCTGCCATCGATCGGCTTCCGCTACACCACAGACCAGCTCTTCTGGCTCGCTGCCCTGCCCGGCGTCACCGGCGCGACGCTGCGCATCTTCTACTCCTTCACCGTGCCGATCTTCGGCGGGCGGCTGTGGACGACGCTGGCGACCTGGTCGTTGATGATCCCGGCGGTCGGCATCGGCTATGCCGTCCAGGATCCGGCGACGCCCTACTGGATCTTCCTGATCCTGGCGCTGCTGTGCGGCCTTGGCGGCGGCAACTTCGCGTCGTCGATGTCGAACATCTCGTTCTTCTTTCCCAAGGCCGAGAAAGGCAATGCGCTGGCTCTGAACGCCGGCCTCGGCAACCTCGGCGTCAGCGTCGTGCAGTTCGTCGTGCCGCTGGTCATCACCGTGGGCGTCTTCGGTTGGCTGGGCGGTGCACCGCAGATCGTCAAGGAAGCGGGCGGCGAGAGCCGGTTGTGGCTGCAGAACGCCGGTTTCGTCTGGGTGCCGTTCATCGCCGTCTCGGCATTCGCCGCCTGGTTCGGCATGAATGATATTGCTTCGGCCAAGGCCTCGTTCGCCGAGCAGTCGGTGATCTTCCGGCGGCGGCACAACTGGATCATGTGCTGGCTCTACACCGGTACCTTCGGATCCTTCATAGGCTACTCGGCGGGCTTTCCGTTGCTGACCAAGACGCAGTTTCCCGAGGTCAACGCGCTTCAATACGCCTTCCTCGGACCTCTGGTCGGTGCGCTGTCGCGGTCGCTCACGGGCTGGGTCGCAGACCGCTGGGGCGGCGGCCGGGTCACCTTCTGGGTGTTCGTCGTCATGGCGTTGGGCGCGCTAGGCGTCGTGCACTTCCTGGGCGAGAAGAACTTCACCGGCTTCTTCGCCATGTTCCTGCTGCTGTTCTTCGCCACTGGCGTGGGCAACGCATCGACCTTCCAGATGATCCCGGCAATCATGCGCAAAGACATGGACCGGCTGATGCCGGGTGCATCGGCTGATGCCCGGCGCATGCAGTCCGACAAGGAGTCCGCTGCGATCATCGGTTTCACTTCGGCGATCGCGGCATATGGCGCGTTCTTCATACCGAAGAGCTTCGGCTCCTCGATTGCCATGACCGGTGGGGCGTCGCTCGCGCTCTACGGGTTCTTTGCCTTCTACCTGAGCTGCATCTTCATCACGTGGTTTGTCTACACCCGCCGCAATGGCCTGTTGTTCGACATCGAGCGCGGCCGCACCTCGACGTCTGCGCCGTCAACCAGTCCTGCTCGCTGAAGGATATCTGCCATGTCACATTTCCTCGATCGCCTGAGTTTTTTCAAGAAAGTCAGGGAACCGTTTGCCGGCGGCCATGGCATCACGACCGAGGAGAGCCGCAATTGGGAGGATGCCTATCGCAAGCGGTGGCAGCACGACAAGATCGTGCGTTCGACTCACGGCGCCAACTGCACCGGCTCATGCTCCTGGAAGATCTACGTCAAGGGCGGGATCGTTACCTGGGAAACGCAGCAGACCGACTATCCACGCACACGCCCCGAACTGCCCAATCATGAGCCGCGTGGCTGTTCGCGTGGCGCGAGCTACAGCTGGTATCTCTATTCCGGCAATCGCGTGAAATATCCATTGGCACGCTCGCGCCTGCTCAGGTTGTGGCGCGAGGCTCGCGCCACCCTGACGCCGGTCGCCGCCTGGGCCTCGATCGTCGAGAATCCGGAGAAGCGCAAAGCCTACACCAGCAAGCGCGGACATGGCGGGTTCGTGCGCGTCGGCTGGGACGAGGCGACCGAGATCGTGGCGGCGGCCAACGCCTATACCGCCAAAGAGCATGGGCCCGACCGGATCTTCGGCTTCTCGCCGATCCCCGCCATGTCGATGGTCTCCTACGCTGCGGGTTCGCGCTACCTGTCGCTGATCGGTGGCGTCTGCATGTCGTTCTACGATTGGTACTGCGACCTGCCGCCGGCCTCGCCACAAACCTGGGGCGAGCAGACCGACGTGCCCGAATCGGCTGACTGGTACAATGCAGGCTTCATCATCCTGTGGGGCTCGAACGTGCCGCAAACGCGAACGCCCGACGCCCACTTCTATACCGAGGCGCGCTACCGCGGCATGAAGAGCGCGGTGATCTGTCCCGACTATTCGGAGGCATCGAAATTCGGCGACATCTGGCTTTCGGTGAAGCAAGGCACCGATTCGGCGCTGGCCATGGCGATGGGCCACGTGATCCTGAAGGAGTATCACGTCGATCGACAGGCCAAGTACTTCCGCGACTACATCCGCCAGTACACCGACATGCCGATGCTGGTGAGGCTGGCCAAGCGCGATGGCATGTATGTCCCCGATCGTTTCGTGCGGGCCTCCGACTTCGACGCGTCCCTAGGCGAATCCAACAATCCCGAATGGAAGACCGTCGCCCTTGACGAGACCTCGGGCAACCTGCAAATGTAATCGCCGCGCTCAAGGAGCGCCTGGCGAAGCGCAGTTCGCCCTATGCCGCCGTGATGTCGGCGCTGCTGGCGATCTCAAAGGCCAAGCTCGATCAGAAGGCCCTGGCCGCCTTGCGTGCCGAACCCGACCCCGAGCCTGACGATCTCGAGGCGCTGGATGCGGCGTGGGAAGAGGAGGAAGTGACCTTCGGCCCCGGCTCCACCGACGCCAAAGGCGCCTGCGGGGCCGAAGGACTTTCGACCCGGCTGCGCGCCGCCATGCGGCCGGCCGAGGGCGTCGCACCGCCACTCGCCCGCGGACGCCGCACCGCCGCGCCATCCAGCCCGGGAGGCCGGTCATGAGGGACTATGTCTTCCATCTGCTGTTCGTCTGGTATCCCTATATCTGCCTGACGGTCTTCCTGCTCGGCAGCCTGGTCCGCTTCGATCGTGAGCAATATACGTGGCGCGCCAGTTCCAGCCAGATCCTGCGCAAACGCCAGCTCGCCTGGGGCTCCAACCTGTTCCATGTCGGCATCCTGTTCCTGCTGCTCGGACACACCGTCGGCCTGTTGACGCCGACCTGGCTTTACACGCTCGTCATCACCGTCGAACAGAAGCAGCTGATCGCCCTTGCCGCCGGCGGCGTCGCCGGCGTCATCTGTTTCATCGGCCTTACGATGCTGCTGCACCGCCGCCTGTTCGATGTCCGCATCCGAAGCAACAGCTCGGTGATGGATATCGCGATCCTGGCGATCCTCTGGCTTCAGCTCTGCCTTGGCCTCGCCACGCTGCCGTTTTCGTTCGCCCATTCGGACGGCTCGGTGATGTTGATCCTGTCGCATTGGGCGCAGGGTATCGTGATCCTGCATCCGGTCGACCCGACAACCTTGCAGGGACTCGCCTGGCCCTATCTGACGCACCTCGTGCTGGGCATGACCCTGTTCCTGGTCTTCCCGTTCAGCCGCCTGGTGCACATCTGGTCGGCGCCGGTCTGGTACCTCGGCCGTCGCGGCTATCAGGTCGTGCGTCGGCGCCGACCCCTGTCGACGTCTGGTCAGCCGGCGTCCCGACAGCCGGCGGAGTGAGCGCCATGAACACACCTCCGTCCGCCACTGCGCCGCGCCTCGCCCGCCGTCGCGTCACCCGGCCCGAGCCGGTCAGCGTCAATAGCGTGGCCATCCCGAGTGCGGCGATCGCCCGCGAGACCCAGCACCACCAGGCTTCCGACCCCGACCAGGCTTGGCTGCTGGCGGCGCGAGCGCTGGCGATCCGCGAGCTGCTGTCGCAGGAAGTCGAGCGGCTTTCGATCGTCGCCGAGCCGCTCGAAGACGGCGAGGGCCGCCGCGAGACACCACAGGAAGCACGCTTGCGCGCCCTGATCGAGCGCGAGGTCGTCGTGCCGAGCGCCGACGAAGACGCGTGCCGGCGCTACTACGACGCCAACATTCGTCGCTTCCGTTCGCCCGACCTGTTCGAAGCGGCACACATACTGTTCGTGGCCGCACCGGACGACGTGGATGCCCGCGACAGGGCCCGCGAGGCGGCAACTGCGCTGATCTCGGACCTGGTGCGGAACCCGGCCGGCTTCGTCGCTGCGGCCGCCCTCCACTCGGCCTGCCCCTCGTCGAAGCAAGGCGGCAATCTCGGCCAGGTCAGCACCGGCCAGACCGTTCCCGAGTTCGAGATGGCGTTGCGCTCCATGGTGCCGGGTGCCGTCCATCCGGAGCCTGTGGAAACGCGCTATGGCCTGCACGTCGTGCGTCTCGACCGCCGTGTCGACGGCGAGGTGCTGCCCTTCGGTCTCGTCCAGGATCGCATTGCCGACTACCTCGACGAGGCGGTCCACCGTCGCGCCCAGCAGCAGTACGTGTCGATCCTGGCCGGCCGCGCGCAGGTGACCGGTGTCGACCTTGCCGCGGCGCGCGGCCCGCTCGTTCAGTAGGAGGCAGCGATGGTGCTGGGTCAGGTTCTCGAACGTCTGGGCGACGAGGCTTTCGCCGCCGAGACGCTGGTTGCCCTGGAAGATCTCAACCTGTTGGTCCAGGTCGAGGCGGCCGGTCGGCCGTTCGGTGAAGGCATCGGAGAATATGCCGCCGGGGCGTCGCGCCGGTTCGCTCAACTCGCCTTGGACGAAGACTGGCTAGCCCTCATGACGACGCTCGAGCGTGCCGACGACGCCGGCACGGCTTGTCTCAAACACATGCTCGAGTGGTCGCTGCGTCATGATGCTGACAGTCCGGGCAAGGGCTGCGGCGGCCAATGCACCTGCAAGGAAAGCTGAATAATGTCCGAGATCCTCATTGCCGCGCTGGTCTATGCCGACGGCATCTACCCCGATCGTGCGATCGCCCGGGCCATAGAGCCGTTGCGCGAGCGCGGCGTTGCACTGGCGGGCGCGCTGCAGCTTGAGACCGCTGACCTGCCGGGGCGGCACCCCTGCGACATGCTCCTGCAGGATCTTTCGAGCGGCGAGGTCACGGCCATTGCCGAGCATCGCGGCAGCGAGGCGCGCGGCTGCCGGCTCGATGTCAGCCTCCTGACCGATCTGGCCGAAGCTGTCAGCCTCAGCCTCTGCAGCGAGGAGCCGCGTCTCCTGGTGGTCAACAAGTTCGGCAAGATTGAGGCCGATGGTGGTGGCCTGCGCGGCGCCATTGCCGAGGCGGTCGGTCTCGGCATCCCGGTTCTCGTCGGCGTTCCAGCGCGCAATCTCGATCGCTGGCGGGCTTTCGCCGGACCGCTGGCGGTCGAGCTGCCGGTCGAATCCTCCGCCATCGCGGCATGGCTCGATATGCACGGCCTGCCGGCTACGCCCACCCGGGGTACGACCGGCGTTGGCACGGCGCGGCGCGCCTAGACGCCGCAGGACGGCACGCGATGGATGACCTCACCGTAGCGCGGGCCGTGCATGTCCTGGCGGTGATTCACTGGTTCGGCGGTGTCGCTTTCGTCACCACGGTGATCCTGCCGGCCATCGCCGCCTTCGAGGAACCGTCGCGACGTGTCGCGCTCTTCGAGGCGATCGAGCATCGGTTCTCCACTCAGGTGAAGGTCTCGGTTCCCGCGGCAGGTCTCAGCGGCGCCTACATGGCTTGGCGTCTCGATGCCTGGAGCCGGTTTCTCGAGCCGGCCGGCTGGTGGCTGGCGGCGATGGCACTCGTCTGGCTGCTGTTCATGGCGATCCTGTTCGTTTTCGAGCCGCTGCTGCTGCGCGGCTGGTTCCATCGCCGCATGGCAGCCGATCCGGCGGCCACCTTCCGGCGCGTTCAGCGGGCGCATGTGATTCTGCTGCTGGTTGGCACAACAGTCGCAGCCGCCGGCGTGCTTGGCGCCCACGGGCTACTGGGTTGAGACTGCAAAGGAGCGTGAAATGTCCAGGTTTGTTGGTTCGGCGTCGCAACTCGCGGCCACGACCGCGCTCGTCATCGTGGCTGCCGCCTGCACGTCGGCGCCGCCTGCGTCGCCCCAGCTCATGGCGCGTTGCGTGCAACTCCAGGCGCTGTGGGTACGCTACGAACCCGTCCTGACCCTCTTTCACACCGGCCAAAAGGCGCAGGTCGAATTGGCAATGATGGACTGCCAGAACGGCCGATACGAGGCCGGCATTCAGGCGCTGGAGAATATCCTGCGGAACGGCAAAATTCCCGTCCCGCCAAACTGACGTGCCCTGGGCGAGCGCCGGCGCTTTGTCATCCAGCACCGCCTGGCGCTTGCAGACACAGCCGATGAAACCGCTCCACAGTCGCGGGACGGCCAGGACGCGCGATGTGTTATGATAGAAGACGGTTGAAATGCGCCAGCGTGCGCTGCCGCGC